>DATDIX010000179.1:0-24271 GCA_036520835.1 Chitinophagaceae bacterium | reverse complement strand
CTGTCCATAATTCTTGTCAATGTATTCAGGATTGATAGCGTGATGCACCCGGTGATGCGAAGGGGTCACAATGATCTTTTCGAGAAAACCCATTTTGTTGATATGCTGCGTATGATACCAGAACTGTGCAAAGAGGTGAAGCGGCGCTACCACGTTGATCACATTTGCCGGAACACCGAATATGGCAGCGGGCAGCAGGAAAATGGCAAATGTTTTTACAATAGCCGAGATACTTTGCCGTAATGCACAGGCAAGATTGAATTCCTCGCTGCTATGATGAACGATATGGCCATTCCAGAAAAAATTGGTGACATGCTGCAACCGGTGTACCCAGTAACCGGCAAAATCCAGCGCAAAGAAGGCGATGATATAAACAATAATTGTGTTGGGGATATGCGTCAATGCCAGGTTGTGCAAAAAGAAAGGATAAGAGAGTATGACCAGGTAAAGCCCAATAACATCTTTTGTTACATTGGTAACACCGCTGCTCAGGCTGCTGATCATGTCCATATTCCGGACCGTGTCTTTTCCTTTGCGCCAGCCATACCATTTTTCAAATAATACCAGCGCTAAAAAGGCGGGCATGGCAATGAGCAGTATCTTTCCGTAGGCTTCCATAGTCAAACAATGTAAGGCAAATTTAATAAAAGTAAATGCATATTGCCAGCAAGAGGCTTTATTTTGATTTTAATTAAGCCATGCTGTCAGAAAGAATGTTTCTTGTTGGCTAATCAGTTATTTTTGAACCAATGAAGCACATTTTTTATTGTATAGACGCCCATACCTGCGGTAATCCTGTTCGCCTTGTAAAACAAGGAGGGCCAGCATTGCAGGGAAATAATATGAGTGAGAAGCGTCAGCATTTTCTCCGGGAGTATGACTGGGTAAGAACCGGGCTGATGTTTGAACCCCGGGGACATGATATGATGAGCGGAAGCATTCTTTACCCATCTCACGATCCTGAAAATGATGTGGCAGTGTTGTTCATTGAAACGAGCGGATGCCTGCCTATGTGCGGGCATGGAACGATCGGGACCATCACCATTGCCATTGAAGAGGGATTGATAAAACCAAAAACGGAAGGGATTGTTCATATGGAAACCCCGGCCGGATTGATAAATGTGAAATACAAAATGAAAAATAAGAAATGTGAAAGTGTGAGACTGACCAATGTTCCCTCATTTCTTTATTCATCAGAACTAACTGTTGATTGTCCTGAATTGGGAGAATTAGTCATTGATGTTTCTTACGGAGGTAATTTTTATGCGATCGTGGACGTGCAGAAAAGTTTTCCGGGCCTGGAGCATTATACCGCTGATAAACTGGTGGCATGGGCAAGAGAGCTTCGAAAGAAAATCAATGCAAAGTATGAATTTGTGCATCCTGAAGATAGAACGATCAATGGTTGCAGCCATATTTTATGGACAGGCGCCGTATTGGATAAAACGTCCACGGCAAGGAATGCTGTATTCTATGGAGACAAAGCCATTGACCGTTCGCCCTGCGGGACAGGAACCAGTGCAAGAATGGCGCAATGGTACGCCAAAGGAAAATTGAAAAAAGGGGATGAGTTTATACATGAGAGCATTATTGGTAGTAAATTCATCGGCAGAATAGAAGAGGAGACGGTGATAGCCGGCAAAAAGGCGATTCGTCCTTCTGTGGAAGGATGGGCTAAGGTATATGGCTATAATATTATCTGGATAGACAAAGAGGACGATCCGTATGCGCATGGGTTCCAGGTGATATAGTGAGTGGTCAATGGTGAGTGGTGAATTGGATTCACTACTATTGAGATTTCTATTGACCATTGACTATTCACTATTGACAACTCTTAACTTTTAACTCGTAACTAATAATTGGTTTGCTATGTCATCAAGAAAAAAATTCCTGTACCAGGCTTCTGCACTAACTGCAGGAACTGTTTTGGCTTCTTCGTTTGGAAATGATGTGTTCGCCATCTTTAAAAACAGGATAGCCCCATCGGACCAGATCAATGTGGGTGTGATCGGCATCAATGGTATGGGCTGGTCTGACCTGAAATCTATTTTAAAAATTCCGGGTATCAATCTTGTCGCCCTCTGCGATATAGATAAAAATGTATTGGACAAAAGGATGAAAGAACTGGCAGCCATGAATGTGGATGCTTCCAAAGTAAAAACATTTGGCGATCACCGCCAGTTGCTCGAGATGAAAGATGTGGATGCAGTTATCATCGGTACGCCTGATCACTGGCATTGCATGCAGATGGTGGAAGCCTGCCAGGCAGGTAAAGATGTGTATGTTGAAAAACCGGTGGGCAATTCTATTGAAGAATGCCGCATTATGATCAATGCACAGAAAAAGTATAATAAAGTAGTGCAGGCAGGACAATGGCAAAGAAGCCAGCAGCATTTTAAAGATGCTGTTGATTATATAGCTACGGGTAAACTTGGCAATATCCGTACAGTGAAAGTGTGGTGCTATATCGGCTGGAAAAAACCGATCCCTTTTGTGGCTGATAGTCCTGTACCTGCAGGTGTCGATTATACAAGATGGCTGGGCCCGGCTACTATGCGTCCATTCAATGCCAACCGTTTTCATTTTACCTTCCGCTGGTTCTGGGATTATGCAGGGGGGTTGATGACCGACTGGGGTGTTCATTTGCTTGATTATGCTTTGTTGGGAATGAATGCAACTGCGCCCAATTCTATCAGCGCAATGGGCGGAAATTTTGGCGACCCATCTTCCCCGCAGGAAACACCGGACACCTTATGCGCCTTGTACCAGTTTGATAAATTCAATCTGATATGGGATCATGCAATAGGTATTGAAAGCGGGTTGTTCCGGAAAGAACATGGCCTTGCGTTTATCGGTGATAACGGCACACTGGAACTCGACAGGGGAGGATGGGAAGTGATGGAAGAACCACGCAGCGATAAAAAGGTAACAGTGGAGCGGAGAAAGGTAATGGATAATGGTTTGGATAAGCACATGGAGAATTTTGTGAGTGTGATACGTTCCCGTAAAATGGAAGACCTGAAATGCCCGATCGAATCAGCATCGCACATAGCTATATTAAGCCAGATGGGGAATATTGCTTTCCGTTCAGGGAAAAAACTTGCATGGAACAAAGCAACCAGTAAGTTTACCGATGAAGCGATCAATAAAAAATACATGGCTGCACCGTATCATAATGGATATAAATTGCCGAAGGTGTGAGAATGGTCAAATGAGTCAAATAGGTCAAATAAGTCAGGGGAGTTAATTAAACACAATCAAAATTTCATTTAGAGGATAAGGGATATGCAAGTAACAATCATCGGCGGCGGTGTTATCGGTCTTTGTACCGCCTATTATTTACGAAAGGCAGGCTATGAAGTAACGGTTATTGACAGGAACGATATTACAGACGGGTGCTCTTTTGGCAATATGGGCTATATCTCGCCCAGCCATTTTATTCCACTCGCAACTCCGGGTATTGTAGCAAAAGGATTGAAATGGATGATGAGTTCATCCAGTCCCTTTTACATTAAACCAAGACTGAACCTTGATCTTATCCGGTGGGGAACTACTTTCTGGAGGTCGGCCACCAATCAACAGGTGGAAAAAAACATTCCACACCTCAATAATTTGTTGCAACTGAGCCGTGAGTTGATGAATGATCTGAAAAAAGAATTACCGGAATCTTTTTCCATGATAGAAAAGGGTTGCTGGATGTTGTATAAACAAGAGAAAACAGGCGACCATGAAAAGCAGTTGGCAGATCAGGCGCATGGACTTGGGTTGAAAACTGTTATTTGTACTCCGCAGCAGGTTCAGGAATATGAAACAGAAGTGGAAGTAAATGTAGCCGGTGGAGTATTGTATTTGGACGACTGCCATATTGATACAGCCAGGTTCATGTGTGTAATGCTGAGTCATTTGCAAAAAATGGGAGTGAAATTCTGGCTGAACACGGAAGTAAACGGGTTTGAAACAAATAATGGCAGAATTACAAATATCATTACCGATAAAACTGAATTATCCTGCGATGAACTGATCATCGCCAATGGATCATGGATGGGAAATATTTCAAAATTACTGGGAATAAAAATGCTGATGCAGCCGGGTAAAGGATACAGTATCGTTTACAACGATCTTGCAAAGAACCTTCAGTATCCTTCCATTTTAGTGGATGACCGGACCGCTACAACGCCTATTGACCGCTGGCTGCGCATCGGCGGCACGATGGAGCTCAGTGGGCACAGCGACAATATTCTTCCGAAAAGGGTGATGGCCATTTATAATGCTTTTAAAAAATATTACCCGGCAATGAACCTTCCTCAACCGGATACCGGGAAAGCCTGGTTTGGTTACCGTCCCGTAACACCTGATGGCATGCCCTATATCGGCAGGCATACTAGATATAGTAATCTTCTTTATGCCGGCGGCCATGCTATGCTGGGAGTAAGCGCCGCAGCAGGAACCGGCCAATTGGTGGAAGAGGTTATTAGCCGTAAGCCAGCCACTATCCCACTTGTCGCTTTCAGGCCGGAGCGTTTTTAGTTGATAACTCAACTTTTAATTTGAGAAGCTGTTAGTATCTTTAACAAAACCACATAAATGAAAAAGCTTGTCTTACTCTTTGTCTTTTCATCATTTCTTGTAAATGTCATTAATGCCCAGCACCAGTTAATAAAGAAATGGGAAAGCGACACGGTATTGAAAGTGCCTGAATCCGTTTTATTTGATGCGGCCAATAATGTGCTGTACGTTTCCAATATTGATGGCACAGAACCCTGGGGTAAGGATGGTAAAGGATCCATTGGGAAAGTAGGAACAGATGGCAAGATCATTAATGCAGAATGGGTCACTGGTTTCAGCGCACCGAAAGGGATGGCGCTATATAAAGGCAAATTATATGTTGCCGACCTGGAGAATCTTGTGGTGATCAATATAGCCAAAGGAGTTATTGAGAAAAAGATCGCTGTAGAAGGAGCGCAGGGATTGAATGATGTGACGATTGATAAGAAGGGGGTGATTTATGTATCTGACTCAAGAGGAAAAAAGATATACAGGGTGAAAAAGGGCAAAACAGAATTATTGTTAGATAGCCTGAAAGGGCCGAATGGTGTGTTGATGCGTGGTAAAGACTTTTATATACTCGATGCAGGCGGAATGTACAAGGTGGGAAAAGATAAGTCGCTGACCAAAATTACTGATGGCATGGAAGGTGGTACAGATGGAATAGAAAATGTGACTGGTAACGATTTTATTATTTCCTGCTGGGCAGGGGTGATCTGGTATGTGAATGCCGATGGGACAAAAGAGAAGCTGCTGGATACAAGGGAGCAAAAGAGGAATACAGCCGATATCGGGTTCGATGCCAAAACAAAAACGGTCTATGTGCCTACGTTCTGGAAGAATTCTGTGGTGGCCTACGAGGTAAAGTAACGTTAATTTTCAGCGGCGGGTAATTCAACAACTCAAGTCTTTTTATTTTTATCTTCTTATGGATTGTACGGCTACACGCTTACCCTACCGGCAAACAGGAGCTTTCTCAAAGATCGTCACTGATTATATTGACCAGGCCGAATCGCTGAAACCTTTCTATAATTACCAGCCAAACTTAAGTGGTGTCCAAAAGGCAATTGAAGCAAGAGGGCAGTTCAATACGAACAGGCAGGTGCTGGCAGATGTATTGAAAAGTCAGTATGCACAGGTCCCGGCAAATGAGAAAGTAAATAAAAATATTTCTTCACTTCTTTTACCCAATACATTTACGGTCACAACGGCTCACCAGCCAAATATTTTTACGGGGCCATTATATTTTATTTATAAGATACTTCATGCTATCAGGCTGGCCGAACATCTTGCATTGTCTTTACCGCAATACAATTTTGTTCCCGTTTACTATATGGGTTCTGAAGATGCCGATCTTGATGAGCTCGGGTATATTAATCTTGACGGGAAAAAACTGAAATGGGACACCAAACAAACAGGCGCTGTTGGAAGAATGAAGATCGATAAAGAGTTTTTGCAGTTGCTGGATGCGGCAGAAGGCCAATTGGCTGTATTGCCGTTTGGGAAAGATATTATCAGCCTGGTAAAAGAATGTTATAAGAAAGAACTGTTGATACAAGACGCCACTTTCCGATTTGTAAATGCTTTGTTTGCAGAATATGGATTGGTCGTATTAATTCCTGATAATGCTGAATTGAAAAAACAGGCGATTAGGATATTTGAAGATGACCTGTTGAATCAAACGCCTTCTGAACTAGTTGGTAAAACTATTGAAAGGATCGATGCCGCCGGGTATAAAGTACAGGCAAACCCCAGGGAGATCAATTTATTTTATTTAAAAGACGGGGTAAGGGAGAGGATAGAGAAAGTGAATGGTGAGTGGAAAGTGGTGAACGGGAAGGAACGGTTTTCTGAAAAGGAGTTGCTCAAGGAACTACATGAACACCCGGATCGATTCAGTCCGAATGTTATCCTGCGTGGTATATTCCAGGAAATGATACTGCCCAATATTGCATTTATCGGTGGTGGTGGGGAATTAGCTTATTGGCTGCAATACGGCGACATGTTTGCCCATTATAAAGTGCCTTATCCTGTACTGTTGCTACGCAATTCATTTTTGGTTGTTGAAAAGACATGGCAGGAAAGAATTAACAGGCTGGGATTTGCACCAGAGGATTTCTTTTTACCGGAACAGGAACTCCTGAACAGGCTGGTAACAAGGGATAGCAAAAATCAAACAAAGTTTAATGGCTCGCTGACGCAGGTAGAACAACTGTATGAATTATTCAGGAAGCAGGCGGGACAGGTAGATATTTCTTTAACGAAGCATGTTGAAGCATTGAAAGTAAAAGCCGTTCATCGGTTGCAGGAACTGGAAAAGAAAATGCTCAGGGCTGAGAAAAGAAAATTCGCCGACCAGCAGCGACAGATACATACTATCAAACAGGCGTTGTTTCCGGGCGATGGGCTGCAAGAGCGGTATGATAATATTATGTACTACTATGCAAGGTGGGGGAGAGATATTATCTCAAAACTTCATCAACATTCATTGGCGATGGAACAGGAGTTTGTGATTCTTGTGAGTAGTGAGTAGTGAATGGTCAATAAGTATCTGAAGCCCGGGGTTACTTATTGTCCTTAATTTTTGTTTAGTAACAACCACCTGTTCACCATTCACCATTAGCTTTGGATATAGCTCTGGAGGTGATTGATCGTTTCCTTCTGCGCCAGTATTGTTTCTTTTACCACATCACTCATAGATATAATACCACTGAGCCGGGTGCCGTCAAATACCGGCATGTAACGGATATTCCTGGCGGTCATCAGTTCCATGCATAGATCAATTGTATCAGATGGCTTTACGGAAGGCAGGTCGGTGGACATGATATCAGCAACGGTAGTATCCGATGAGTTTCGTCCTTTTAATATCACTTTTCGTGAATAATCTCTTTCCGTCATGATACCAAGGTATTTGTCATTGTCCATGATCACGACAGAGCCGATATTCTTTTCGGCCATTATTCTCAGCGCTTCCGCAACGGGGGTATCCGGCGAAACGTTGGTGACAGCGGCGCCTTTACGGCCTAAAACAGCAGATACACTTCTCATAATGGCAAATTTTATACAATGAATTTACGGAAAAAGATCCAATCCCGTGACTGAAGTTTGTCACCGGGAGTGTAAATCAGTTGCAGGCTCAATCAAACTTATTCTCCCATCCATCTTTTTTCAGCTTCTCCACTTTTTCGATCACTTCATTATTCAGGGAGTTTTTGTAGTCGGCTACTTTTTTCAGGACAGTTTTATCTGAAGACCCGATGATCTCAGCAGCCAGGATGCCTGCATTTTTTGCTGCATTCAATGCGACAGTGGCCACAGGCACACCATTTGGCATTTGTAAAATAGATAGAACAGAATCCCAGCCGTCAATGGAATTGGAAGATTTGATAGGAACGCCAATTACAGGCAATGGAGTAATGGAAGCTACCATACCGGGCAGATGTGCGGCGCCACCGGCTCCTGCGATAATTACTTTTAGGCCCCTGTCAGCGGCTTTTTGGGCATACTCAACCATGCGAAGAGGTGTACGGTGCGCAGAAACAACAGTTACTTCATGGGTAATGCCGAATTGCTTAAGTATATCTGCAGCCGCCTGCATGACGTTGAGATCGCTGTCGCTGCCCATTATAATTCCAACAAGTATGGTTTGCTGTTTGCTGTTTGCTGTTTGCCGTTCTGTCATTTCGTTCTGTCTTTGAATTTTTGCCCTTTGATGGAAGATTTATTCAGGTAGTCAATAAAAGCGGAAATTTTTCTTATTAGTTCATCAGCTTCTTTGTAAAGGTCATCAAATAATTGCTGGCTGATAAAATTATTATCAAGACACCTGTACAATTGCGATTTTAGTTCCCCGGTTTCTCCCCTTGC
The DNA here is from genome assembly GCA_036520835.1 of Chitinophagaceae bacterium. GTDB lineage: Bacteria > Bacteroidota > Bacteroidia > Chitinophagales > Chitinophagaceae > VBAT01. Next base: position 15,859 of record DATDIX010000179.1, on the reverse strand, counting down.
AATGCTTAAAGAATTAATGAACTCAAGCCTGCTTCCCCGGTCAAACCCCTCGGCAATATTATCCATCACAGATCCACTGGAGCCCTTTATTTGATCAGCTAACCTGAACTCTTTTGAAATGGGTTCTTTTAAAGTCAAGGGGTAAACTTTTTTACAAAGAGATCTTGCCATTTGCCATATCTCAAGATCCTCAAACTTCTTAATGGTTGCCATGGATAAAGCTTGTTCGCAAATCTACAAACTGCTCCTATAACTGCAAACAGCCAACAGCCAACTGCAAACTATTTCACAAGTTCGCCTTTCAGCCGCATTAATTCCGTTTCAGCGAGTTTTGTATTGTACCGGGCTGAAATCAATCGGTAATAAGCTACTTCCAGGCTATTCTGCGCTTCACGTAACTGGATGTAGGTGGCTCCACCGAGGCGATAGGTTTCAAAAATGATACTTACATTTTCTTTTGCCCACAGGATCGTCTCTTCTTCAAGTGCAAGCGCTTTTTTTTCCGCTTCGTAATCTTTGAAAGCATTGAGTACACTTAAATTGATCCGTGACCGCTGGTTCTCGTACATCAGCTGCTGGAATTCAATATCCAATTGTGCCTGCCTGGCCAGCCGCCTGGCGTTAAAATTATTCACGATCGGGATAGCGGCTGTAAAGCCATAGTTAAAACCTTTTGACTGGTTAAATAAAGGCGAGAAGGGATTGATCACCGCTTTATTATCTGTCCGGTTGAAATTGTAAGCCGAATTAAATGACACGACAGGGTAGAGATCAGCTTTTCTTTCTTTCAATGTGATCCCGGCAATATCAATATTCTTTTGTGCGATCAGCAAAGTAGGGTTTGTTTTTTCCATATTATTCTGGATATCGCCCAGGTTCAGGTTTGGATTAAATACAATAGAGTCAGCCACTTCATAATTGGTGCCGCTTGCTACATTCATCGCCTGGTTCAGCTGTTCTTTCAACTTTGCCATTACTGTTTGCTGGTTCAGTTGCAGCGATTTTTGTGTATTCAGATCTACCCGGCTTTGCAGCATATCAGGTTTGGCGCCGGTGCCGATATCCAGTTTATACTGGGCCAGTTTCACTCTTTCAGTATTGATGGAAATCTGTTCTTCGATCGCTTTCAGTTGCTGTTTCTGGCGAACGATATTGTAATAATCAGCGATGACCGCTGCGACTGTATTTACTACCTGGTCTTTGATGCCCAGTTCGCCCAGCCGGATAAATTCTTCCGCTTTATCCCGTATAGCAAACATCTTTAGCCCGTCGAACAAGGTCCAGTTAAGGGCAATGCCTGCCGCCATATTATGCGACTTTATTCCATTATTTTCTCTTTTGGTCCCGTCAGCTAATGTTTGTTTTTGTGCATTATTGTTCCAGGTAGTTCCGAGGTTAGCGTTGAGTCTTGGAACAAAAACAGCATTGCGGTATGAATAATCCAGTGCGGCTACTGCCGAATCATTCCGGGAAAGCCGGATATCATAGTTATTCTGTAAAGCTGTTGCGATAGCTTCTTCCAGGGTAAGCATTCTCTGTGCATGAAGCAGTCCGCTCAGCCCCAAAAAAGATGAGCAGAGGATAAGAAGATGAAGAGTGCCCTTCAACAGGCTCTGGGTAAACTGTAACATGGCTGATCAGGAAATTTAAGCTGGTTACATAATTAATTTAAATGTTCATGCGATGCAGGTGTTTGCTCTGCAAACTGGGCATCCAGGTCGCTTACTTTCTTTTTGGTCGATAAGTAAGAGTATAATGCAGGTACTACGTATAACGTGAGCACCAGCGCAAACAACATGCCGCCGACGATCACAATACCTAATGGGACACGGCTCGTGCCTGCTGAACCTATTGCCATTGCAATGGGTAATGCGCCAAGTGTTGTTGCTAATGTTGTCATTAAGATCGGGCGCAGACGGGCAACCGCTGCATCAACAGCCGCCGGAACCTTCTTTTCACCACGTCTTCGTTTCTGGTTCGCAAATTCCACTATCAATATCCCGTTCTTGGTGACAAGTCCTATCAGCATGATAATACCGATCTGGGAAAAGATATTGAGTGTCTGGCCAAAGAGCCACAGGCTTAAAACAGCACCTGCCAGGGCCAATGGTACCGTGATCATGATAATAAAAGGATCAATAAAGCTTTCGAACTGCGCAGCCAGCACGAGGAAGATGAGTACCAGCGCCAGCAGGAAAGCAAATGAGGTATTGGAACTGCTCTCCTGGAAATCTCTTGAAGCGCCTCCAAGAACAGTGTCAAATGATTCATCGAGTACCTTATCAGCGATTTTTTCCATTTCAGCTATACCGTCACCAATCGTTTTGCCCGGCGCAAGCCCTGCTTGTATGGTCGCACTTTTGAAACGGTTGAAATGATAGATAGTAGGAGGATTGGCTGTTTCTTCCATCCTCACCAGGTTATCCAGTTGTATCAGTTCTCCCCGGTTGTTGCGTACAAAAAAACCTTTCAGGTCAAGCGGGGCGTCACGGTCATTACGGTCAACCTGGCCGATGACCTGGTATTGCTTACCATTCATGATAAAATAACCGAACCTTCTTCCACTCAGCGCTAGCTGAAGGGTATTGGTTACATCCAGGACCGAAATACCGAGTTCATTTGCCTTCAGCCGGTCAATAGTGACCAATAACTCAGGTTGATTGAATTTAAGATTCACATCGAAATTCTGGAAGGTTGGATTCTTCCTGACTTCTTCCAGGAACAACGGGATCTTTTCTTTCAGTTTCTCGTAATTCAGATTTTGTAAAACGAACTGTACTGGGAAAGATCCGCGGCCACCAAGTCCAACAGAAATGGTCTGTTCCTGTGTAACAAATACCCTTACATTGTTATAACGCATGAAAATACGGGTCAGTTGTTGTGCAATCTCGTCCTGCGATCTTTTTCGTTCACCTGCCTCTGTAAGACCAATGGCCACCATACCGGCATTTGAGCCACCACCACCGAAACTGGGAGCAAACGTGAGCACCACATTTTTTTCAGGCACGGAATCAATCACTACTTGTGTGATCTCGTAGGCCACATTATCTATAAAATCAAAGTCGGCCCCTTCAGGTCCCAGCAAACGTGTCCGGATCCTGTTTCGATCCTCCATCGGCGCTAATTCAGAAGGAAGTTCTGACCCTATAAAATAAATTATGCCTGCACAGGCCAGTACAATTATTATTGCCAGCCATCGCAAACGCATAAAACCCTGCAGGGTTTTGCGGTACAGGTTTTCAAGACCCATGAAAAAAGGTTCGGTCACCCGGTAGAACCAGGAATGTTTATGTACATCTTTTTTGGTAAGGAAAATATTCAGCACCGGCGTTAAAGACAAGGATACAAAAGCGGAGATCAAAACTGCCCCTGCCAGAACGATACCGAATTCACGGAATAACCTTCCGACAAATCCTTCCAGGAAAATGATAGGTAAGAAAACGATGGCAAGTGTAATAGAAGTGGCAATGACGGCAAAGTATATTTCTTTTGATCCCTCGAGGGCGGCTTTATGTTTATTCATGCCCTGTTCCATCTTCTTGAAAATATTCTCTGTCACCACTATGCCGTCATCCACTACAAGTCCTGTGGCCAGTACGATAGCCAGGAGGGTTAGTACATTGATAGAAAAACCCATCACATACATAATGAAAAAGGCGCCGATCAGGGCAACGGGTATATCTATCAGCGGACGAAAAGCAATGATCCATTCACGGAAAAAAAGAAAAATGATGAGCACTACCAGGCCGATAGCGATGAGCAGCGTTTCCTTTACTTCGAAAATAGCATTGCGGACAAAGTTGGAACGGTCATAGCCCACTTCCAGCAAAATGTCAGAGGGCATGTCTTTTTTTATCTCATCAATCCGCAGGTAAACTTCATCGGCGATCTCGATCTGGTTGCTGCCGGGTTGTGCTACTACGCCCAGGTTAACTGAAGGAACATTGTTCTTCCGGGAAGATTGTTCTTCATTATCCGGTCCCAGTTCAGCACGACCCACATCTTTAAAACGAACGATCCCATTATTATCTTCCCGCAATATGAGGTTATTGAATTCATCTTCCGTGGTCAGTTTGCCAAAAGTTTTTACGATCAGTTGGGTTTGGTCGCCACGGATCTTTCCGCCGGGCAATTCAATATTTTCCCGGTCAAGGGCGGCCCTTATATCTCCGATGGTCAGTCTATAGGAAGCTAGTTTGGAAGGATTGATCCACATCCGCATGGAATAACGGCGTCCAAAAACATTCACCGAACTGACACCCTGGATGGTTTGCAATCTTTCCTGTACTACATTCTCTGCGTAGTCAGTCAGTTCCATCAGGCCTTTGGTCTGGCTTTGTATCTGTAAAAAGATAATAGGATCAGAATCTGAATCCGATTTGGTAACCGTAGGGGGGGCATCAATATCCTGGGGCAGGTTGCCGATGGCCTGTGATACTTTATCACGAACATCATTCGCCGCTCTTTCCAAATCAACGCTCAGGTCAAACTCAACGGTGATATTGCTGCTGCCTTGTGCACTGGTAGACGTAATATTCCTAACACCCTGTACTCCATTGATGACTTTTTCCAGCGGCTCAGTGATCTGCTGTTCAACAATATCGGCATTGGCGCCAACATAAGAAGTACGGACATTGATCACAGCCGGATCAATGGCGGGGTATTCTCTTACCCCAAGAAATTTATAGCCAATGGCCCCGAAGATAATGATCACAATGGAACAGACCATTGCCAGAACCGGCCTTCTTAAACTGAGCTCTGATAAATTCATCTGTTCTTATTTTGATCAACGTATTTTAGATAATTTGACATCAGCCCCGGGCCTGAGAAATAACAGGCCGGTGGTAAGTACCGTATCTCCTTTATACAGGCCACTCAATACCTGTATGTTTGCAGAATCGCGGATGCCTGTTGTAATTTCAGTTGACATAGCTTTCCCGCTCTTGTAGGTATAGATCAGCTTTTTCCTCCCCTGCGGTAAAACAGAACTGTTGGGTACCATGATAGCGTCTTCGGTTTTGCCCAGTAAAATTTTTACATTGGCAAAAGCGCCGGGAATTAACAAAGGATCCTGTCCTTTCACAATTGCCCTTACCAGCAGGCTGCGGGTGTCTTCTGCAATGGCTACTTCAGTAGCCGATAGATTTGCATGAAATGTTTTCATTGAACCATCAATTCCGAATTGTATATCCTGGCCTGTCTTTAGTTGGGCGCCATATTTTTCCGGTATAGTGAATTGCAGTTTCAGCTGGCTGACTTGCCCGATAGTGGCGATAACTGTGAGAGGAGTAACAAAAGCGCCGGGGCTGATATTCTTCAAACCCAATTTGCCACTGAAAGGCGCATAGATCGCAGTTTTGGAGATTGCAGCTTTGGTTATCTCTATATCGGCTTTGATATTATTTACGTTCAATAAGCTAAGATCATAATCACTCTGGCTGATGCCCTGGATCTTTAATAACTGTGCTGAACGCTTTTCTGTTTGTTCGGCTATATCCAGTTGTACCTGTAATTTTTTCATCTGCGCCTGCAGGTCACCATCGTATATCTTTACCAGCAGGGTGCCGCCAGTGACAAAACTTCCTTCTTTTACATTTAATAATACTACTCTGCCGGAAACCTCCGGATGAATTTCAGTGGACTCAAAAGGAAGAATTGTTCCCGGCACTTCAATAAGGTCGTTGAGGCTCTCAGGTTTTGCGATATAGGCTTCTACTGAAAGAGCGGGCTGGTTAGCAGGATTTTGCTGGGGCGTTTCATTTTTCTTGTCTTTGCCGCCACAGGCTGCCAACAGGATAATAGCTAACGATGCGATGATTACTCTCATGTTTTTGTCTTCAATGTGCAATTGGTTACAAAATCAGGACGATAAAGGTAGCGGATAATCACAAGTTTTTGGACGTCAAAAGCTAATGCTTCCTGCACCTGGAAACCCGGCAATTATAAGCGGTAATATTGTTGGATAAATGGAAACTATGTTTTTGCCAACAAAGTTCTCTTTACTTTGTTCGATTGGTGAAGTAATTCCTGTTTTTCACGGCTCATGATCGTTACATGGCCCATTTTGCGGCCGGGCCGGGTTTCTTTTTTCCCATATAAATGCACAAAAACATTTTCAATTTTTAATACTTCATCCAGGCCTTCATATTTTACAGTTCCGCTATGGCCATTTTCACCTACTATATTGACCATAATTGAAGGCAGTATATGGCTGGTATTTCCCAGCGGGTAACCCAACATGATACGCCAAAGCATATCGAATTGGGAACTATAATGCGCTTCAATAGTATGATGTCCGCTGTTATGTACCCTTGGCGCTGTTTCATTAACGAAAACATCGCCATTTTTATCAATGAGCATTTCTACGGCAAAAATACCCGGGGATTTAAAATTCCTGACCACTGATAAAGCGATCGCTTCTACCTTCCATAGTATCCTTGTTTCTATCTCGGCAGGGCATATCTGGAAGTCGAGCAGGTTAAGATGAGGATCAAATACCATTTCAACGGGCGGGTAGAGGGCCGTATCGCCTTTTTCATTGATCGCTATCATTTGTGCGATCTCTTTGTGAATGGTAATTAGTTTTTCCAGGACAGCGGGGGCATTAAAACCCTTTTCTATATCCTGTTTTGTTCTTAATACTTGTACCCCCCGTCCGTCATAACCGCCTTCGGCTAATTTATGCACGGCCGGTAAAAAAGCTTCTTGTTGTTTTAGTTCCTCCAAACTTTGGGTAATAATGAACCCGGCAGAAGGGATATCATGTTTCTTGTAATACTCTTTTTGAAGAATTTTATTCTTGATGGTTTTCAGTACCGAGGGCCGGGGAAATATTTTTACACCCTCAGCTTCCAGTTTCTCCAGAGCTTCCACGTTTACATTTTCAATTTCGATGGTCAGGGCGTTCAGCCCTTTTCCAAACCGGTAAACGTCGTCAAAGTTTTTAATGTCACCTTTTGTAAAATGATGGCAAAGGTGGGCAGCCGGGCATTCGGGATCGGTTTCCATTACAAAAGTTTCAACCGGGTAATTGGCCGCTGCCTGCAGTAACATTCTTCCTAATTGTCCGCCGCCTAAAAGGCCTATCCTGGGTAAAGTCGGTGGTTGGTGCATGGCGCAAAGATAAGTGATGAGGTTTTTTCTGTAAGAAATCATAACCTTGCAGTTAGAATAAATGATCGGTTTTGTTTTCGGGTAACAATAAATGAGAACCGGTTAAAATATTTTGTTCATTGCTGTTTAATTGGGCTAAATTGGGTATAAAAATTCGTGAGCCGTTCATGGTTTATTCTCTTCGTAATCTTCTTATAAGTTTTGCCATTGTCATCCTTGTGGTATTGTTGATTGTCCTGCGTACCTTCTCTGCACTCCGGTCACAGGAAAAGGAACAGGAAAAGATCACACAATGCAGGGAGGCATTACAAAAATTAGGGCCTGCTATCTTTAACATGCAGGAATTTGAATCAGTGGCGACCAAGTATTTCAATACAGGCGACAGCGCACTTTTAGATCATTATCATGAAGTAGAAGGGAAATTAAAGAATGACTCAGCAGGCATGACCCTGCTTGCCGCTAACAACAGGGAAAGTAGTTTGTCGTACAAAGAACTGGCAGATATCATTCATAGAATGATCACACTTTCTGCCGCGGGCAAACAAGCAAAGACTGAACAGGGGGAAGGGGTTGTTGCATTGGGGCCGCTTATTGAACAGTTTAAAAATATTGCCACTAAACTGGAGGATGAGAACCGGGCAGTATTAAATAGTTCCTATAGCCACAGCATACGCCTTACCCGTGAGACATTTTCATTTGTCAGGATAATATCCGGGTTGCTGGTAGTTATCCTGGTAATAAGTTTCTATTTTATTTATCATGACATTAAAACCAGGAAAAGAACCGAGGAACAGTTGAAGCAATTCAATACAGAACTGGAAAAACAGGTAACAGAGAAAGCATCTGTTATACGGAAAAATGAAGAGAGGTACCGGTCGCTGTTTGATTCAATGTCTGACGCTTATGCTAAGTGTGATATGGAAGGTAAGATCATTGAGTTTAATTCGGCATTCATGCATATGCTCGGGTATGCAGAAGAGGAAATATACAAGCTTTCTTATAAAGATATCACACCGGTAAAATGGTATGAGATGGAGGATGAGATACTGTTGAAGCAGATACTGGTAAGAGGATTTTCAGACGTATATGAAAAAGAGTATTGGCATAAAAACGGGAGAATATTCCCGGTGGAGCTGCGGGGTTTTCTGCTGAAAGATGACTCCGGTATCCCCGTTGCCATATGGGCCATTGTGAGAGATATATCATCCAGGAAAGAAGCCGAAAAGAAACTGGCAGAATCCGAGAAGAATCTTCGCTACGTAATGGACAGCATGTCAGACAACTTTTATGTACTGGATAAAAATTGCCGGGTAACCCTGATCAATGAAGTAGCACAAAAAAATCTCCTCAAAGCCTGGGGCAAGGAGGTAACCGTTGGAACAAATATCCTCGACATGATACCCGGCGGTGAAGGCGAGCCTATCCGGGTCAGCCTGGATAAAGTATTTGCCGGCGAAAAGATCGAGTATGAGTTGTTTAATGTAAAGGAAGGTCTGCCACCCTGGGTTTCGGTCACCTATACGCCTGTATCGGATGAAACGGGTACAATTATCGGCGCCTGTATATCTGCAAAAGATATTACTGAACGTAAAAAAGCAGAACAAGAAATATTAAAAGCCAATGAAAGATTTGGCTTGATTTCAAGGGCCACGCATGATGCGATATGGGACTGGGATATGATCAATAACCGGAACTGGGGGAACAGTATATTCTATGAATACTATGGTATCAAACCCGGAGAAACATGGAAGTATGAAAATTTTCTTTCAAGGGTTCATCCCGATGACAAGCGCCGGATAGAGGAGAGGATGCAGGCCGCCATTGAAAAGAAAGGAGAGGTGGTAATAGAGGAGTTTCGTTTTCGTATGCCGCAGGGTCATTACCGTCATTTTTTTGACAGGGCCTATATTATTTACGATAAGGATAATAAGCCGGTGAGAATGCTGGGTTCCATGATGGACGTGACAGAAAAATACCTGTTGGAGCAGGAAATATTAAAGCAAAAGATACAGGAGCAAAAGATAGTGACAAGGGCTGTAATAAATGCGGAAGAAAGCGAAAGAAATAAAATAGGCAGGGAATTGCATGATAATGTGAACCAGATACTGGCAAGCATAAAACTTTTCCTGCGGATGGCTACGGAAAGAGATACACCCAGCGGCCATGAATTACTGACCAGGGCGGTTAAATTAGTGGATAATGCTATTGACGAGATCCGTTCACTGAGCCAGAGCCAGGTGACGCCGGCCAAAAAGGTCGATCTTAAAGAAATGATCCAGGCACTGGTGGACAGGCTGGACGACAGCACTTCTATAAAAACAGTATTCACTTTTGAAAATGATAAAGAAATAGATGATGACCTGAAGCTGAATATTTATCGCATTGTCCAGGAGCAGATCAATAACGTACTTAAGTATGCGGAAGCGAACACGATCACGATCAGAGTGTATACGGATAACAATTTCTTCTGTGTATCGGTTGCTGATGATGGAAAAGGATTTGATACCGGGGCTAAACGAAAGGGGATAGGTATTTCCAATATGATCAATAGGGTAGAATCCTTTAATGGTGAATTAAACATTATCAGCAGCCCCGGCAACGGGTGTACGATTGAGATCAGGATACCCTGCTGATCGGTAGTGTCTTATTTTGGGATTTTGGAATTGGGGAATTGGGAAATTTCCTGAAAGAAGCAGGAATTATAAAGAAATGATATATCCCTGATGCTGTCAGGAAGGTTCGATTGGAAACAAATTTCCCAATTCCCCAATTGTACTTTTCAAAATGAGTCACTACCTGCTGATCAAATAATCGTATTAAACGTTTTGTTTTTATAATTTTGCTCCATGCGACCCGATTATCCTCATAAGTTATTCAAAGACCACCGCAGCCACTTCAACCTGCTGATGGAAACACTGGCTATGGATGCTAACCCCCGGCCCCGTCATTGCGCTGCGAGGAACGAAGCAGATAGCGAAGCAAAAGGGGATTAAGAAGTGTCCCTTGTTTGTGAATTTTTAGAATCCTTGATTATTATAATTACGAAAGCTTTTTATTATGTCATCAATAATTAAAACAGATACAGCGCATAATATCTCAACTGATTTTCTCCCGCTTGAAGGAACAGACTATGTAGAATTTTATGTAGGCAATGCCAAACAGGCGGCCCATTACTATATGACCGCATTTGGTTTCCAGCCCCTGGCTTATGCCGGCCCTGAAACAGGGATGAAGGATAAAGCCAGCTATGCGGTAAGACAGCATAAACTCACTTTTGTATTAACCACACCGCTGCGACCCGGCAACCCGGTCGCGGATCATATTTATAAACATGGTGACGGGGTAAAAGCGCTGTCGCTCCGGGTAAATGATGCGACAAGTGCATGGAAAGAAACCACTAAACGGGGCGCCAAAAGTTACATGGAGCCTGCTCATTTAAAAGATGATGATGGGGAAGTGGTCATAAGCGGGATACATACTTATGGCGATACGGTTCATTTGTTTATTGAAAGAAAGAATTATAAAGGTGTGTTTATGCCCGGGTACAGGGCCTGGAGCAACCCGCATTTTAAAACAGCCGACACCGGATTAATGTATGTAGATCATTGCGTGGGCAATGTTGACTGGAACCAGATGAACCCCTGGGTGAAATTTTATGAAGATGTGATGGGATTTAAGAACATACTCACCTTTGATGATGAAGATATTTCCACAGAATATTCGGCCCTGATGAGTAAAGTGATGAGCAGCGGCAACGGTTTTGTCAAATTCCCGATCAATGAACCGGCAGAAGGGAAAAAGAAATCGCAGGTGGAAGAATATCTTGAATTTTATAATGGAGAAGGGGTGCAGCATGTGGCGCTGGCAACGGGAGATATTGTAAAAACGGTCAGGGACCTGATGAGCCGGGGAGTAGAATTTCTGAAAGTACCTACCTCTTATTATGATGATCTACTGGACAGGGTGGGCCATATTGATGAAGACCTTGAGCCATTGAAAGAACTCGGAATTCTGGTGGACAGGGATAATGAAGGTTATTTGCTGCAGTTGTTTTCAAAGCCGGTAGAGGACAGGCCAACATTATTCTTTGAGATCATCCAAAGAAAAGGGGCCAAAAGCTTTGGCAAAGGAAACTTTAAGGCATTATTTGAAGCCATTGAAAGAGAGCAGGAAGCAAGAGGCAACTTATAAAATCCCTGAATAAGCAGTACAGGCCCGTCCGGCCGGGTGGGGAATGTCCGAAAGACAATCCCCTGATCCGGGAGATTTCTTTCAGACTTTCTGTCTTTTCGGTCTTTCCGACTGATTTTTTCAGATTATCTTTACATTTAATTGATGAAATTGCGACATAAACAGATGAATCTGTCGTTATCCATAACAGTTAACAGTAAGAATGAAAAACCTGTTTCTTATCCTTTTATTAAACCTGTGCATTGAGGGTCTCCTGGTAGCCCAGCCGTCACCTGCTCCCAAAACGGGCACATCACTTACTTCTTTTATTGCTTTTCAGAAATCTTTTACACGTCCTGACGAGTCTTTCCGGAAAAAGGAAGATACCCTGCAAAAACAATTTGAAGCAAAAGGGCTGAAATGGCCGGCTAATTATATCTACATCCGTTCTTTCAAGTATGACAGCCAACTGGAAGTATGGGTAAAAAATGAAGCAGGCGACCCGTTCAAACATTTTAAGACATACAAGGTTTGTGCATTGGCCGGTACGCTTGGGCCTAAAAGAATGGAAGGTGATTACCAGGTGCCCGAAGGATTTTATTATATCAACGAGTTTAATCCAAAAAGCTCTTACTACTTATCACTTGGTATTAATTATCCCAATATATCGGACAGGCTGCTCAGCGATTCGATACGGCCGGGATCAGGTATCTATATTCACGGAAGTTGTGTTACCGTTGGCTGTATCCCGCTTACTGATGAACAAATAGATGAAGTATATATCCTCGCAGCTTTAGCCAAAAACCAGGGTCAGGATTATATTCCTGTTCATATTTTCCCCGTTCGTTACAATGTGCCGAAGAGTGTTAATTATCTGAATAATTTGACAAAGGATGATCCCTCGTTGAAAAAGTTTGCTGCAAGGCTGGAAGATGCTTTTGATTATTTTGATAAATACAAGCAATTGCCCGTTATTATGATCAATGACCAGGGTGATTACATTATCAATGGAGCAGCCAACCTTAAGGCGGCAAAAACGGAGAAAGAAGATGCGCCTGTAAAGCAGCGGGTAGCTGTTCAGCACCGGGAAAGAAAAATAACTATGCTGGTTGATGCTGTGCACGAATGGCCTAAATACCCGGGTGGCGGCGAAGCTTTTATGAAATACCTGCAGGTATTGGGACAGGAAATGGTAGGCTACTTACCAAAGGGCACAAGAAAAGCCTATGTGCAGGTAGAATTTATTGTCGACAAAGATGGCGTGCCTGTTAATTTTAAAGTACTCCGTGGCACGAATGACGCCGACTTTATAGATGAGCTGATCAGCAAAATGGAAAAAATGCCCGAATGGCAACCTGCTATGCTCAATAATAACCCGGTACCCAAGAAAATGGTGCAGACCATTACCATTGAAGTGGCCGAGGTTTTAGCCGGAAACTGATCACTCCTGGGAAATTCCTGCCTTTATTATAATTGCTGCCAAATAATATCCCCTTTCTCTGCACAGTTTTCTTACGAGTTGCAATAAGTTACCATCACTAAGATTGTTACGTCAGTAACTTTCGTGTTTCCTTATTTGCTGTCGTGACTTATACTATTCCTCTCCTGAAAAACCACTCAATAGCTTTTAAGTTTCATATTAAGCGGTTAGGTTTATGCTATCTTAAAAACACCGGCTATATCAAAAGGTGTTTTGGAACATTATTTTTCAACTAAAATGCTATCCAATGAAAACACAACGCCTGATCATTTTTGCAACAGTTGCATCACTGTTGATGATGACTTCCTGCCAGCGTGACTCTCTTGAGGAAACGTTTAGCCCGAAAGAAGATGCAGTTACAGTCATTACAGAACAAACCGGAGTAAATGCAAAGAAAGGGTCATCTTCCGGTACCTGTAACCCCGATGCATATGTAATCACTCTCGAAAGCCGTACACAGGTAAACGGTTATTGGGAATGGGTATGGAGCGTTTATAACCCTAACCCGGGTAATGGTAATAACGGGACAGCACAAGGTCTTAGTCACTGGGGAATGCAACTGGCCGGTTGCGTTAACCCGGCTTCTGTTACCGGTGGGGCTTACAGTAGCGATGGCCAGAACTGGTCTTCATTCTCTCCATCTTATCAGCCTGATCCGAGCCAGGGATGTATGACTACGCCTGTCATAAAATTTGATTTTGGTACTTCAGGAAGCGCCAAGTCGTATTACAAGCTTGTCGTGAGCCAGGATTACAGCGAAGGCCTTGTCCCGGGATACTATAAATCCGGCAGCAATACCGGTTGTTGTACTTTTTACTTTACTGGTATAGGCGGATGCGGAGGCCCGGTTGAGATCGAGGTTGTTGAATAAGCATTCGCAACTGCCTTTTAGTTTCATCCATCCTTAATTTTTCATCAATACCTGGATCGTTTCAGGTGTTTGCTGGCGAAGAAGGATGGATGATTCTTTTATCATGGATCGCAATATGCTTTCATTATAATGACGAATGGTAAGCAGCGATAGACCTCTTAATACCTGCACATCAAAAAAGGAAGAAGCCTCCAGTGCCAGCTTTTCAATTCTTTCAGCCCGGTCGTCCAGTACACAAAGAAAACTGATGGCCCCGTTCTGTGTAAGATTGGGTTTTACTTTCAGTTTCTCAAAAAGATGATACAGGTGGCCGACATGATGTTCCCCGACAAACGAAAAATCCTTAGAACTCATTTCCAGCATCACCTGGTTCTCTTTCAGTACAATGATCGGGGGTAAATGTTTCAGTGATTGATCGTGAATAACAGTGCCTTGCAGGGATGGATTTAAAAAACACTTTACATAAAACGGGATGCCTTTATTCTGTAGCGGCTTGATGGTCTTGGGGTGAATGACCTGGGCGCCGTAGTAGGCCATCTCGATCACTTCATTGTAATTCAGTTCATGAATGGGCAGGGCATCCGGGAATTGTTTGGGATCGGCATTCATCACACTTTCCACATCTTTCCAGATGGTCAGGCTTTCCGCATCCAGCATATTGGCAAAAACGGCTGCTGTGTAATCACTGCCTTCTCTTCCGAGTGTGGTGCTTTCATTTTCATCGGTGGCGCCGATAAAACCCTGCGTCAGGATAATATGGGTATCATTAAAGATTGGAACTATGGAATGCTGAACTTTATCATTGGTAAATTCCCAGTCGATCCCGGCATCCCTGAAATTATCATCAGTCCGGATGATGTCGCGTACATCCACCCATTTATTATTGATGCTTCTTTCAGTCAGGTATTGGCTCACAATCGCCGTGGATAGTAATTCACCGACGCATACCACCTGGTCGTAATAGTAGTCATATTCACGAACAGGCTTATCATGCAACAGCCATTCAGCCTCAGTAAAAAAGTTTTTAAGTTGCTCTTCACAGGCAATGTAATTCGTGACAAGAAGATATTTGGCTGTGGTAAGATGTTGCTGTTTTACCTGTTCAAACAATTCGAGGGCCACCTCTTTTTTGCCATGGAAAAAAGCTTCAGTAACCTTTTCAAGGGCATTGGTCGTTTTGCCCATCGCTGAAATAACCACCAATAATTTTTCACCGGCCCAATGATCAAGTATATGCCCGATATTTTTAATTCTTTCCACACTATTAACGGAGGCGCCGCCGAATTTGAAGACCTTCATGTTTGTTACCGGTTGAGAGGTTTATAAGTTAAAAAGTTGGGTGCAAATGTCGTTAAAAAACTATATCTTCCCTATTAACCAGCTAACTTATCAACTTGTCAACTTTCCCTACATTTGTCTTCAACCTAACTTGCTTATATGAATGTTAACCGCAAAGTTCTGACCCTTGATGAATTTACGATCCAGCAGGTGCGCCAGATACCTAATGCCACGGGTGAACTGAGCACTTTGTTAAGGGATATTGGCCTTGCTTCCAAAAGGATAAACGTGGAAGTGAATAAAGCAGGGCTGGTGGATATATTGGGTGATGCCGGAAGTGTGAATGTGCAGGGCGAAGATGTCAAGAAACTGGATATATATGCCAATGACCAGTTTACCGGTGTATTGCAGCATGGTATCAGTTGCGCCGGCATAGCCAGTGAAGAGCTGGATGATTACATTGCATTTGATGATAATGAAAGCAAGAATTCAAAATATGTTTGCCTGTTCGACCCGCTGGATGGCAGCGGAAATATAGATGTCAATGTTTCTATCGGCACCATCTTCGGCGTTTATCGCCGGGTGACCCCCCTGGGTACCATTGCATCCAAAGAAGATTTTTTGCAAAAAGGAACCCAACAGGTGGCGGCGGGATATATCATTTATGGCTCTTCTACAATGCTTGTATATGCAACAAGAAGGGGTGTGAATGGTTTTACACTGGATCCTTCCATTGGCGAATTCACATTAAGTCATCCCGATATCAAATGCCCGCCGACCGGGAAGATCTATTCTGTTAATCACGGGAATTTTTTCCAGTACAATGAAGGGGTGAAAAAATACATTGACGTTTGCCAGAAAAAAAATAAAAGCACCGGCGGTCCTTATACGCAACGTTATATCGGCAGTATGGTAGCCGATGTACACCGCAACCTGATCAAAGGCGG
>DATDIX010000178.1:0-6965 GCA_036520835.1 Chitinophagaceae bacterium | reverse complement strand
ATTTTGCAGCCTCAAGGGTTTCGTCCAGAGACTCTTTTAACATTGATGCTGGTGTAGAATGAAGTGCCATATTATTGCAGCCAACAATTAAATATACAGCACTTCCTTTTAAATTAAAAAACAGAAGCCTTAATTTTCAATGCTTTAATATTCGCATTTTTGTATTGTCGGTCCTGGTAATGGCGCCTGTGTATTTCCGGTAAGCAGGTGTCAATATTGTGCTGCGGATCAGAAATCCCCGCTTCTTATCACAATCCCGCTTTCTTACTGATCTCCAGCATGCGGTCGATCGGTTTTTTTGCAGCTAACCTTAATGCTTCATCCATGATGATATCCGGTGTTTCATATTCCATGCACAGGTAAATTTTTTCGAGGGTGTTGCGTTTCATGTGCGGGCAATCATTGCAGGCGCAACTGTTATTGGGCGGAGCCGGAATAAATGTTTTGGTGGGGCTGGCTTTCATCATCTGGTGCAGGATACCTGTCTCTGTGGCCACGATATATTCTTGCGAGCTGTCTGTTTGCGTATATTTCAATAAGCCCGTGGTGGAGCCGATATAGTCTGCTATACGAAGGATCGGGTCTTCACATTCAGGATGGGCAATGAGTTTTGCATTGGGGTGTCTTACTTTCAGTTTAGTGATCTTTTCCAGGCTGAATATCTCATGCACCATACAGGTGCCGTTCCAGAGCAGCATATCGCGGCCCGTTACTTTGTTGATATAAGCGCCAAGGTTTTTATCCGGCGCAAAGATGATCTTCTGTTCTTTTGGAAAACTTTCTACAATGATCCGGGCATTACTGCTGGTCACTATCACATCACTCAGCGCTTTGATGCCGGCGCTGCAGTTGATATAACTCACCACCACATGATCCGGGTGCTGCTCTTTGAATTTTTTAAAAAGCGGCGGCGGGCAACTGTCGCTGAGTGAACAACCGGCTTTCAGGTCGGGGATCACCACTTTTTTTGACGGGTTCAGTATCTTGGCTGTTTCCGCCATGAAGTGTACGCCGGCAAACACGATCATGTCCGCCGTTGTTTTTTCTGCCTGCTGTGCTAGGCCAAGACTATCGCCGATATAATCCGCCACATCCTGGATGTCCGGCTCCTGGTAGTAGTGCGCCAGCACTACCGCATTTTTTTCTTTCTTGAGCCGTTCAATCTCTGCGAAAAGATCCATTGCCGGGTCCAGTTCGATATCCAGGAAACCTTTCAGGTCAACTTCTTTTTTGGCGGCTTTTATTTTTTCGGCGATCATGCGGGCAGTTTTTTAAAGCGAGGGCAATGTTCGGTCAACCATCGCAGTTTTTCAAAAACATTTTCGTTTTTCCCTTTTTCTAATTCTAATAATAATAATACATTTTTATAAAAAAGAGTATATTATTATTACAGCTGTGGATTCGTGGATAATTATCTTTTTATTGGTAAAGCAAAGTTATCAATTCACAGCTATTCACAATTAAAACAGGGTAATCCACATGTTTGTTTGCAGCCAGGCCTGGTTTGTGGCTTTCTTTCAACATAATTGTGAAGAACAGGTTTTTGATAATGTCGGATAAGTTTATTACCCGGGTGTATGTTAATGGAAGTGGAATAAACTGTCATCTATGGACAGCCGGGGTAGTTACCAACCCCCGGTTATCGGTTTGTATCTAATAATGAAGTTTCATGTTCACGTTTCACGGCGGGTTATTCACAGCTATTATGATTTCTGCACAGCCTTTCGTGCAGAAATAGTCGGACCATGGCCTGTAAGTGATGGTGTTTTGTTTTAATACAATACAGGAAAGGCTAAACAAAAGGGCAGTTGTGCTAATTTCAAATACAGTAATTTTAAACCCTTAAAATTTTACTATGCGTTTCTTACGGTCAATGCTTATAACCCTGTTTGTATTTATATCTTCCTTCGCTGTTGCCAATGAAGGCATGTGGCTGCCATTACTATTGGAAAAGCTGAATGAAAAGGAAATGAAAAGCCTGGGGATGAAGATCAGCGCAAAGGATATCTATAATGTGAACCGAGGCAGCCTGAAGGATGCGATCGTAAGTTTTGGCGGGTTCTGCACCGGTGAAGTGATATCATCCAAAGGTTTATTATTAACCAACCATCATTGCGGGCTGGAGTATGTGCAACAACACTCAAGCATGGATCATAATTATATAAAGAACGGGTTCTGGGCAATGAATTATGCGGAAGAACTTCCTAACCCCAAACTGTACGCTACGTTTATTGTCCGTATTGAAGATGTGACCACGCAAATATTAAATGGGGTTACCGCATCCATGACAGAAAACGAAAGGCAATCTGCGGTAGATAAGAATATCAATGAAATAAAAAATACTGCGAAGAAGGAATCTTACCAGGAAATAACGGTGAAAGCTTTCTTTGAGGCTAACCAGTATTATTTATTTGTAACAGAAACATATAAAGATATAAGACTGGTGGGTGCACCACCTTCTGCTATTGGTAATTTCGGACAGGACACAGATAACTGGATGTGGCCAAGACATACGGGAGATTTTGCCATGTTCCGCATCTATGCAGGCAAGGATAATAAACCGGCCGAGTATTCCGCGGATAATATACCCTATACGCCAAAAAGATCATTAGCTATTTCATTGGACGGAGTAGCAGAAGGAGACTTTACCATGGTCTTTGGTTTTCCCGGCAAGACGATGGAGTATATGCACAGTGAAGCCATTAAACAAACGATTGAAACCGGTAACCCGGTAAAGATCGCTATCAGGGATAAGACGCTTGCTGTAATGGATGGCTTTATGCGCAAAGACGAACAAATAAAGATCCAGTACACAAAGAAATATGCAACCATATCCAATGCCTGGAAAAAATGGCGCGGCGAAATACCCGGTTTAATAAGGACCCGTGCGGTGGAGAAAAGACAATTCTATGAAGCCGTGTTTCAGAAAAGAGTAGATACCAGTAAGAAATGGAAAGCAGAGTATGGTAATTTATTAAATGAACTGGGGGCCGCTTACCGTGAAATAGAATCATTGGCCAGGGCAAGAGATTATTACCTGGAGACCACCAGCCGGATCGAGATATTTACTGTTGCCCGCCGCATCAATGCCATGCGGAACATAAAGAACAATGGCAGTAAAACAGATTATGCCCAGGGATTGGCAAAACTAAAAGACACGCTTACTGAACTGTACAGGAACCTGAGCCCTGCAGTGGATAAGAAACTGTTTGAGACATTAATGGAAATGTATGTAAAGGACCAGGACAGCAAAATAATATCTCCTTTGCTTCTCCAGCAGTTAAAAGCATCCAATAACGACATTAAGATATTGACCGATGAAATTTATGGCGGAGCGGAATATACGGCCGGCAACAAAGTGTTGTCATCGCTTGAAGAAAACCCCGCCGACTATTTGGAAAGAACAAAGACCAACCGGGTAAGTATATTATATGATGATCTGCTGGCGGCCTATAACAGGGAAGTGGCGCCAAAACTGAGCGAGGTTCAGAACCGGATCAATCAACTGCAGCGAACCTATATGCGGGCCCAACTGGAAGTGATGAAAGAAAAGAAATTCTATCCTGACGCCAACAGTACATTGCGGGTAACCTATGGTAATGTAAAAGGATATAATGCAAGAGACGGGGTGAAGTATGATCCTTACACCTATCTCGACGGCGCCATGGAAAAATATATTCCCGGCGATTATGAATTTGACGTGCCCAAGAAACTACAATCATTATACAGGAATAAAGATTATGGCCAGTACGGAAAGGATGGAAAAATGCCCGTTTGCTTTATTGCTACCAATCATACAACGGGCGGCAACTCCGGCAGCCCGGCGCTGGATGCCTGGGGTAATTTGGTGGGCCTGAACTTTGACCGGGCCTGGGAGGGGGTGATGAGCGATATTAATTATGACCCGTCGATATGCCGGAATATTATGGTGGATATCCGCTATGTATTATTCATTGTGGACAAATATGCCGGCGCCGGCCACCTGGTAAAGGAAATGAAGCTGGTTCACCCCAAAAAGAAATAGGGGTTAGCAATTGGTATAAAGGGAATTAGGTGTTTTCCTGACAAAGACCTAATTCCCAGTCAACTAATTCCACAATTACCCACTACTTTTCCCCAAATACCCTATTTTTGCCATCCGTTTTTTAAAAACATACATATAATATTATGTCAGTAATCCAGAGTATTCAGGAGAAATATGCAAAACTAATGGCGGTCATTATCGCTATTGCCCTTATCATATTTGTGGTGATGCTTGCTTTCGAAAATGGCGGAAATCTTTTCCGTGGCGGCAATTCTACATCAGTGGGAAAGGTAAATGGAAGATCGGTTGAGTATACCGACTTTATGAAAAAAGTTGACCAGCAGAAAAACTATATGCAGCAACAGGGTTTTGGCGCTACCGGCGACATGCTCCAGGAAAGAGCTGTTGAAGCGGCCTGGAACGAGGAGATAAACCAGTCGCTGCAAAACAGCGAACTGGAAAAGCTGGGCATTAAAGTTGGAAAAGGCGAGATGGGAGATATATTATATGGGGCTAACCCACCCGAAGACCTGAAGAGACAGTTTACTGATTCGACGGGTTTTTACAATGCCAGGCTTGCAAAACAGGAGATCGACAGGGCGTTGAAGAATAAAAAAGGAACAGCAGAGCAGCTTGCTAACAGGGAGCAACTGATCGCTTACATTACTTATCTTGAAACAAACAGGCAGGGAGAGAAATACAGGTCGTTGTTCAGTAACAGCGTTAATGTACCCAAGTGGCTTATTGAAAAAGAAAATGCAGACAGGAGCCAGCTGGCGTCAATATCATTAGTAAGGGATTATTATGCAGCCAATATTGACAGCAGCATCAAAGTAAGTGACAAAGAGATCGAAGAATATATCAGCAAACGCAAAGAAGAGTTTAAACAGGACGAAAGCCGCAGCATTTCTTTCGTCACCTTTAGCGCATTGCCCAGCGCCGCAGACAGCGCCGCTGCCCGGGACAAAGTAGCGGGATTAATTCCCGAGTTTGATACAACAAAAGATATAAAAAGATTCCTGGCGCTGCAGGGTGTACAGAACTATTACGACGGCTATATCAATGGCGCCATGATCCAGATACCGGCAAAGGATTCAATATTTAAAACACCTGTCGGTGCTGTATACGGCCCTTATCTGGATGGCGGATCTTTTTCGCTGGCAAAGATGATGGGTGTAAGATATCAGCCCGATACCGTTAAGGTTCGACATATTCTTGTTTCGCTGTTCAAACGGGACCCACAAACGGGCCAATCTTATCCCATAAGGGACACGGCAACAGCAAAGAAATTAGCCGATAGTATTCAAATGGCGATAAACAGCGGATCTAGTTTTGATAGCCTGTTAAAACTCTCTGACGACGATCCGGAAGGCGAAAATCCACAAATGGGAAAGTATAAAGGCGGTATTTATGATAGAATAACAGCCAGCAAAATGGTGCCCGAGTTCAACGATTTTATTTTTGGAAACCCGGTTGGCGCAAAAGGAGTGGTAAAAACAGAATTCGGATATCACTATATTGAAATTCTTTCTCAAAAAGGAAACTCGGCTGCTTACAAGGTTGCTTATGTTTCAAAACCTATTGAGGTGAGCCAGGAAACAGATAATAATGCACAGAGCGAAGCTTCTTTATTTGCCGGGGACAGCCGCGACCAGAAATCATTTGATGCTAATATTGAAAAGCTGAAAGCAAAAGGCATCAACAGAATGATCGCCACAAACATCCTGCCGATGAGCTACCAGGTTAACGGCCTGCCGGGCACATCAAGGTCATTTGTAAAAAATATATATAAAGCAAAACTGGGGCAGGTGCTTGACCCGGAAAAAGTAGGAGACAATTATGTAGTAGCTATCGTGACGGAAATAAACGAAGAAGGGACAATGCCGGTGGCTAAGGCAAGATTACAGGCAGAACCAGAGTTAAAAAAAGTAAAAGTAGCAGAGAAACTAAAACAAAAGATCGGAACAGCCGCTACACTTGAAGCCGCGTCAGCAGCTTTGGGTAATAAGCCTGTTGAAACAATTGACAGCCTTCGCATGAGTGGTCAGCAAACGGGAGCCGCCATGTCTCTTTCGGGTGAACCAAAAGTGACCGGCGCTGCATTCAACCCGGCAAACAAAGGAAAAATTGTGGTGGTTGACGGAGTAAACGGAGTATATGTGATACGGGTTAACAATATCATGGCAACACCGGTTGCTGATGCCAATGTAGTTGAACAAAGAAAAACGAGGGTTCAACAGGCCGAACAACAATCGGCATATCGCACCCCGGTTGAAGCGCTGCGCAAATCAGCTACCATAAAAGATAAAAGAAGCGAGTTTTTCTAAAACTACTAGTACCAAAACCTACTGCGGCAGCCGTTTCCTAAAAGAAACGGCTGCTTCTTTTTACGGCAATAGCAAACCTTGCCGTCTTTTAATTGTTATTTTTGCAATGACCGCAGAAGTGGCGGCAGCAGCGGAAATAACACATCTGAAATGAATGACCCGATCATCAATAAGGTAGCAGAAAGCGGGCTGATAACTCTTGATCCCGAAAAGTATTATCCCAAAGGAGAAACAGCCGTTTTCGACCTGAAGGATTTCCTGTTCATGGGCCTGATATTAAAAGAGAAGGATTACCGCGAGGCCCTGAAGAACTATGATTGGGAAAAATACAGGGATAAGCATATCGCCATTACCTGTTCTGCAGATGCCGTTATCCCCGTATGGGCCTATATGCTGGCCGCATCTTATTTGCAACCCGTAGCAAAAGATATTGTAATGGGTGACGAGAAGGAATTGCACAAGAATATTTTCCTGAAGAATCTTTCAATGATCGACATAAACGAGTTCGCCGACAAGCGGGTGGTGGTAAAGGGCTGCGGTGAAACACCCATCGGTGATTTTGTATATATGGAACTGACCAAATTACTCCGGCCGGTTGCCAAAAGCATTATGTA
>DATDIX010000177.1:0-2723 GCA_036520835.1 Chitinophagaceae bacterium | reverse complement strand
GCCAAACATCCTTCCCTTTTCCTGGTAACGGTTCACAGATATAACAGGTGATGTTTCTGTCAGTCCATATCCTTCCATCACAGTAATGCCACCGGCAGTGAAAATGCGGATCAACCTTACCTGGCAGGCAGCGCCACCGGTTACAATACACCTGATATTATTGCCAAGCGCTTCCCTCCATTTGCTGAAAATAAGTTTATTGGCCAGGGCTAACTGCATATTGTACCATACTCCCTGGTTCTTATTGATTTCAAATTTTTCTGCCAGGCTATGCGCCCAGAAAAATAATTTCTTTTTAACTCCTGTCAATTCATTTCCTTTTTGCATGATGCGGTCATACACTTTTTCCAGCAATCGCGGCACGGTAGTGAACATCTGCGGTTTTACTTCTTTCAGGTTATCACCTATTGTTTCCAGGCTTTCCGCATAATAAATGGACGTGCCATTGAACAGGTAGAGATAAGAGACCATTCTTTCAAAAATATGATTGAGCGGAAGGAAGCTGAGTGATCTTGTATCCCTGTCACCCGGGGGAAAACAAGGGATACAGGCCATTACATTTGAAAGAATATTCCGGTGGCTCAGCATTACACCTTTGGGCGTGCCCGTTGTTCCTGATGTATAAATGATGGTGGCCACATCTTCATAAGCAATTTTATCTGCAAGAGGTTTGATCCTGGCCAATAATTCCGGCGTGCTTTGGCTCGTCACTTCTTTCCAGTGCCTGGCATTGATCACATGTTCAAAGGTGAATATCTCTTTGAGTGAAGGAACCCGGCTTTTAAGATTTACCACTTTATGAAAGGTATCCTCATCATTGACAAAAACAATTTTTACCTGGGCATCATTTAATACGAATTCCAGCTCATTTACATTAATAGTGGGATAAATAGGTGTAAGCAGGGCGCCGATCTGCTGTACGGCCAGGTCAAGCATCAGCCATTCGGGCCTGTTCTTGCAAAGAATGGCCACTTTGTCCCTTCCTTCCACCGTCATGTCATTCGGCCCGATGCCCATACTAAGTAAGCCGGCACTGAGATCATTGACGATACCAGCCACTTCTTTTGTGCTATATGTTTTCCAGTCACCGCCTTCCTTGCCTGCCAGCATTACATCAAGGGGCTGTCGCTGAAGATGGTACTCAAGGCAATCAAATAATCTTTTTGGCTCATTCATGTTGCAATCGTTATAAAGGTTAATACGGCGAAAAACGGGTGTGCAGGAGAGGAATCATATCGGGGCCGCATTTCAAGACAAATTAGTCAAAAACTAAAACAAAAAAAAGCCTGCCTTTTGGCAGACTTTCTGAATGATATCTCAGAGTAATTTTATTGGTAATACTGGCCAGCGGGCATTTTGAAGATACGGTTGCGCTGAAAACTGGTAAACGCTGTGAATTGCTCGGTATGTGTTTTGGTCCAGTTGTCGTAAGCCGCCAGGTTGTCTACCGGGCCAAAAAGCCATTGATTATAGGCTTCGAACATGCCTTCTTTCAGTAATTGCTGGTGATAATCGAATAACTTAAAGGGAAATTTAGACGCATTATTGGCATACCAGTCCAGGATAAATCTTGACCGGATCATCGTGATCGTTTCAATGGTCAGCCCCTTATTGGCCATGGAAGATTGTTTGTTCATGCTTTGTAAAAAAGCCTTCGCAAATTCACTCTTGTTCTTTTCTTCCCCTTTCATCATGTCTGCTTCAGCAAACAGTTTTTCTTTATATCCCTGCAGTAAAAGTTGTTTCATAGCAGCGCCTCTTTCCGACAGGCTTTCCATGTTCACAAATATCTCTCCGTAGATGAGGCTCCATACTTTGTCTTTCGTAAAAAAATAATAAAGGGCTGCATTATAATAATTGCCCGAATAGGCCGGATCAACCTGGAGACCTTTTTGCCATTGGTCAATGGCCGAATAATTTTTGGTTGCCCAGAGCAGTTCTCCGTACTCACTGTAAAGGGGCCCGCTTTTGGGAAATTTCTTCAGGCCTTTCTTATATATTTTCTCACATTCCTTTGCTTCTTCCAATGCTTTGTAAACATTACCAGCCAGTTGATAGCATACCACATCTGCATCGCTTCTTTCCATCAGTGCTTTTACTCCGTCCAGCGCCCGGGTATAATCTCTTTTCAGGTAATAACACATCACCAGGTCTTTTTGCATGTCAAGATTGTTCTTGTCCTGTTGCAAAGCACGAATCAATACGATGGCAGCATTGTCAAAGTCGCCGGAACGCATAAATGTCTTTGCATTTTCATGCATTGTTTTTACATCGTCACCAGGTGGCTGGGCAAACGAGATTGCCGCTATCAAAGAAGCAATAATGAAGGAAGAATATCTTTTCATATTACAAATTAAAAGAGATCAGACGTGAATAAGTATGGCTCAGTTGCAAAATAACAAATATTTGAGGGCCCGGATCAGATCAGGTTTGTCAGCAGGCCATCCCGCAGTTTAGGTTCAAACCAGGTGCTTTTTGGTGGCATCACGTTTCCGCTGTCCGCAATATCAAACAATTGCTCAATGGTGACCGGGTATAAACTGAAAGCTACTTTCATTTCGCCGCTGTTCACCCGTTTTTCCAGCTCGCCCAGCCCACGGATACCCCCCACAAAATCTATTCTCTTATCTGTGCGCTGGTCTTTGATGCCAAGTATCTTGTCCAGTATATTATTGGAAAGAATGGTCACATCCAATACGCCAATGGGATCAGTAGTATATGTT
>DATDIX010000176.1:0-6650 GCA_036520835.1 Chitinophagaceae bacterium | reverse complement strand
TGCTGTAAAATATTCTATGCTGTTGAACCCGGAAGAAAAAGCGATATCGGCTACCGGCAAATTAGTATTTCTTAACAACAGTTCTGCATGCTGTAGTCTGATAGAAAGCAGGAAGCGATGCGGCGAATACGAAGTAAAAGTTTTAAATATCCTGCTGAAATGAAACGGGCTTACATAGCTGTATCCTGCTATTTCAGCCAGCGAGATATCATCGGAAAAATTTTCGCTGATATATTCTTTGGCTCTTTCAATAGTAAGCAGGTGGTTCTTTTTCAATGCCGGGTCGATCCTGCTATCAGGTTTATATTCTGTAACAGCCCCCAGTACTTTCCCGATCATATCCATCACCATATTATCTGTTTCCAGCTTGCCTGCCGATCCGGTGATCACCCGCCGGAGTATATATAAATGTAAAAACTCGGTTTCCGCATTTGTTCTTACCAATGTGGAATGCAGATCATTGTTGCGGAAAAAACTATGCCTCCCGTATTGCTCCAGCAACTCCTCGTAAAAAACCGTTTTGAAATCAAAGATGGTACATTCATCCGGCACAGTATGGATATGCGTTACGGTTCTTTCATATCCCGGTTTGGTGATGAGCACACATCCATTGTAAGAATCAAGTGAATGCCGGAAAACGTTGAAGAGAAAATTTCCTTTACGGACAAAACTGATGCTGAAACTATTGCTGTATTCGGGCTTCGAGGTCACACATTCCTTACAGCGGCACCTGAAATCGGTGATGCGGTAAAAGTCAGACTCATAAAGTGTTTTGATGTCTGCATCCATAGAAAATAATTTTATCGCTTTCTATAGATTGATAAAGGAAGCTGCGAAATGCCGGAAATAAAATTTATGCTGATTAAAAAAGAACAGGATCAGTATCGTTTGCGGTCGTCCCTGTTGCCGTAACCGCCGCTGCCACCGCTGCTGTTACCTCCGCCGCCACCACCACGATATCCACCACCACCACCTCTGTTACCACCGCCACCGTATCCGCCACCCCTGTTGCCACCGCCACCTCCGTATCCGCCGCCACTGCTGCCTCCGCCACCCGGCCGGTCTTCAGCCGCTTTTACCACTAAGGGTTTTTTCCCAAGCGAAATATCATTAAGACTTTCAATAGCATCTTTGGCTTCCGCATCGTTAGGCATTTCTACAAAACCAAATCCTTTGCTTTTCCCTGTCTCCCTGTCAATAGCAACCTTAGCAGAAGCAATGGTTCCGAATTTTTCAAATATCTCTTCCAACTCTGCATCATCCAGGTCGTATGGAAGTCCGGCTACGAAAATCTTCATTTAATTGTTTTCAACAAAAGTAGAACTAATGTTGATACCGGCCTGATAAAAATCCTAATATATTATCCAGATATTTCAGCTGGCGGCTACTGTTAAAAATCAATGTTTTGACCTGCTCCAAAAAATGGGTATGAATAAAAATTGCTATTGGATTCTGAAAAAATTTGTACTTTCTATCTTGTTTTCCCACGCACTTCAACTGATCCGGCCCGATAATCCCTGCCCGCCGGGCCCTGCGAGAATTGACTTTTGCCATTAATTCTTCACCTAAAATAAAAAGTCATGAAACCACTGCGCTATCTGCTTCTCTTCCTCACCTTATTACCAGTTACCTGCATTATCGGGCAGGACAAACCAGGTGACACTAAGCCTGCGGCCAATCAGTCATCGCCTTTCCTAAAAGGCAAGAATGGATTCACCCTGCGGCAGAACTACCGGTACAGCGACATGAATACCTTTGATGAAGATGATAATAAGATCGAAAGCAACAACTCCCTGCGATTCAACCTTGACTATAAATACTTTATTGCGGATGGCTTTGCTCTCGGGCTTGATCTTAAAGGAAATTTCTCCGGCAACCATGTCGGCAATACGGATAACCTGACAAGGAACTGGTCGGTAACGCCCAATGTCACTTACGGAAAAACTTTCGGGAATGGTTTCAACCTTTACCTGGAAGGCGGTGTTAGCTTCGGTGCCTATAAGGATATTACAGAATCGCCCAGTGGAAGCACAACCGACAAATCTGACCTGTTCGGCTATGAATTTACTTTAGGAGCGCCAATCCTTTTATTGGGCAATTCCAATACATACCTCACGCCTTTCTTCAGCTACAAAAACCAAACCTTCGATTATGAAGACGGAAAAGAAACGATCAGCGGGCTCAATGTCGGCCTCAGACTCGAAACCTATCTTTTCTGCCCTGAAATAACCTGTGACAAAAAAATGTCCATTTCCAAAGACTGGTATAACAAAGGGGATATGTTCATTGGTTATACTTCAACGGGTTCACTGGAATTCGGCACCAATACGACAGAGTATAATATGGTCCCTGATGAGTATAAAGAGAATTTTACTGATGCCAGTTTTAAAGCAGAATTCGGGTATTACCTCACCGATTATTTTGCTATTGGTGCCGGGTTTGGCTTTATGAGCGAAATGCAGAAGTCTGACGAGTTTGATACTAAATATTCCCAGTCTTCCCTGAGCTTTATGCCCATGGCACAGATCCACATCCCTGTTGAAAATGGTTTCCGGAATTTTTTCCTCCAGCTTGAAGGCAAGGTAGGATCACAAAAAGCAGAATATGAATTTGGCTCCAGTTCCACTACCCAGGAATACAGTGTTTCAGGGTGGGGTGCCAATATCGGGCACAATGCTTTTTTTACAAAACATCTTTCATTTACAACGCTTCTTGGGTATCAATGGAGAACGAATAAGGATAAAGAAAGCGATGTAAAAGAAAGTGTAAAGGGGTTCACTTTACAAGGCGGGGTACGTTTCAATTTTTAAACCCTGTTGTTCCTGTAAATATGAGGCTGTCTCAAAAGATAGGAATTTCAACACAGAGTAACTGAGGATTTGAGTTACACAGAGAAAAGCAATTTAGGAATCAAAACTCTGTGATTCTCTGCTACTCCGTATCTCAGTGTTGAAAATACTTTTGAGACAGTCCCATTTATTATGCCAGCCGGCTGATAAGAATTGTATTCTTATCTATTCCACTCTTTTGAAATTGTACGGGATGGTATCTTTTCCCCCTTTGTCGTTCGGACCGACAATAAAAGCATTGATGGTCTTTGCATCCGGCAGGGTATAGTTTATATCAGTAGGAAAATCATGGGCCGGGTTGCTAAACTGAACACTGTTTTCCGACAAAGAAGACGATACAAACTTAACAGGCTTCCCGTCATTCTGATCTTTTACCGTATTCTCAAAAACCCATTGGCCATTTTCGGGATACACTTTTCCGCTTTCTATCCAGGAAGTGTCGGCTCCTTTTATACTGAATACGGTGGTCTGAAAACTACCGTCCTCATTTTTTATCCAGCGTTCAAAACTCTTCCCGTCCTCACTTTGCCAGGTGCCTGCGATCTTGTCAAATACAAGCTGCTTTCCCGCTACTGCAGCCGTATCGGTCTTGCTGCCTGCGTCATCCACTGTATTATTGCTTTCATTATTACAGGCAGCAATGCTGACAGTAATAACAAGAATAAAGACCGCTTTCAAATTAAATGGTTGTTTGTATACTTTCATGACTATCTTTTTTAAGCTGTAATTCTGTTGTCAATTTGCCAGCTGGTATTCCAGCACAAATTTTATATCCCTTCCGCCACCCGAGATCATCGCTTCCGCTTTTCCCTTTTCAACTACTGTGTATTTTATATGCGTCGGAAAATCATGAGCCGGGTTCTCGCAGGAAAAACCATTCTTGTCAGCCTGCGTGATCTTATACGGAACAGGTTTGCTGTTTTGCGGCACATCTGCCACATAATAAAAACCATCCGCTCTTTTTTCAATAGTCAGTTTTTCAACAATGGTAGTATCGCCATCTTTGATACGATAGGTCTGTGCGGTCAATGTATTGCCATCAGCAGAGAGCTTCCATACTTCATATCTTTCCCTGCCCGCATACTTCCATTTACCGGCCAGCCATTTAAAATCATCCAGTGTTGCACTGCTTTGTGCCATGACAGCGGTCATACCCAAAAAGAATAACGATACCAAAACGATCGATCTTTTCATTTTATATTTATTTAATGACGATGTTGAATTTATTTACCCGACCGAATGAAGCGCCATTTTATTTCCCTCTGTATCCAGGAACATGGCAAAATAACCCATTTCAGGACTGATCTGTGTCTTGGGCAGGATCACCGTTCCGCCGGCCCCTTCAACTTTTGACAACATATTTCCCAGGTCGTTCCCCCCGTTCAGGTAAACCAATGCCCCTTCCGGAGAAGGATGATAATCCTCGCCTTGCACAATAGCTCCTGAAACATTGGATCCATCTGTCGGAAAGAAAGCCATCTTTGTTCCAAACATATCCACTTCATTTATTTCAAGATCAAGAACGGCCCCGTAAAATTTCTTTGCCCTGCCGAGGTCTTTGGCAGGTATCTCGAACCAGTTGACAAGATTTTGCATGCTGAATTGTTTTGTAGCGGCAAAATAGCGAAGGCAGGAAATGTAAAATTGTAAAATTGCGACACTTTATTCAGCAGAAGCAAATAAAGCAGCAAACCGCAGGTTCTCTGCAAAGAATGATTTGGGACTCATTCCTGTGAATTCTTTGAAATCTTTTATAAAATGCGCCTGGTCATAATAGCCATTCTCATACGCCAGTGATGTGAGGCTGGTAAATTTCTTTTGTTCAAGCATTTTCAATGTGGCCTGCAACCTCACTACTTTTGAAAGTTGCTTGGGGCTCATACCAACCGCGGAGGTAAACCTTCTTTCGATATTACGCCGGTTGATATTCATTTTATCAGCCAGTTCTACCACGCCCATTTGTCCCTGAGACTGAATGATCACATCTATACAGGCTTTTGTAACAGTATCTACCATGCCGGGGTCAGCTAAAAAAGAAAGTAAGAATTCTTCAATTAATTTTATCCGTTCCTGGTTACCGGTTGCTGCCAATACTTTTTCTTCCAGCAATTTTCCTTTTTCTCCAAACAGGTCAATTATACTGACCGCTTTATCTTCCAGTTCCGCAATGGGGATTTCCAGGAATTGCGAGAGGCCATCGGGGAGAAATCTTGCCGACACAATACCGCTGACGCCGGTCGGTTCGATCTCAATGAACTTTGTGATCTGCCCGAATACAAAACTCCGGGGTTGTATGACGGATGATCCGTCTTCAAAGTATTGTCTATAAAGATCACCGTAATGAAAGATCATTTCCATGCACCCGTCGGGAAGAACCCGTTGCCGGGAAGCTGCACCGGTAGCTTCATCTTCGAGTGTCCAAAAACATTTTACAAACGGCTGAAGTTCGGGGGGAGGAGTAAAAACCTGGTAATCCATTGATGATATAAAATTATTTTTCCCTGTCAACCCTGCGCCCGATAAGATAACCTGCCACTGCTCCTGCAACAAGCCCGGCGCCTGCCCATACCAGCGCACCATTGCTGGCGAGGTAAACCAATAATAGTCCTACAGCGCCCCCGCCAAAAGCAAATACTGCGGATGCTTTGCTTTTCGATCTTCTGAAAGAACTGGTGCTGCCCTCGTGACTTTGCTTAAAGTTCTTAAGGTGTTCCTTGTGTTTCTTGCGATGATGGGGCCTGGCCATTTTTTTTCTTTGAAGTTACTAAATCAATATGTCAAAAAAATATAAACAGGTAATTTATACTCCTGAGGCTATTTTACGGTCAGCACCGTTTTCAATTTTATTTCCTTTGATGAAGAACCGATCATCAGTTTAAAATCACCGGGCTCCGTTACCCACTGCATTTTATCAGTATACATTTTAAGCAAAGCAGGAGTGATGACAAAAGCCACCTCTTTTTCTTCACCGGGCTGCAGGCTGATCCGCTGAAACCCTTTTAGCTCCATCACCGGGCGGGCAACACTCGCCAACTCATCACGGATATATAGTTGCACCACTTCATCGCCGGCCCGTTTTCCGGAATTCTTTACCCTACAATAAACAATGGCCGTATCACCGCTACCGATCGCCTGCTTATGCAAACGGATATTTGAATATTCAAAACTGGTATAACTAAGTCCGTACCCAAAAGGGAAGAGGGGAGAGCCACTTAGATTATTGTAATCATCACCTCTGCCGGTAGGTTTATGATTATACACTAATGGTAATTGCGCTTCATCCAAAGGAAATGTGATGGGCAATCTTCCTGCAGGGTTATGATCGCCAAACAAAATGCCGGCTATGGCATGCCCGCCTTCTTCGCCGGGATACCAAACATCAACTATCGCATCTGCTTTACTGATCCAGCTTTGCATGGTAACAGCGCTTCCGCCAACCAGCAATACAACAACAGGCTTTCCGGTTGCGGCTACCCGGGAGATCATTTCTTCCTGGTGACCGGGTAAACTGAGCATGGCCCTGTCCTGGAATTCTCCTTCATTAATTCCGGCAACGATCAATGCTATGTCGGATCTTTTAGCTGTTTCAACAGCCTGGTTGATCGTTGCCTGCCAATTGTTCTTTATTCCAACATCCCAGATCAATTTGATATGGGCATTCCCCGTCGTTTCATAAAACTCTACTTTGATCGCATACGTTTTGCTCTTTTCAAGATCAATATTTATTGTTTTAACCCGGTAGCTTTGTTTTTGCCAGTTATCGATCACTAATTTTTCATTGATGTATAAACGAAACCCGTC
>DATDIX010000175.1:0-2622 GCA_036520835.1 Chitinophagaceae bacterium | reverse complement strand
GGCTTTGCCTGTTGCTTACACAACATCCCTTAACAGCTTATCCCCGCAGCAAAGCCTTATTAGCATTAATGTGTTTCCAGGCTTCGCGGCTCCATACAAGACTGGATGATAAGGGCAATATCATATTATTAAAACACCAGGACAGAACCCTGTGGCGTCTTCCGCTGATTCAAAAAGGGTTTGATTATATAGATGCGGCTGCTGAACCTTTTGAAGTTTCTCCTTACCACCTGGAAGCTGCTATCGCCTCTTTACACGCAGCCGCTCCTTCTTTTGAACGAACCGACTGGAAAAGTATTTACCATTTATATGAAATGCTTTACCAGTTGCAACCCAACCCGGTCGTGGCGATGAACAAAGCCATTGCTTCCGCTTATGCCATCAGTAAACAAAAGGCGCTGGAAGAGCTGCAGCAGATAAAAGGGCTGGAGCAGCATCACCTCTATTATGCTTCTATTGGTGAAATGTATTTTGATCTCGAACAAAAAGAAAATGCGAAAACTTTTTTTGAAAAAGCCTTCCACCTCACCCATTCCCAGACCGAGAAACAATTATTGCTTGAAAAGATCAGTCTTTGCTGAAACAGCTACTTTCCTATTTTTGCCCAATGCAATTGATAGAAGTAACCGGTAAAAAAACAGCCAAAGAATTCATACAGGTAAATATTGAGATCAATAAAAACGATCCCAATTATATCCGCCCGCTGGATAAGGATATCCATGAAGTATTTGACCCCGCAAAAAATAAAACCTTCCGCTCCGGTGAAGTGATCAGATGGATATTAAAAGACGGGGAAGGAAAACTGGCTGGCCGCATTGCCGCTTTTGTGAATAAAAAATATAAGAACAAAGGAGATGATGGCCCGGTGGGTGGCATCGGCTTTTTTGATTGCATCAACGATCAGCACGCAGCTGATATGTTATTTGATGTGGCCAGGCACTGGTTGCTGCAAAGAGGTATGCAGGCCATGGATGGTCCTGTTAATTTTGGGGAACGGGACCGCTGGTGGGGATTGATCGTAAAAGGATTTCTGCCGCCACTGTATTGTATGAATTATAACCAGCCTTATTACCAGCAATTGTTCGAGACCTATGGTTTTAAAAATTACTACAACCAGGTATGTTTTGCATTGTCAACCACCACCATCCTGCAGCCTAAGTTTTATGATCGCCATGCGGATTGTGCCAAAGATCCTAACTATAGTTCTGCGTATATTAAAAAGAACCAGTTAGACAAGTTTGCAGCTGATTTTACCAAAGTATATAACAAAGCCTGGGCGGGGCATGGTGGCCTGAAACAACTGGATGAAAAAGTGGTGCGGAAAATGTTCAACAGCATGAAACCGGTGATGGATGAAAAGATCAGTTGGTTCGTTTATTATAAAGGAGAACCGGTTGCTACCTGGATCAACCTGCCGGACCTGAACCAGTGGTTCAAACACCTTAATGGCAAATTCAGCCTCTGGCATAAACTGAAATTCCTCTGGATCAAATCAACGGTCAGAAGTAAAAAATTCACTGGTCTTGTGTTTGGTATTGTACCGGAATTCCAGGGCAAAGGTGTGGACAGTTATATGATCGTGGAAGGCTGCAGGGTTATTCAACAACTAACATTTAAAGATGGCAAGCCAGTGCTGGGTAAATTGTTGTATGAAGATTACGAGATGCAATGGATCGGTGAATTCAACCCGAAAATGATCAATGTTGCAGAAGGACTGGGAACTTATCGCAGCCGGGTGTTAACCACCTATCGTTATATGTTTGACAGGACCAAAGAGTTTAAACGACACCCGATCCTGTTATAAGGTCAGATACCGATCCCGATCTGTGCCATAACATAATTAACCTTGGCCCTGCCAACAGAATATTGAAGACTGCCGCCATTATTGACCAATGAATTCCTGACGACATACTTGATATCGCTGCCCCAGTTATAAGATACCCGCAGGATGAATTTACCGGAATCCTTTTTTTTCTTACCCCCAAAACCACAGCCGATCGCTACTCCCTTATTAAATCCGGAACTGGCATAATTGTCAATATCAAACCCCTCCAGGCCTAAAGCAGTTTCTATAGCGTCCAGGTTCTCCTTTATGTTTGATATATAAAAATTTCCCCCGATCAGTGCTTCGATGAATGGCCTTACCGGCGCCGGTGTTGATGGCATTAACCGGAATAAAGCATTAGCATGCAGTATGCCATAACTGGTTTTGTAGCTGCCATCGTAGCCATTTATGTTCACATTAGAAATAAACCGGCCATAATAGGTATAACCGATCTCGGCGCCGATCCGTAAAGGGCTGTTTCGCTTATTTTTCCCCCATGTAAAAGGATTGGTGAGTATGCAAAGGGCGCCGCCAAAACCAGTATTGCCCATATTATTTTTAATGGCTTCCTGCATTTCTTTGGAAGGAATGCCCACCTGGAAAGCCAGTAAGACATTGATATCTTCTACATCTGTGGCTTTCTCTTCTGTCTCCTGCGACCGGGACAATGCAGAATATAACAGGCAGGGGAACAACAATGAAATGACGAGTCTTTTTTTCATTCTTTTGACTATTATATCACACGATGAATTTACCCAGAATACTTATAAATAAAAAATACAGTATCATTCTGAGCA
>DATDIX010000174.1:0-3037 GCA_036520835.1 Chitinophagaceae bacterium | reverse complement strand
AAGGCATGCAATATGCATTTTTTCCTGCTGTGGCGGGATATAACAGTTATACAGCTGATTACAGTCAACCGGAAGGGATGAACGAACAAACTGCAGCAGCAAAGAAATTTAACGACCCTAAATGGCTGAACTCTCTTGCCCCCCAAAAAAAATAGAAGGAGAATGGCTATATGTCCGTTAATGTAAAAAGGAAATCCTGTTTAGTAAATGAACTAATGAGAATACAGGAGAAGTCTTTCCCGGATATAAAACTCAACTGCGCAAATGATATCCCTTTGGTTTTGTGAAAGCTCTTAAGCCAATATAAGAAAGTGTCGCCCCAAACCCTGAATGTTTTCTTCCGCTCCAGGGCAATGCTGCGCTGACCCGGTCACAGCAGTTCCAATAGCCTGTTCCTGCATTGATCTGCTGTAAAATAGTTGAAGCCCTTTTTTTATCAGCGCTGTAAACGGAAGCAGTCAAACCGTATTCTGTATCCTGCATCAGTTGTATCGCTTCATTATCATCTTTTACTTTCATGATGCCGATCACCGGCCCGAAAGATTCATCTTTCATTACACTCATATTGTGATTTACATTTGTTAGCACAGTCGGTTCAAAGAAATAGCCTTTCCCATTTATTCTTTTCCCACCAGCCAGTACTGTTGCTCCTTTATATACAGCATCGTTCACCTGTTTTTCTAAAACGGCTAATTGCTCTTTGCGGCTCAATGGCCCGATATAAACACCGTCTTCAGCAGGGTAGCCGATCTTCCATGACTTTACTTCTTTTATAAATTCATTAATATACTGATCATATACTTTTTCATGCACATAAATTCTTTCAACAGCGCAACAGCTTTGCCCGTTATTATAAAATGCCCCGTCTGCCGTTCCGGCTGCTACTGCTTTAATATCTGTAATATCATCTGCAACGTACAAAGGATCTTTCCCCCCAAGTTCACATTGACAGGGAACCATCTTCGGCGCTACCTTTTCATAAATGTATTTGCCTGTTTTATAGGAACCGGTAAAAAAGTAACCATCGAACGGAAGCTCGAGCAATATTTCACCCGTATCTTTTGCACCAATAGCTACATGAAAAATATTTTCCGGTACACCGGCTTCCTTCAATAGCTTTTCTATTTGCAGGCCCGTAAGCGTAGCATACTCCGAAGGTTTATACATCACCGCATTGCCGGCCAGTAATGCCGGAACAAAAACATTAACACCAACCAGCCAGGGATAGTTCCATGCAGAGATATTACAGATAACACCCAGCGGTTCATACACGATCTTTTCTTCCATGCCGTTCACATTGCTCATGGTCTCATCGGATAAATATTTCTCTGCGTTATCAGTCAGCCATTTTATCCTTGCCACTGCTCCGTTCACTTCATTGCGTGATTGTTGCAACGGTTTGCCTACTTCTGATGTAAGCACGGAAGAAAGTGATTCTATATTTTTCTCCAGCAAAGAAGAAAATTTTTTTAGTGCCCCCACCCTTTCTTGTAAAGAAGTTTTATACCAATCAGCCTGCGCAAGTCTCAATGATGATAACTTTCTCTCAAGAACTGGCCGGGTATCTTCCTCCACTTCTTTTATTACTTCTTCTGTCGCCGGGTTAATGATCTTCATTTTTTATCTGCAATTGACTTTTTTACCTCTTCAATAAACCTGTCACGAATAGCTTTTGAAACAGGTGAATCTTCCAACTGGAATTTATACATTCTTTCCGGATGCCACTGAACGGCCAGCATGAATGGTTTGCCGGATGGATGAGCCCACTCTACTCCTTCGATAGTACCATCATCGGCCATGCAATTTACCCGTAAGCCTTTCCCCGGTTTCTTCACAGCCTGGTGATGCGCACTGTTCACTACCAAACGTTCTGCACTGCATATCTCTTTCAAAAGAGTACCTGGCTCAATACTTAAGCCGTGTGCCTTATCCTTCTGCAATTTATTTTCTACATGCGCCCGGTGGATCTTATTTAAGCTATCCCCTATATCCTGCTTAAGTTTTCCGCCAAATATGCAATTGATCAGTTGAAATCCACGGCAAACACCCAGAACAGGTATATTATTTTTTTCGGCCGACCGAAAGACAGATATTTCGAACTCATCTCTTTTCTCTTCAAATGCAGAAGGAACATTGGGATATTCAAGTTTTTTACTCTTATAGAATTTTGGGTGAATATCAGTACCACCTGACAATACTAACCCATCAAAATTGCCGTTGATATTGTTATCAATACCCTCAGAAAGAGTGATGACCTCTATATCATCACTGCTCATCAGCCACCTGATATAATTCTGATGCTTTTCTTCAGAGCCGGTATAGGTAAGGCCGATTTTCATTTGTCTCTAAAGCGCTTTATTGTACAAATTTCTGAAATCTTCCCGGCTTACCGGCTTGGGATTATTGGGATGGGCAAAATCGGCTATGGCAAGATCGGACAATGTCTCTATATGTTTCTGTTTAACACCAATGTCACGCAGTTTATGCGGTATGTTCACTTTTGAATTGAGGTCAAATAAATATTTCACTACCGCCTCTCCTGTTTCTTCTTTCAACTCCAGTGTCCGTGCAATTCGTTTGAATCTATCTTCAAACCCTGCAATATTGAATTCCATGCCATAAGGGATATTAACTGCATTGGCTAATCCATGGTGTGTATCCAGTAATGATGATAACGGGTGGGCCAATGAGTGAACGACGCCCAGCCCTTTCTGAAATGCAACTGCCCCCATTAATGAAGCGATCAGCATTTTACTTCTTGAGCCAAGGTCTGGCTTGTTCACTGCTTTTTCTAATGACTGATGAATAAGTGAAATGCCTTCCAACGCAATTCCCTCGCAAAGCGGGTGCGGCATCTTTGCAAGATAGGCTTCCATATTATGCGTCAAAGCATCCATGCCGGTTGCAGCAGTAACAAAAGGAGGCAGATCCATCGTCAGCACAGGATCAGCAAAAACGATCTTTGCCAATAATTTGGGGGAAAAAAGGATTTTCTTCTGGTGTGTTTCATCATCAGAAATGATGGCGCTCCTGCCTA
>DATDIX010000173.1:0-3617 GCA_036520835.1 Chitinophagaceae bacterium | reverse complement strand
AAGCCGATAACACAGCACTTCTGGGATTCATGGGTGCACAGAATAATCAGAATATAGGTTTTTTCGGCGGCCCTGCAGAATGGGGATTTACGTATGATGCAATAAACAGCCGTGTGGGGATTGGAAACAACAACCCGAATGCACCACTTGCATTTCCCGCATTACTTGGAAAAAAGATCACATTATATCCCGGGGCAACCGGTGATGTTGGATTGGCCGTAGCTGGCAACCGGTTACAGATCTATTCAGATAACCCCAATGCTGATGTGGCTATTGGCTATGATGCAGCCGGGACTTTTAATGAGCGTTTTGCTGTAAAGCCTAATGGTGCTTTGGCCATTAATGGGAGCATGGGCGCACCGGGACAGGTATTAAAAAGCAATGGTAGTGCTGCTTCAGCTTCATGGGTCGGAAGACCCTATGTAATCAGCTTCTCGCAGTCAGGCAACACTTCCAATTTTTCAGGTGGTGATCTGTCTGTTGCGATCCCTGGGTTAGATAACCAATCTTTCTCAATTACAGAGACCAGTGATGTCGTCTTCCATGCAAACATACTGGTGTATGACGCTTTTACTATCGGTACCGCCTATGTTTATACAGAGGTGCAGTTCTTAAATGTCAGTGCGCAGGTTGTAGGCACGGCAAGAGCTTATGGAGAAGTAGCACCTCTCAGAAAAAACAATATTAATGTGACAGGTATGGCAACGCTGGTGCCGGGGTTTTATACAACGAGAGTTGTTCTTGGTAAGGATGTAGGGCTTGACGCACACTTCAGCACAAGAAGTGAAGGGGCCGGAAAACTGATCATTGAAATATTTCCGAATTAGACCATATGCATTTTATATGTGAAATAGAATGAAACAGACATTTAATGCAAAAATTCGAATGAAGAGATGAAACAATTGCGGCAACAGCAAAAGCAAATCGAAACTTCAAGTGATGAGGTGAAACAATTACAGCAACAGGTAGCAGAATTAAAAAAACTGGTTGAATAACTTCTAAAAAAATAATATATGAAGAAAGCAATTATTTATCTCCTCATCAGTTTCTGCGGTGTCATCACCTATGCGCAAAACGTAGGCATTGGTACAACAACACCTGGATTCCCCTTGAATTTTTCATCGACCCTGGGAGATAAGATCTCACTCTATGGTAACAGCGGGAATCATTTTGGCTTTGGTATCCAGAATTCATTATTACAAATACATACGGATGCGACGATCTCCAATATTGGATTCGGCTATGGCTCAAGCGGAAATTTTACTGAAAGAATGCGGATAATCAATAACGTGGGTTATGATGGGATGAGTCTTAGCGGAAGATTGATATTAAAAAACGGAAGCACTGATCTTGTTGGAGGTGGCGCGGGTGTATGGCTTTATAAAGCCGATAACACAGCACTTCTGGGATTCATGGGTGCACAGAATAATCAGAATATAGGTTTTTTCGGCGGTCCTGCAGAATGGGGATTTACGTATGATGCCATTAACAGCCGGGTTGGGATCGGAAATAATAATCCTAATGCACCGCTTGCTTTTTCTCCTTCTCTTGGTAAAAAAATAACCTTATATCCAGGTGCCACAGGTGATGTTGGTTTTGGGGTTGCAGGAAACCGCTTACAGATCTACTCCGACAATCCGAATGCTGATGTGGCAATCGGGTACGATGCAGCAGGAACTTTTAATGAACGCTTTGCTGTAAAGCCCAATGGGGCCCTGGCTGTAGTGGGCAATACCGGTGCAACCAACCAAATACTTGCCAGCAGGGGCAGTAGTAATTCGGCACAGTGGCGCAGCATGAACAGCTACATCCAAACCTACTCCGCTTCCGGTACGGCCAATCTCACGTATCAAGGAGCTTTCCTACTGTCCAATCCAATCGCTTTTAACCTGTCTCAACCTTCCCGGGTAATGGTATGGGTTGATGCCGTTTCCGACAAAGCTTGCGTCTTTTACCCATGCCCCACATGCTGGCAGTTGACCGTACGGATAGCCGGTCAGTCCGTCAACACCAGAATTATAAATGCTGTACACTATGACCAAACCTACCGAACCGATACCCGCACGGTAGGGCCATTTTTATACAACCTGGCTGCCGGGTCTTATGGCATTACATTGGATGCGTTTTCTGTCAACTCCACCGATCCAACCGTCACCGTTTATGTTACCGTAATGATTGTTGCCGAATAAGCCTGGTTTTTGCCCGACAGGCAAATTGGTTTGCTTTCTCAGAATGTAAAAAAGGTTATCCCGGATGCAGTTCATGAAAAGGATGGATATAAAAGAGTGGATTATGCTAAACAGGTTCCATTACACATCGACGGAATAAAAGAACAGCAAAAGCAAATCGAAACTTCCAATGAGGAGGTGAAACAATTGCACCGACAGGTAGCTGAATTAAAAAACTGGTTGAACAACTCATAAAAAAATAAGCGTTATGAAAAAGATTATCATATCATCCTGTATGGCAGTAATGGTAATTGCCAGTACAGCATTTACATTTTACGGAGATGAAATATTAACCAAACTCGGTATTGAAAAAAATAATGCCAGCTATTCTATTCTTGCAAATGTTAACGGCGAAGATTTCCGTTTGCCCTATACCAAACTATTACCGGCCGTGGTGCAGGGTGACAAAGTAGGGGCAGCCAAAGAACTTTGTGCCTATATCAAAGAATATTGCAAAAGCGAAGAGTTCAAAAAAGCATACGATTATAAAAGGGAATCAGAAAAGCCCACATCTGAGCCGCAACCTATGCCTGCAGAAAGCATCAAAAGCCTGAAGGAATCTATCAAGGAAATGGAAAAAATGATGAAAGACCCCTCCATGAAATCAATGCCAAAGGACATAGTAGAAAACTATAAAAAAGGGATTGCTGACATGAAAAGAATGGTCGCAGAAGGTGAAGACCCAACCCCCAATAAAACCAAATGGGAAAAAAATTACCCGCCGGTTGCCGATACGCTGATCAAAAGACGGTTGCAGGAATACCTGTCACTGGTTGCTTCGGTTGATTTCAAAGCAGAGCTGGTCACCAACAAATACGGAAAAAAGATATTTGTCAATGCTGACTACGAAAGCAACAGCGCTCAATGGAAAGCCTGTTTCCGTGCCGGCAAGGAAGTGAATGATGCCGTAAAACTGTTTGTACAGCAATGGCTCAAAGAGCTATGAACCTGCCGGTTCTTTTACTTTCACAGAATAAAAGATCTATCCTGCTGTTGTGTGAAGCAACTCAGCTTACTTACGTAAGTAGTTTTACTAACAACTTATAAAGCAATAGCCATATTGGGATTGACCCGGGCATCACGGAACTGTTTATTTCCGTAATTTTAAGGACCCAAAGCGCTTAAACAAACATGCCCGATCAACCAGCAATTTACTCGCTGCTTCAACAATATATTCCGGCCCTTAGTTCTTACAACGAATTATTCACCGCTGACAATAACATAAGGCCCGACTGGCAAACTTTTTTCTCCTCGCTTCATCAATTAGGATATGAAGAATTACAGAACCGCAACGTTGATATCCTGCGCCTGCTGAAAGAAAATGGTGTCGCCTATAATATTTATAATGATCCTTCCGGGCAAACACGTCCCTGGGAACTGGACCCGGTA
>DATDIX010000172.1:0-2420 GCA_036520835.1 Chitinophagaceae bacterium | reverse complement strand
ATAAGGAAAAGGTACTTACAAAAGGCCGGTATCTCAAACCATTTTGATGTTAATCACCATTGCTGCTAACCCCTGTCATGTGAAAAAGCAGTATACCGGGTTAGCTTTGGCTGTTGCTGATAAGGCAGCTTAAGCAAAATATCCCCATATGAAAAAGATCATTGCCGCATTCGACGGCCTGAAGTTCTCAACCAGTACAAGGGACTATGCTATTCAACTGGCTAAACAAAGCAATGCGCACCTGGTAGGCGTATTCCTGGATGACTTTACTTATCATAGTTATAAGATCTATGATCTGCTCCGGGAAGAAGGAGGCGTTTTCGAATCCAAACAAAAAAGACTGGATAAGAAAGATACAAAAACAAGGGCCATTGCGGTCAACAGTTTTGAGACGGCATGCCAGAAAGCGGGTCTTGAGTATACGCTGCATCATGACCGCAGCATTGCTATACAGGAACTGCTTCATGAAAGCATTTATGCTGACCTTATCGTCATTGACAGTACGGAAACACTGACCCATTATACAGAGAAAATACCTACCCGTTTCATCAGGGCATTATTGTCCGAGGTCCAATGCCCGGTGCTGGTAGTACCGCACAAGTACAAGCCTATTGAGAAGCTGGTTCTGTTATATGATGGCGAACCATCTTCTGTACATGCAATAAAGATGTTCAGTTATATACTGGCATACCTGAAACAAACCCCGGCGGAGTCATTATCTGTTAACCCACCGGGCAGTTCATTGCATATACCCGATAACAGGCTGATGCGGGAATTTATGAAAAGACATTTCCCGGAAATTTCTTATAAGACATTAAAGGGATTGGCAGAAACAGAGATCGTCAGTCACCTGAAAGAGGAGAAGAACAGCCCGCTCGTAGTGCTCGGGGCATACCGTCGCAGTACAGTTTCCCGCTGGTTCCGGGCAAGCATGGCCGATGTATTAATGAAGGATTTGAAGCTACCTTTGTTCATCGCCCATAATAAATAACACATGGAAACAGCCCGGTTAGAACAGCTTCTTGTTTCGGAGAATGAACAATTGCAGAAACTGAATGATATTGTATTGAAAGCCGTGGAAGAAGAGAAATTGTTATCACAAAAGTTATATGATTTTGAGGATAAGCAGGTCTCTTTTAGTGGTAAAGTGGCAGATAAAGTGGCCTCATTCGGCGGAAGCTGGAAGTTCATTATTTCTTTTGCCATTTTTATGATGGTATGGATAGCCACCAACCTGTACCTTTTGCAAAAGCCATTTGACCCGTTTCCTTTTATTTTACTGAACCTCTTTTTATCTTTTATTGCAGCCGTGCAGGCCCCTGTCATTATGATGAGCCAGAACCGGAAAGAGGAGAAGGACAGGCAACGGGCCATCAATGATTACCTGGTGAACCTGAAATCGGAGATAGAACTCCGCAACCTGCATCAAAAGATCGACCTGCTGATGTCGGAACAAATGCAAACGCTTTTTGAGATACAGAAAGCGCAGATGGAACTGATGGAAGAGATCAGGCAGATCGTAAAAAAATAACCTGCGCAAAATGGATTCGCTGACGCATATAGCTCTTGGCGCCTGCATGGGTGAAGCGTTTGCCGGGCGGACACTTGGAAAAAAAGCGATGCTGTGGGGCGCACTGGCACAAAGTATCCCTGATATTGATTTCCTGGCTGTGACCTGGATGGATACATCATCAAATTTATTAGCGCATCGCGGATTCACTCATTCATTTTTGTTTTGCCTGCTTATCACACCTGTCTTTGCCCTGCTGGCTGAACGATGGCACCGGCCGCATAATGTTCGCCTTGCCCGTTGGATGTTATTTTTCGGCGGGGTGATATTCATCCATGTTTTTATTGACGCTTTTAATAACTATGGAGTAGGCTGGCTGGAACCATTCAGTCATCAGCGAATTTCATTTAATGCCATCTACGTAGCCGATCCTTTCTTTTCCGTATGGCCGGGAATAGCCTGTGTGGCGCTGATCATTT
Source organism: Chitinophagaceae bacterium (assembly GCA_036520835.1). Lineage (GTDB taxonomy): Bacteria > Bacteroidota > Bacteroidia > Chitinophagales > Chitinophagaceae > VBAT01. Next base: position 431 of record DATDIX010000172.1, on the reverse strand, counting down.
TAAACAGGTGGACACCCAAACGGAGAAAATGGTGGCGGATGGGGCTTGGCTTAAGTGCCCTGTACCTGGTCTATTGCCTCATCAATAAAGCAAAAATGGACAGTGATGTCAAAGACATATTACAAAAGCAACAGATCAGCTATTCAAGATATTTTACAACGCCGGCGCCTTTGCAGAACTGGCTGTGGTTTGTGGTGGCCGGTAATGACAGCGGGTATTATGTAGGATTCAGGTCTTTGTTTGACAGCAAAAAGGAGATCGCTTTTGAATATTTTCCGCGGAATGATTCTTTGCTCAGGCCGGCCAGGGGCAATGAAGAACTGGAAAAACTCATCCGGTTCTCCAAACAATTTTACACGGCAGAGAAATGGAATGATACACTTGTCTTCAATGATCTTCGTTTTGGACAGATAATAGGCTGGCAGGATCCC
>DATDIX010000171.1:0-5997 GCA_036520835.1 Chitinophagaceae bacterium | reverse complement strand
AAGATGTCGAAGCAACTTACAGAGATAAAGAGAATATTAGCTGCCAAAGCCGACAGTAAGAATGAGGCATTCTTTCAGAAAATGGTACCCGGCAGGCAAAAGATATATGGTGTAAAAACTCCCGAACTCAACCTGCTGGTTAAGCAATACAAATCTTATTCCTTTGCACTGGCCAAAGAGTTATGGGCATCGGGGGCGCTGGAAGAAAAGATCATTGCTATTAAGATCATCGAGAAGACAGGCAAGCATGACCCGGAAAAAGTATTGAAGCTGTTCAAAGAATTTTCAAAAAAGATAGATAACTGGGCTGTTTGCGATGGATTGGGCATGCAGTTTCTCAGGGGTATTGTAAAAACACATGCTGAAGAACTGTTTGCAATGGCAAAAAAATACCAAGGTTCCGCAGATCCATGGCAAAGAAGGTTATCGCTGGTGATGGTGGAATGGTACACCCGGCACAGCGATCATCATGCTGAAATAAAAAAGTTGGTCAAAGCGCTGGAAAATGATGAGGAGTACTATGTAAAAAAAGCCGTAACATGGCTGAAAAGAAATTTTTCAAAAGGTAAATAAATATTCAAAATGCAACTACAGGCCATTACACCGATGCTATGGGTTGACGATGTAAGAGCAACCATTGATTATTATGTTTCAGTTCTCGGCTTTGATGAGACCGTTTACATGGAAGACCAGGGCTGGGCCATGGTAGAGAAACATAAGGTAAAGGTCATGCTGTCAAAACCCAATGCGCATATGCCGTATGATAAGCCGCAGTTCACCGGCTCGCTTTATATCAGAACAGATGATGCAGATGCCTGGTGGAATTTTTATAAAGAAAGGGCCAGTGTCTTCTATCCTATTGAGGACTTTGAATATGGGATGCGGGAATTTGCCATTAAAGATTGCAACGGGTATATTTTGCAGTTCGGGCAGGAAATTGCGGGGTGATATTATTTGAGGTTAGTTACTTCCTTTGCCAGTAGTGCCAGGTATTCGGCATATTCTTCCACGTAATTTGAACCAGCGAATCGGAATATATAAAAAGCCTGCCCCGTTTGAACGGGACAGGCGTGGATGGTTGAAGGATACGATTTTTGGTTATGTCTACGGTAAGGTGATCAATCTTTGGTTATTGCCATTATTCCATGTCAGCAGGGCTTTGTTATCGCAGTCACCGTTATTCGGTGCGCCATAATCAAGGAACAGCACCCGGTCATTGATCTTTATTTTCAAAGTACCGTTACTGATCCAACGACAGGCCACTTTTTTGATCAGGGGCGATTCAGTATTCAGGTTAATGGTCAACCCATTATTGAATTGAGTTTTTGAACGGCCTTCGATCTTATATACATCATCCATACAATTATTGGTGGTAGCTCCTTCAATTTGTGCTACATATTTCAGCCCGTCATATTTATAACCCCTTCCGTTAGGATAAGTTACTTTACCACCTGTCACCTGCACTGAGAATTTGACAGCGCCTTGAGCACTCAGGTTGCTGATCACTTTGGTGCCTTCAATATGAGCACGGTTCAGGTAAAAATTGCGTAAGGTAATGGTCAGCACTGAACCGCTGCGGCGGATCGGGCCGGTAAAATGAAGGATGATAGCGCCTTTTCGGAACTTGCCGTCAGCACAGATACATCCGTCGCCGAAATCAATGGTAACAGTTTTAGGATAGGTGCTGTCGTTAGGTGTTACCGTGATCGTAGCACAGGGTCCAAGCCTTAAGCGAAGCTGAACAAAAGGGAATACACGGCCATTCGGGGCGCTGACCACGCCTTCTTCTTCGGCAGCCAGGCGGCTTACATCTTCTATATCATCAAAACTGGCTTCTGCTTCTGCACTTTCTTCAGAGTAAGTGATGGCTTCTTCTTCGGTTACTGGAATGGAATTTACTGAGCTGCTTTCCTTTTTACAGGAATACAAGCCTGTCGCAAACAAAATCAGGACAGCTAAGGTTATCCGGTTAATTGAGATTAATTTCATGGCTATACTTTTAGGGTTTGTGGAAAAACATTAACGCATTTTTGGAACAGTAAAGCGCAGGAAAGTTTAATGACCCTGCAAAAATATCTATTTTCAGGCGGGATGAAGTCAATTATAGGGTATATAAGGGGGTATTTCTACGAAACTGATAAGCGGGTTTTAGCCTTTGTCACCCTTTTTACCGGGCTGCTGATCTTTCTGAATTACCATTTTTATATAGATGACCGGGTTCAGGACCGGGGCAGCTTCCGGGTCAGCCTGTTGGCCCGGGTGGTCATTTTTCTTACTGCTTTTGGTGTTCCTTACCTCGCTTATTTGCTTTTGGCCGGGAAAAACTATTTCACCTCCCGGTCATTTGTCATTCTTTTCCTGTCCGCGCCTGTTATTTTTTCTCTTAAGGTTGCTTTGAACCCCAGCCTTCATTTTTCTGATGACCTGGTCACCAACAATTTCTGGAACCATATTCTTTACTGGCCGGCGCTGGTGATCATTACTGCCGGTCTTCTTTTTATTGCCTGGAGAATATTCGATGCTGATCAGCCATTTTATGGCATCAAAACAAAGGGGATGAACTGGAAGCCGTACAGCCTGATGCTGCTGATCATGGTCCCGCTGGTAGCAATAGCTTCTACCCAGCCTGATTTCCTCGCTGTATATCCTAAATTAAAACTGGTGACAGATGTAGGGAATATCAATGACCTTTATTGGTGGCAAAAACTGCTGTTTGAACTTTCTTATGGCAGCGATTTTATTACGATAGAATTATTCTTTCGCGGATTTTTAATATTGGCCTTTGTAAAATGGGCGGGTAAGGATGCCATACTGCCGATGGCCTGTTTCTATTGCACCATTCATTTCGGCAAACCATTGGGTGAATGTATCAGTTCCTATTTCGGGGGAATGATACTGGGTATTATTGTTTACAACACCCGTTCGATACTTGGAGGGTTAATGGTTCATTTGGGTATTGCGTGGTTGATGGAATTGGGAGGGTATATTGGAAACTACGCCCCTGTCCCCTAAAGGGGAACTTAGATCGAATGGGCTTTTCCTTTTTAAAACTTCATTTAGTCTAAAAGATCAAAAAGAATAACGATTTCATTTAATAAGGACGTATACAACACCCCCTTAGGGGCTGGGGGTTAGTTGGGGGTATTAAAAAAGCTACAAGCCTGTAAGCCGGATCCTGTTGCTTCCTCTTCGCTAAGCTCTGGGCCGCAAAGACGAAGTGGCTATCATTTATCTGTCCCGGAAGTTACCTAACGGGATCAATCTGCCTACCCTGTACCTCGGACGAGCAGTCCTCGGGCGGTACTATATGTGGCATTTCAGCATGCAAGGTTTACCCGCAAATGATGTTACCATCATAAGCCGTAGGCTCTTACCCTACGTTTTCACCCTTTCACTCCTCAACCCCCTCTCCTTTGGAGAGGGGGCCGGGGGTGAGGTCATTTTCTGTGGCACTGTCTGTTTCTGTTTCCGTCTAAGGAGGAACAGAACCCGGCTCTTCACCGGTGCATTGCTCTGTGCTGTCCGGACTTTCCTGCCCAATTTACATTGAACCGATAGCCCGGCTTGTAGCGGGAGCAAAGGTAATTTTATTTTATGAGGACTGTTGCATGATGGCCGGAATGGGCTGTTATTTCCAGCGATACTAATACTGAAAAAATATCTCCGTCGCACCATATCCAAACCGGGAGTCATACTGGTTCACAAAAGACTTAACTTCTCTTTTTAAGCGCAGCCGGTCATGAATCTCATCTCTCAGTCTTCCCTCTCCCACTCCATGAATAACGATCAGCGAAGGTTGAATATGCGCAAGCGCCAGTTCATAATACTTTTCAAATGTCTTTAGCTGTATACTTAATATCTCGTAGTTGCTGAGGTGTTTCCAGTCATCTGATAGTTTTTCGATATGCAGGTCAATAACACTCCGGGGCGGCTCCAGGTGCTGCCTTGCTTTTTTGGCATCATATATCTTATAGCCCTTTGCAGCAAGATGACCCATATCAAAACTTTCTTCAATAGCCCTGTCAGGATATTTTTCAAACAGTTTGAATGAGAAAGTCGCTTCGTTCTTCTGTTTTATTTCTTCTATTTTATTAAAGAGTTGTTTGGCCCGCAACTTCAGGGATGATTCAAAGAATTCAGCTTTCTTTTTATCTGGCTTTGGTAAGGAAAACTCAAATTCAAAAACGGGGTTATCATTCATATCGGCAAATGCCACATCATGCAGGTAAAAATCTTCAAACGGATTGATGCTGTTCTTTAACTCAAACTCCGGTTTGCCGGCATAAGTAAGCTTATAGATAAAATTGTAACCGGTTTCCGTTCTGTTAACGAGATGCAGTTTTAACTCCTGCACTACTTCATCCCCGAACTCATCAGCCTGGAAAACCGGCAGGAAAGTAAGCCAGGCACCATCCACCACCTTTGCCGCACCCGTTGCTTTTTCTTTTCGTACATCATCCACGTACTTCTTTTCCTTCTTATCAGGGAATATCTTTTTTTCTGAAAATCGTTTGAAATAAGGGAAATCAAGCTGGTCAATATAAGCAGGGAACCTGACTCCTCTTACATCCACCATCACCATTTTTTCATTGATGATGTCGATCACCTCGCCTTCTTCGTTGGAGTGCAGGATAAGTACGGTATCTCCTATCTGGAATTTCATAATGCAAAGATAAGCAGGGCTCAGAACCTTGTTTGGCTTTCCTGCCTGGCTGCTTCAACAAGAGATAGTTTACTTTTTTTATATCCGTATAAAAAGTAAAATACGACCCCAATTATCAGCCAGCTCAGGAACCAGGCCCAGTTGCTTTTGGTCATACCGGTAAGCAGGTACAGGCAGGTGCTTAAACCCATGAGCGGAATAAGCGAATAGTTTTTGACGAATGTAATGACGGCAATTATCAGACAGGTGATCCAGAAAATAATGAGAGATATCTGCGGCGTAGCCACATCCAGGAAAGAAACCTTTCCTTGCATATAATCTTTGTTGCCGGTGAAATCAAAATTGAACAGGTCGCTGTAATACCCTTTTACCGTTGCCCCGATCAGGACCATCGTTCCAATGACGAGTACAGGGAAAATGATCTTACCGTTGATATACGGCATATTGAACCGTCCTGCTGTTTTTTCTCTTCTTGGAATGAGTAATACACCCCCGCATACCAGGACAAATGCAAACAGCGTGGCAATGCTGGTAAAATCAAGCACAAAGCTTTTATCTGTAAACAGGATAGGTACGCCTACTACCAGCCCTGTCACGATAGTAGCGAAAGACGGGGTTTTGAACCGGCTATGAATTTTCTGAAATACCGGCGGCAATAAACCATCACGGCTCATGCTCATCCAGATACGCGGTTGCCCCATCTGGAAAACCAGTAATACGCTTGTCATAGCAATGACTGCACAGATAGCAACCAAAAACTGCATCCAGGGAATATTGAGGTTGCCTGATTCAAAAATGAATGCCAGGGGATCGCCTACGTTCTCAAATTTGGAATAGGCCACTGCGCCGGTAAGCACCAGTGTAAGCAGTATGTAAACGATCGTGCATATCACCAGCGAAAGGATCATACCTCTTGGCAGGTCCCTTTGCGGGTTTTTACTTTCTTCAGCAAGCACACTGACGGCATCAAAACCGATGTAAGCAAAGAACACTCCACTGACCGCTGCCATTACCCCGCTAAATCCATTTGGCATAAATGATCTTACGCCTTCGCTGTCTGCAGGTGTCCAGTTAAAGGTTAAACCGTTGGAGATGATCAATGCGCCACCGACAAGTATCACCAGTAAAACAACCGCCAGTTTTAATATCACCATTACATTGCTGAAATTGCGGCTTTCTTTTATACCCCGGTAAACGAGGTAAGTAATTAAAAGATTTATCAGCAGTGCCGGGAGATCAAGAATGATGCGCAGGCCACCCGCCGTTTTTGCTGAGTTCCATGCATTCAGCAATTCTATATTCGCTTTCTTACCGAGAAATTCTGCTTTTTCAGC
>DATDIX010000170.1:0-9103 GCA_036520835.1 Chitinophagaceae bacterium | reverse complement strand
CAGAAATTGTTTGGTGGCCAGGTCAAACCTGTACGCATTGATATTTGTTGAACCGCTACCGCACAATTTACAGATCAATACCAGTTGCCCTTGTATTTTATCATAGTAAAGGCTTTCAAATTCTATCCCTTTGCCAAAATCGTTTTCAAATTTACTAACCTGTTTATGATCAGTCGCTGTTACCTGGAAGATATGCCCGTCGCTATTCATCACGTAATAATAGTCGCCTGCCTTTACCACATCTTCGTAGTCCCCTTTTTTACCAAAGTCAAAAGCTTCATGCCTGCCCGTGAAAGGATCAACAAAAAATATCTTCCCTGTCTCATCATTTATAGCCACCAGTTTATCATGGCTGATATAGTCTATTCCTGATATTTCCCGCAGCGGTCTTTTCAGTATCACCATTTTTTTGCCGGATTCATCATAGCCCGGAATCCCAGGCACAAAGGATCTTCCACCCAGCCGGTTGCAGCTTGCGTATACTATTATTATGCAAAAAATAAACGGCAGGGAGAAAACCGGTCTCATTGCTCTAATTTACACTCTTTTATTACTTAATTTCGGGGCAAGGGCTTAACAACTCGCCTATGAACGAAGAAATATTATTGCAGGACTCCAAACAATTTGTCACAGATCTTTTCACTGATAAAGTGGATCCGGGTTTCTTTTTTCATAACCTATCCCATACCCAAATAGTAGCCAACGCCAGTGAAGATATGGCAAACCATTACCAGTTGCAGGGTGAAGACCGGCTGGCTTTATTACTGGCCGCATGGTTTCATGATACCGGTTATAGTAATGGAAAAGCGGATGGCCATGAAGAAGAAAGTACCCGGATCGCCGAAGCATTTTTAGCAGAAAGGCAGATCGGCCCGCCGGTTATTGAAAAAGTAAAGCACTGTATCCGGGCGACAAGAATGCCCCAGTCACCTGGTAACCTTATTGAACAAATTATTTGTGATGCTGATCTCTACCATCTTGGCACAGGGGAATTTGAAAGAGAAAATAAACTGCTTCGCAAAGAACTGATAACACAACTTGATAAGGATATCAGTAAAAAAGAATGGAGAAAAGAAAATATAAGTTTCCTGCAGACCCACCGGTACTTTACTGATTATTGCCGCGAAAGACTGGAGCCGGTAAAACAGCAGCACCTGCAAGAGCTACTGGACCAAAATGGAGGTAAAAAAGAAAATGGACATGATGAGAAAATAAAAAAAGACAAGTCGTCAAAAGACAAAGAACCTGCAGCATCCAAACCCGCAGCAGCGCCAACCCCTGAAAAAGACAAACAAAAAGAAAGTAAGACAGAACGGGGTATTGCTACCATGTTCCGCATCATGAGCGACAACCATGTCAGCCTTAGCCAGATGGCAGACAGCAAGGCCAATATCATGATATCGGTGAACACTATTGTTCTCTCCATACTTGTTTCCGTATTGCTGGGAAAATTGCAATACTATCCGCAATTCATTATTCCTACTATCATCCTGGCGCTGGTTTGCCTTACCGCTATTATTTTTGCGATACTGGCAACAAGACCCAATGTAACCCGTGGCACTTTCAGCAAGGAAGATGTGCAGCAGAAAAAAGTGAACCTCCTTTTCTTCGGCAATTTTCACAAAATGGATCTGCCGGATTATGACTGGGGGATGAAGGAGTTGATGAATGACAGGGAATACCTGTATGGCAGCATGATCAAGGATATTTATTTCCTGGGAAAAGTACTGGCCAAAAAGTACAAACGCCTGCGCAGCTCTTATACTGTTTTTATGTTCGGGTTGATCATTGCGGTGCTCTCATTTATCGTAGCGGCCATTATCGGATCGCCGTAACGACCAACTCTATTTTCCTTTTGGCAAATAAGCAATAAGTTCGATTTCCAATCTTGCATCAGCCATATACAGCCGATTGATCTGCACCCAGGTAGCCGCGGGAAAATCTCCTTTATAAAATGTTTTTCGTATGGCATTATGCTGTTTCATCGCTTCAATATCTGTCGTGTATAAATTCTCCTTCACTACGTTCTGAAAAGTAGCACCGTAATGCTGTAGTGTTCTTTCCAGCGCTTCGTATACCCGTTTGATACCTTCCGGAGTTACATCCCTTGCAACTGTGCCTGAAATGTAAATCACATTATCAATTTTAACAGCCTGCGCATAGCCGGCTGTGGTATCCTGCTCACCGCGTCCCCAGTTGAATTTTTCCTTTTTTATATTATTCTCCTGCGCTGTCAGCTGGTAATTCAACGCTAATGAAAATACCAGCAGGATAAGAAATACTCTCATATAGTTTATTTTGAATGAAAATACCGTTTGCGATATTCATCATCAATTAAAATTATACGAACGGCACATCCCGGCGTGCACAGGCGGGTGTTTTGTTTCCAGGTATAAGTTAGATAAAATACCGGGCAGGTTCCTGCCGGCAATTGAGCCATTCACCAATTACTTATCAGAGCATCTTTTTGATCTCTTCCACCAGTTCCGTTTTAGTGATCGGTATGCCCATGATCTTATTGTAGCCTTTAGCATCCACAAAGTAAACATCGCGGATGATCTTTATCAATTGCCCGTTATTGATCTCAGGTATCAATACTTTATCATAGTTCTTCAGTATATCTCCTAAGTTTTTAGGAAATGGCCGTACATAGCGAAGATGCGCATGGGCCACCTGGTGACCTTTAGCTATTAATTCTGCTACGGCGGATTTAATAGCGCCATAAGTAGAGCCCCAGCCCAATACCAATACCTTTCCTTTTGCAGGACCATTATCAAGCTGTTGTTCAGGGATGTATTCAGCGATCTTGTCAACTTTTTCCTGCCTGATCTTTACCATCAGCTGGTGGTTCTCCGGCTCATAACTTATATTCCCGGTAACATTTTGTTTTTCCAAACCACCAATGCGATGTTCTAACCCGGGAGTGCCGGGAATAGCCCATGGGCGTGCCAATTTCTCATCCCGCAAATAGGGTTGCAGTTTTTCTTCTCCATCCCCCAGCTCTGTTTTGAATTTAACAGGTATCGGTGGCAGGTCCTCTGCTTTGGGGAACTTCCAGGGTTCTGCGCCATTGGCGATATAACCATCACTTAAAAATATCACCGGCGTCATGTGTTGCACGGCGATTCTTACTGCTTCATAGACCGCATCGAAACAATCGGCAGGAGTAGAAGCAGAAATAACCGGCATCGGGCATTCACCATTTCTTCCATAATATGCCTGCAACAGGTCGCTTTGTTCTGTCTTGGTAGGCAAACCTGTAGAAGGTCCACCCCGTTGTATATCTATTATGAGTAAAGGTATCTCCAGCATGACCGCCAGGCCCATTGCTTCGGCTTTCAATGCCATGCCCGGACCAGAAGTAGTAGTAACACCAAGCGAACCCCCATAAGCAGCGCCAATGGCTGTAGTAATAGCAGCTATCTCATCTTCCGCCTGGAACGTTCTTACACCAAAATTCTTATGCCGGGCTAATTCATGTAATATATCTGATGCAGGAGTAATAGGATATGAACCAAGAAATAATGGCAACCCGCTTTTTTGCGAAGCAGCGATCAAACCATAAGATACCGCCTGGTTACCCATCATCGAACGATAGGTTCCCGGCTGCATTTTTGCTTTTTCTACTTTATAGGTAGTGCCAAATGTTTCTGTTGTATCACCATAGTTATATCCTGCCTGTAATACTTTCAGGTTACTTTCAAATATATCAGGTTTCTTTCCAAATTTTTCTTTCAGGAAAGCAAGCGTATTGTCCATATCCCTGCCATACATCCAGTACAGGAAACCAAGAACGAACATATTTTTGGCCCTGTCCTTTTCCTTCATCCCCATGGTAAAATCCTTAAGGGCCTCCCTTGTCATCTTGGTGACATCCATCTTGATCACTTCATAATTACTGAGGCTGTCATTCTCCAATGGGTTCTCCCCTTCAGGGTAGTTGGCCAGGCGCAGGTTCTTTGAATCAAAACCATCCGTATTGACAATGATCTTGCCCCCCTTTTTAAGGGCGGTCATGTTTACTTTCAATGCAGCGGCATTCATAGCCACCAATACATCACAAGCATCACCAGGGGTATAAACCCTGTCAGATGAAAACCTTAGCTGGAAACCACTAACTCCGGGCAGCGTGCCTAACGGGGCCCTGATCTCTGCCGGGAAATCAGGAAAAGTGGAAAGATCTATACCCAGCAGCGCTGTATTATTGGTAAACTGTGTGCCTGTTAACTGCATGCCATCGCCACTGTCCCCGGCGAATTTTATGACAACATCGTTAAGTACTTTCTGTTTGCGGATCATTGATTTGAAAAATTGTGAAGCAAATTTAAGGTAGTTTTTTGGTGAATAGTCAATGGTCAAATAATAGCAGGTCCTGCTCTTATACCGGTAATCGTTTCCGATTGAATAACGTTGGTCACTTTGAGTGAATACCTGCTCACTATTGACTATTCACCATTCACCTCTTTCTTTCACCTTTTTTTAACCACGGGAATTTGCAAACAGCCTGCCCGGTTATATAATTTCACTATTCAATCAAATCACCACCATTTTATGTATCACGCAGACCCAGCCGACGAAGGAGAGCCTTCCAGCGGCTTTTTTCATTACTTCATTCCACTTCTTTTATTTCCTCTTTTATTTCTATCCTGCCAGAATCATGGCGAAAAAGCAAAACTAACCAGCCCGGTTATTGTAAAAGATACCATGAAACCGGTGGTAAAGAAACCGCCTGTCGCCACAGCAAAACCGAAGAAGAAGAAAAAAAAGATCTACCTGACCTTTGACGATGGCCCGAACAAAGGCACTAAAAATGTGCTGGACATTGTTCAGCAGGAAGAAGTGCCGGTTACTTTTTTTATAGTCGGGGAACATGTCTTTGCCAGTCCCGGTCAAAACCAGGTATGGGATAGTTTGAAAATGGCAAAGAATATCGAACTGTGCAATCATAGCTATACCCATGCCCATAACCGCTATGATAAGTTTTACCAGCAGCCAGATACGGTAGTAAAAGATATGCAGCGTACCAAGGAAGAATTATTACCAGATAATAATATTGTCAGAACGCCGGGAAGAAATACCTGGCGGATAGACAGCCTGCATTTTACAGATATTAAAAAAAGTAAAGCCGCTGTTGATTCATTACAGAAAGCAGGATTTATCGTGTTCGGGTGGGACCTTGAATGGCATTATGACCATAAAACATTGCAGGTAAAGAATACTGCTGATGAATTAATAACCCAGATCGATAGTATGTTCAGTAAAGGCAAAACAAAAGTAAAAGACAACCTGGTAGTACTGGCTCATGACCAGGTATATTCTAAAAGCGGGGATTCAATGCAGTTAAGAGAGCTTATTCAAAAACTAAAGAAAAAAGAAGATTATGAGCTGGCGCTGGTCAGCAATTACCCGGGCATTGTGAAAGAAACGATTGACTCTTTAAAGACGGCGCCGCAGTAAGTATGGTGAATAGTGAATGGTCAGTGGTGAGTAAAGAGACTTCATTATACAGTTCTATTCACCATTGACCATTCACTATTCACTTCTTTATCCCCTGCCATCAAGCAAATTTCCCAGTCCGCCCAATACGCTGCCTTCTTCTTTACGGTGCCATGTTCCATACTCTACTATTCTTCCGGCCAGGCGGCTGATCGGCAATGACTGTATCCATACCCGGCCCGGGCCACGCAGTTTGGCAAAGAATAAACCTTCCCCGCCAAACATGAAATTCTTTATGCCTTTTACAAATTCAATATCAAAATCTACATTGGGTGTGTAGGCAACCACGCATCCGGTATCCACTTTCAATATTTCCCCGGGTATTAAAACTTTTTCGATAACATACCCGCCGGCGTGCATAAATGCCATACCATCGCCTTCTATTTTTTCCATGATAAACCCTTCACCGCCAAAAATGCCTGTACCCAGTCTTTTTTGAAAATGAATGCCAACACTTACTCCTTTGGCTGCACAAAGAAAAGCATCTTTCTGTCCTATGATCGTTCCTCCCAGTTCCTGCAGGTCCATTGGGATGATCTTACCTGTATAAGGCGCTGCAAAACTTACTTTTCTTTTGCCCGTGCCTGAATTTGTAAAGGCGGTCATGAACAAGCTTTCACCGGTCAGCACTCTTTTACCGGCTGACATCAGCTTGCCCAATAAACCAGTGGGTTGCTGCGCCGACCCGTCGCCAAAAATGGTCTGCATGGTGATCCCATCTTCCATCATCATCATGGCGCCGCTTTCAGCTATAGCTGTCTCATTGGGGTCTAACTCTATTTCCACAAACTGCAACTCTTCTCCATAAATTTTGTAGTCTATTTCATGGTTGGTCCTTGTTGTATAACTCATAGTTGAAACTTTTTTTCAAAGGTAGAAAAGACTTTTTGCCGCCCGGACGTCTAATCGGTGAATGGCGTTTTTTTACGGGTATGTTGATGTACCTTCATCTGCTTCACTTTAAACTCAAAATTTCTTTTATGAAACAAAAACTACTGCTGCTTTCCGGGCTATTGATCCTTTTGTTCGACACAGCTTCCGGGCAGGCCCGGCTTGTTGAAAAAGTGACCCGCCAGGGAAAGGAAATTGTTATCCCTTACGAAAAATATGTATTGCCAAATGGTCTTACCCTTGTCATTCATGAAGACCACAGCGATCCCGTTGTGCATGTTGACGTTACCTATCATGTTGGTTCGGCAAGGGAAGAGATCGGTAAATCCGGTTTTGCCCACTTCTTTGAACACATGATGTTCCAGGGCAGCGACCATGTAGGTGATGAGCAGCATTTCAAAATAGTAACAGAAGCCGGTGGCACACTGAACGGAAGCACCAACCGCGACCGCACCAATTATTACGAGACCGCACCCAGCAACCAATTGGCAAAAATGCTCTGGCTGGAAGCGGATCGCATGGGTTTTTTGCTGGACGCTGTAACTCAGCCAAAATTCGAAGTGCAGAGAGCCACAGTAAAAAATGAACGGGGACAGAATTATGACAACCGTCCTTATGGTTTGGTAGGTGAGGTATCAGCAAAAAACTTATACCCTTATGGCCATCCTTATTCATGGCTTACTATCGGTTATATTGAAGAATTGAACGCGGTGAATGTAAACGACCTGAAGAATTTCTTTTTACGCTGGTACGGTCCCAATAATGCAACACTGACAGTAGGCGGCGATGTAAAAGCGGCAGATGTTGTGAAACTGGCTGTAAAATACTTCGGTTCTATTCCCCGCGGCCCGGAAGTGACACCCGTGAAATTAACTCCTGTGGTATTGGATAAAGATCGTTATGTAAGTTTTACAGATAATTATGCGAGGGCCTCTCAACTGCGTTTAGTGTTTCCAACTGTTCCTGATTACGATCCGGATGAAGCCGCCCTTGCCTGCCTGGCGCAGGTTCTCGGTGGTGGCGGTGGATTTGGTGGTGGTGGTCGGGGTGGCCGCGGCGGCGGTGGTGGTGGTGGAAACCGCAATTCAGTTTTTTACCAGTCAATGATAAAAACACAAAAAGCATTACAGGCCAGCGCCAATAGTCAACTATCAGAATTGGCCGGGGAGTTCTCTGTTTCTGTTACCCCTTATCCCGGAAAGTCATTAGCCGAAATGGAACAATTAGTCAATGAGGCATTCGCTGAGTTTGAAAAAAGAGGTGTAACAGACGAAGACATTGAAAGATTCAGAAATGAATTTGAAAGCCGTACTATAAGCGGTCTTTCAAGTGTATCGGGTAAAGTAAGCCAGTTAGCCGCCTTTCAGACTTTTACCGGCAACCCGAACATGATCAAAAAATTACTGAACAGGTACACCAGTCTTACCAAAGAAGATGTAATGAGGGTATATAATAAATATGTCAAGGGAAAACCGCATGTTATACTCAGTACATTGGCAAAGGGCCAGGAGAATTTAATTGCCAAAGCTGACAATTATACGATCGATAAATCAAACTATAAAGCGCCTGATTATGGTTATGCCGGTTTGAAATATAATAAAGCCAAAGACAATTTTGACAGGAGTAAGTTACCGGGCAATGGGCCAAACCCTGTAGTAAAGGTTCCTGATTTCTGGAGAAAAGATATGCCGAATGGCATCAAAATGATCGGTACGGAAAATACAGAGATCCCCACTGTTACAATTTCCATTACCATCCCCGGCGGTCACCTGATGCAGGCCAATGATCTTTCAAAAGTTGGTCTCTCCAGTCTTTTTGCCCGGATGATGAATGAGGACACTAAGAATTATACGGCAGAGCAGTTTTCGACTGAACTTCAAAAAATAGCAAGTTCTGTAACTGTAGGCAGCGGAAAAGACGAGATCACCTTCAATATACAAACGCTTAAAAAAAACCTCGATAAAACACTGGCTTTACTGGAAGAAAGAATGTTCAACCCCAAATTCCCCGAAGATGCATTTAGCCGGATCAAACGGCAAACACTTGAAGGTTTCAAGCAAAGCAAAGCCCAGCCTGCTTCTGTAGCCAGTGATGTTATTGCTAAGATCAATTTTGGACCAAATAATATCCTGGGTATGAATGAAGCCGGGACAGAAATTACTGTGAATAATATCAGCCTTGATGATATCCAGAATTATTACAACAACAACATGACCAATAAAGGGATGAAAGTAGTAGTGGTAGGTGATGTAAAGGAAGCCGAGATATTACCCAAGCTGGCTTTCCTGGATAAATTACCGAATAAAAAAGTAGAGTTGCCCAAAGTAGCGGCTACGCCTATGCCAAATGATAAGTCACAGGTTTATTTGGTCGATATTCCAAAAGCCGCTCAAACAGAATTCAGGGTAGGCTATAATACCGATCTGAAATATGATGCGACTGGCGAATACTACAAAGCCGGGTTAATGAACTATATATTGGGAGGCGCTTTCAACAGTCGTTTGAACCTGAACCTGCGTGAAGATAAAGGTTGGACCTACGGAGCCCGTTCCTCATTTGGCGGCGATGAATACGATGGTGATTTCGTTTTTAGCTCCGGTATAAAGGCTGAAGCCACCGACAGCGCATTGATAGAAGTGATAAAAGAATTAAAAAATTATTCTGCTAACGGCATCACTGATGAAGAATTAGCCTTTATGAAAAGCGCCATCGGGCA
>DATDIX010000169.1:0-6858 GCA_036520835.1 Chitinophagaceae bacterium | reverse complement strand
AAGGTCAGGATGAACTTTTACTCTCAGCTCAGCTGGGTCACCTTCATGACCGGGGTTTGCAGGTGTATAAACTTTATACCCTTTTTGCTCATAATGGCGTTTCCATTCTGCCCAACTGCTGTTATTCACAAAATTTCCGTGGATGAGAACGATGGTTTTTGATTTTGCCATAGTTATTTTTATGTTTTAAAGTTGATAACCAGTCTTTGCCTTGGCTGCAGTCATATTGCCCAACACCTGAATTTGTGTAATAGCTGTACACTTTAGCAATGAGAATCTATACTAAACTGTACCACTTCAAATCCCCGCCAGGTACGACTTATGTATATACTCCGCCACACTGGCCAGGTTCTTTGTTTTTTCAAATACCGCTAACTGCCGGTCGGCGCCGGTGCCATTCTCCAGCATTTTATGAACATAAGCTACCCGGTGACGGCTACCGAGATGGTCTAATACGGGATCCAAAAATTCCAGCAACTCATAGATCAGTGAACGGGTATTCACTTCTTCCTCTTTTCCAAAATCAATGAGGTAGCCATCTACCCCGTAGCGGCTGGCCCGCCATTTATTCTCATTGAGCAATGCACGGGAGTATTGTATAAAGTTGAGGTTCTTGGAGCGTAGCATATATATCCTGGCACAGATGGCCTGGAACAAGGCGGCAATGGTGATCGTTTCATCCACCGTCATCGGCACATCGCAGATGCGGAACTCCACCGTATTAAAGAAAGGATGCACCCGCAGGTCCCACCATATCTTTTTGGCATTGTCAATACAATTGGTCTTGATCAGCAATTTTACATAATTGTCGTAGGCTTCTATACTGTCAAAACTATCGGGTATTCCGGTGCGGGGAAATTTATCAAATACTTTGGTGCGGAAAGATTTATAGCCGGTTGACCGGCCTTCCCAGAAAGGCGAGTTGGTGCTGAGGGCAAATATATGCGGCAGAAAATACCGGGTAGAGTTGGCAATATGATTGGCCAGTTCACGGGTCTCCATACCCACATGCACATGCAGACCAAAGATTAAATTGCTCCGGGCGGCTTCCTGCAGTTCATTCACTATTTCATTGTAACGAACATGATCGGTGATCAGCTGGCTTTCCCAGTGGCTGAAGGGATGCGTACCCGATGCACCCATGGCAAAACCAAGATTGCCCGCAATACCGGAAATTGTTTTACGAAGCGTGGATACATCTTTAAATGCTTCGTCCACATCCTGGCAGATATCCGTACCTACTTCCACTACGGCCTGGTGCATCTCGGCTTTTACTTTGTCTTTGATCACTTTCTGCCCTTCGTGAACGATCTTCTGTTCATGGCTTTTGAGTTCAAATGTCTTAGGGTCCAGAACCATGTATTCTTCTTCCACGCCGAGAGTAAAACTTTTGTAATTAAGGTTCATAGCAGTTATTTGGTAAACATTTCTTTCGTGTCAACTATAAGTCCGGGTATTGCCTCGCTTTTAATTTTGTCCTTACCGGAAAACATTTTCCCGCCACCGGCATATTTCCCCTGCTCATCCAGGATAAATACAACAAGGTTCGCCTCTACCGGGTTTACGATCCAGTATTCTTTTACTCCCGCTTCTTCGTACAATTCAAATTTCAGTTTTACTTCCTTGTGAGAATTGCCGGGGGACAGTATTTCGATTATAAGATCAGGTGCACCGCAACAACCCCGTCCATCTATTTTGGACTCATCACAAATGACAGATATGTCTGGTTGAACGACAGTAGTGATCTCCTTATCTTTCTTTTTATTCTTCACAGGCAGGCGTACATCAAAAGGGGCCGGGTACACTTTGCATTTCTTCTTTTTTAAAAGGCCATGCAATAATGAAGCTGTATTAATGCTCACTTCCTGGTGTATGGGAGCCGGAGCCGGGCTCATTTTAAAAATACGTCCCCTGATCAGCTCCAGTCTTTCTTCAAAATTCCATTTTAAATAATCCGCATAGGTATAACTAAGCGAAGGATCGGGCTCTTCAACTTTGGTAAATTCATTATTGTCTGTATCGTAAACGGTGAACATCCCTCTTTACACCAAATGCAATTTGTTTGATCCGCGCCTTACATATTCGCCCCAGGTCAGGTTATCGCCGCCATTGCCGTTCATTGCTTTTTCAATCGCAAAATTGGCGGCCGTCTCCACCACCCATTCAAAATTCTCTTCGCCTACACTGGTTCTTTCCGCATCAGGAGCCGGGTTGCAGAAATCGATGGCATAAGGCACCCCATCTCTCAGCGCCAGTTCCACTGTATTGAAATCATAGCCGAGGTATTTATTAATGGCCAGAACGATGTCCGTCATCAATTGCAGCTTTTCAGGTGTCGGAGAAAAATCGGCGACATAACGAAGATGATGGGGGTTGCGTGGCTCATATGGCATGATGCGTACATACTTACCCCCGATACAATAGCAACGGTAGTATTCTTCAAAAACGATCTCTTCCTGTAGCAGCATCACCAATTGTCCTGTTTCGCTGTGCTTCTGGAAAAAATCTTCAGCGCTTTTTAATTTGTAAACATGTTTCCATCCTCCACCGGCGAATGGTTTCATATAAGCCGGGAAGCCGACATAGTCGAAAATAGTATCCCAGTCGAGCGGGAAGGCCAGGTTGCTGAAAGATTCATCGGTGGTATCATCCGGCAGGTCGCGGGAAGGGATAATAGCGGTCTTTGGAACCGGCACCCCCACTTTTGTCATCAGGCAGTTATTGAAATATTTATCATCAGCGCTCCACCAGAAGGGGTTATTGACAACAGCTGTTCCGGTCAGCGCCGCATTCTTCAGCCAGGTACGATAGAAGGGCACGTCCTGTGATATGCGGTCAATGATGACAGCATAACCGCTGGGCTCGCCCTGCATGGCTTTATCAATATGCACCGGCTCGGCCATGATGCCGGGTATATTTTTGCTATTTACTCTCGCTACAAAGGCTTCAGGAAAAGAACGCTCTTTTCCATGAAGAATTCCGATTTTTTTCATAAACAGTATTTTAAAGATGAAAGAATCCCGGGTGCACTGCGGAAACCGGCTTTACCAAATTTATTTTTTCAAGACCATATAAACAAATTAACTATTAGGGGTTTATTTGCCCCCTCAGATAGCCTGAAATGCGTATTTTTGAGGCCATGCAATCGGTCAACGTATCCGGCATTCTGGCTGAAAATACTGTACTCACATCTGAACACTTACAGCGGGAGGTAAAGGTGGACTTTTTCCTTCCAAAAAATGTGATTGATCCATCGTCCATGAGCCTGCTGCTCATCAATGACGGGCAGAATATGGAGGAACTCGGTCTCGAAGATCTATTGTCCCGATTATATAAAGAGAATGCGATCAGCCCCTTGTTATGCGTTGCAATTCATGCCAATAAAGACCGAAAGAAAGAATATGGGGTAGCAGGACATCCTGACTACCTGGGCCGGGGCGATAAAGCAGGCCTTTATACCTCATTTATCCGCAAAGAACTGATCCCTTTTATAAGGAAAACCTATGCACTGGACTCATTCCGCGAAAAAGCATTTGCTGGTTTTTCACTCGGCGGGTTAACGGCATTGGATATTGTCTGGAATTATCCGAAAGAATTTACCAAAGCCGGTGTGTTTTCAGGCTCCTTATGGTGGCGCAATATTGACCAGGAAGAAGAAGAATATGATGACCACAAGCACCGCATCATGCACCAGCGGATAAGACACGGGCATTATCACCCGGGACTAAAATTCTTTTTTCAATGCGGTAATAAGGATGAGGTGATGGACCGCAATAACAACGGCATCATAGATTCCATTGATGATACGCTGGACCTGATCAAAGAACTGGAAGCAAAAGGCTATGACGGTGAAAAAGATATTCACTACCTGGAAATGAGCGATGGCAAACATGATATTCCTACCTGGGGCAGGGCCATGCCGGAGTTTTTGAAATGGGGATGGGGAAAGAAGTCAGAGGTCAGGAGTCAGGAGTCGGGAGTTGGGAGTTGATGTCAGTATTTTTCCGGTAATTATGTTTCCTGTTCTTACTATTTTGAAAACAATAGTTGTTTTGCTCTCCTGAGTTTTCTTTTCAGCTCTTTTATAAAAAGAGAGAACCGTAATGGCAGCGTTCTTAATTCAATGAAAATATTTTCAACAAACCTCGCCTGGTAAGCTATCATCCAGCCGCTGTCGTCTTCTTTGTTTGTAAACCGAAAATGGATTTTGAACCCTGCAGCTTTCAAATGCCCGGCAATTTGTTCTTTAGAAATATTGGTTTCCAAATAACCATGATAAAGGATAAGTATACATTTTACCCGTTTCAGCATTTCTGTGGAAGTATTGAGAATAATGCTGAACTCCGCTCCTTCGCAATTGAATTTAATAAAATCTACATGATCTATATTTTCTGATCGCAGAATATCGGGTAAGGTTATACAGTTCACTTCTTCTGACTCCGCAGATAATTTTTTTGTGATCGAATGTCCCCAGTTGCCCGTAACGGTATCATGATATAATAATGCTTTACCGTTCTTTGCTGCAACAGCCAGTTGAAATGTTTTGACATGGTGAAACCCGTTTGACTGAACATTCTTTTCCAGCACCTGGTAGGTTTCTGCGCCGGGTTCAAAGGAATACACTTTTCCCTGCGGTACTTTTTTAGCCGCTAACAGCGTAAAACACCCGATATGTGCCCCGATATCAACAATGATATGACCGGGTTGTACCCTGTACTCAGGTATCCCGGGAAATAAGATATCCTTTTCAAAACTCTCCTTCAGCACTTCTTCATCAGCCGTTCCGGGACGGTAATGAACAATGAAAGGCTCCTTCCTGGTAATATGGGTGGCGGGCATACTGAAAAGATAAAGATAGCTTGTTGGAGATTATCTTTTGTTTCATACTGCCGTTCTTTACACCGCCGGGAAAACAACGCTACCGTTTGCAAAGGCCGTGTCACGCTATTTTCACAGCTTTCTATCTTGCACTCATTAAAACTTACTAAAATGCCAGCAACAAAACCGTTAGGTGCAAAGCAAAAGATCAGCTCCCCGGAACCTGATCTTTTAACCGTTCAATGTTTTTCCTAATGGTATTTCTATATTGGAGGGCGGCAGTGCGGATGTAGCGGTTGCTTCCTGTTCCATGTCCACCACGATCGCTTTCGGGACAGCGAACTCCCATTTCATCCGTTCGCAGATCTCTTCCCAAAGTGTCTGGTAATAACCCTGCGCCCTGCATTCTTTGGGCTGATGGAAAAGGGATTCTTTCGTCATAGTGATCAGTTCGATATCTGAATAAAAAGGGATATAGTTATCTAACATCCACGAAGCGAACTTCCGGTTGTCGAGGTATTGTTTATGTAGTGTTTTATGCACCTGTACCATATTATAAAAACTGAGCGTTTTCTTTGCCAGCGTCATATCTTGCTGCAGGGCTTCCATCAGCATATTGTTGCAATACACCGACAGCGGCGCCGGCAGGTTGGGGATCAGCAGCAGGTCGGCTGCAGTAAACACATTATTGTGCAGCAAGAAACGGCCGGGCGAGCAATCTAATATGCACACATCATAATCATCTTCCACTTCATCGAGGGTGATCTTTATTAATTCATTATTGGAAAAGTTTACTGCCGTCATCCGCGAAGCATGGGTAATAAACTGGTCGGAGAACAGCGGGTCGTTGCTGATAACGTCTATCTGGTAACTGTTGGTCGCATGGATCACATCATAGATGGTGATATAGCGGTCGAATAAACGGCTATGCGTATTGATATTATGGTTCTGCCTGTTGAAGAAGAAACTGCTGCCGCCCTGCGGGTCAAGGTCCCAGAGCATTACGCTGAGACCACTTTTGGCAAGATAGCAGGCGAGATTGACCGAGGTAGTGGTCTTGCCCACGCCGCCTTTAATGTTATATACGGCAACTTTTTTCACTGTCTGAAACTACCCACAAACCCGCCATCGCCACAGTGTTTGCAGTAATTCCTTTGCATATCTGCAGATAGTCCGATGACCGGGCAGGTAAAAGGCCTGAAAGACGATAGGAAGGATGCGTGCCCCTGGTGGAACATAGGAACATTTCTTCTTGCAACAGGCGTCATAGTCATAGAGTCATGGGTTATTGGTGAAGATGCACTGAAAAAGACAGATTAGAAAAAAGTAGTTCGTTTGATTATTTGAATTGCCCTATTGATTTTTTCGTTGATATCCCCGCCCGAATTATAAACAAAAAAAGACCGAAGCAAAAAAATGCTTCGGTCTTTGTGCCCGGGACTGGATTCGAACCAGCACAACCTTTCGGATGCTGCCACCTGAAGACAGTGCGTCTACCAATTTCGCCACCCGGGCAGGGCGGCAAATGTAAAGTGAAAAACGTAAAGTGAAAAATGTAAAATCACTGCTCATTACGAGTGATTTATCACCAGCTTTATACACTTACATTAAAATCCCGCAATGCATCGTTCAAACTCGTTTTCAGGTCAGTGCTTGGCTTTCGCTGACCGATGATCAATGCGCAGCCTACCCCATATTCCCCGGCAGGAAATTTTTTGGTGTAGGAGCCGGGTATCACCACACTTCTTGCCGGTACTCTTCCTTTCAGTTCTACCGGCTCACTGCCGCTGACATCAATGATCTTTGTTGATTGGGTCAACACTACGTTTGCCCCTAGCACCGCCTCTTTTTCCACTCTTACCCCTTCCACCACTATGCAGCGGCTGCCGATAAAACAACCATCTTCAATAATAACAGGAGAAGCCTGTAACGGCTCAAGTACACCGCCGATACCCACGCCGCCACTGAGGTGAACACCTTTCCCGATCTGGGCGCAACTGCCTACTGTAGCCCATGTATCCACCATGGTCCCTTCATCCA
>DATDIX010000168.1:0-28708 GCA_036520835.1 Chitinophagaceae bacterium | reverse complement strand
CCATGATGACTTCCTGTTGCAATCTTCGCTGATCGATCCTTATATAAGTAGTAACCGGTTTTGCCCGCAGCATCTGTCTTGATATGACAGGCGATCCATTCACATAGACGGAAATAGTGTCTCCATCGATCTGGCCGTTATCATAAAAATCAAGCTTAATGCTGCCGGTATCCACCAGGATCTCTCTCACCAGTTCATTCTTTCTTAATTCAAGTACCGGCGGCGTGGATGGTTTGAAAGCTGATTCCAGGATACGGGTCATGACGATCGTACCGGGCGGGCAGATGTTCTTATTATCCATCGTCTTGCCTGTCCACGAGCCGCGAAGCTGTTCTTCTTTGCCATCGGTATGAAAGGCCAGTGAATACCGTTTGATACAGGGAATGCAATCAGCCGGTATGCGAAAAGTGGCTACTTTCAACTCATCGATCACCATATTTTTTGCCGTGCTGTCGTAGATACCTTCAAACACTTCCCGTACATAATTGGTGGTATCGGAATAATGATAAGATGTGCCCATGATCTTAGCCCCGTTCAGCTGTATCTGGAGTTCAATATTATAAACGGGGAAACAGCCACCCGGCTCCATGACCAGCTTACCCTTCCAGATGCCATTAATATTCTGTGCAGAGGCACAGAAGGAGGACAGTAAAAGGATAACATTGATCAGTAGTCGCTGCATGATACCTGAAAATAGAAGAAATTAACCGAAGCTTTTAAAAAAATTACAGTAACGGTCAATTACCCGTTCAATAAGACGGTATATAAAAATTATGGTTGCTTCGGTTTCTGGTACCTGAACCGTACCAGCGCATTCTTTTGCTCGGTAGAAGTGATCCGCACGTCGAAACGCTGATCCCCGGCTTCTACGATCATCAGGGAAGTATTGGGCGGTATCCTGCCCAGGTTCTCAGCCACCATCACGAGTTCATGATCGCTGTCATCTTCATCCATTTTAAGTTTCAGGACGATGGGTGCGGCGCTGAGGCGTTTATTCAATACCATTAGTTTCTTATCATAAAAAACAGAAATAGTATCATCATCTATCTCACCGTTATCGTACAGTTTCACCGTAACATTGGGGTCATTAACTACCAGTGATTTCATCAGTTCATTCTGCCTTTCCTTTAATACGGCGGGGGTGGTTACTGCCGGCTTTACGGGATTGATCACTACCGGGGGATTTGTTTTGGCTATTGTATCTGTTTTCGGTCTTACGGTAACGGTAGTTTTAGTAACAGGGTCTTTCTTTACCGGCGGATTTGTTTTGGTAGTTGCCGGGGTCCTTTTTGCTATGACAGGATCGGTTGTTTTGGCAACTGAATCTTTTTTAGAAACAGTCGTTTCTGTATTCTTTTTTCGTAAGAAAGGCTCTATATAAAAATCGGACTCCTGTACTTTTCTCAGGAATACTTTACCTCCTCCGCAGTCACCCCATTCAAACGGATTTTCCCCGCCTTTTACTTCTTCCTTGCCCAAATAAGTACCTTCCAAAAATTCTTCTTTTCCTGACCGGCTGTAAACAAGATCATAATTCATAATACAGGTGCCGCCACCTGTTATGCTTTTTACTTCTACCGTCCGGATCTCTTTGATGCGGAAATTTTTTGAAGATTTTACAAAGCTTCCCGTCATGGTTGCTTTGCCATAAAACCGGATGTCAAGATAAGAATAGGAAACACCGGAAACGGAAAAGGTTTCGCTTTGCTTGACCTGGAATTCCAGTTTATATTGTTCCCCGTCATCTGTAATGAAATAGCCCTTCCATATACCTGTTACACTTTGAGAGAAAGATGCAAGCGGAAAAAAACAGGTAAGAATTAAAACAAGCAAACCGATCTGTCGTTCAATCCGTTTCATGAAGTTCAAAACTAACGAATTAGTTCGTAATGATGAATTTAGCTGCAGGAAAGAGTTTGTTAATTTTAAAGCCTGTTTTCATTGCTTAAAACCCTGAACTGGCTGCCGGTCAATGAATAAATGATGCTGAAAAAAAATGCGGCTGATCCGGTAAGCTATTTTACTCCGGTCTATGTAAAAGTTCAGTGTTCCGTGACCAGGCTGGAAATCGTTGCAAGCTTTTTCCCGCCAGTAAATGCAGGTGATTCCCGGTTTATTATTCCTTTATAATCGGGCAGAGTTTGCTAAATTTGCACACTCTTAAAAATTGGTTACCAGTTGCCTGTTACCGGTACCCGGTTTTTCAAAGATCATAAAGATTTAATTATTGAAGCGTTTCAGGAACAAAGACTGGTAACCTGGAACCAGTAACCGGCAACCAGTAAGGAGTAAAATGATCAATATCACATTACCGGATGGCGCTGTAAGGCAATACGAGAAAGGAACTACTGCATTAGATATTGCAAAATCAATTTCGGAAGGGCTGGCCAGGAAAGTGTTAGCAGCCAGTGTGGATGGCCAGGTTTGGGATGCTACACGTCCAATCAATGAAGATGCTTCATTAAAATTACTTACCTGGAATGACACTGACGGAAAGAAAACCTTCTGGCACTCATCTGCACACCTGATGGCCGAAGCAGTGGAGTCCTTATTCCCCGGTGTAAAGTTCTGGGTAGGCCCGGCCACAGAAAATCCACAGGGTTTTTATTATGATATGGACCTGGGTGACAGGAAAATTTCTGAAGAGGATCTTGCCGCACTGGAAAAAAAGATGAATGAACTGTCGAAGAAGAACAGTGTTTATTTAAGAAAAGAAATCTCCAAGCCCGATGCCATCAAATTCTTCACAGAAAAAAATGATGAATATAAACTTGACCTGCTGGGTGGATTGTCTGATGGTGAAATAACTTTTTATACCCAGGGAACCTTTACCGATCTGTGCAGGGGACCCCATATCCCGAATACCGGTTTTATTAAAGCAATCAAGCTGACCAATATTGCAGGTGCTTATTGGAAAGGCAATGAAAAAAATAAACAGCTGACAAGGATCTATGGCGTTACATTTCCTTCGCAGAAAGAATTGGATGAGCACCTCGCCTTGCTGGAAGAAGCGAAGAAAAGAGATCACCGGAAATTGGGAAAGGAATTAGGTATCTATACCATGGATGATGATGTAGGCCAGGGGTTGATCATGTGGATGCCGAATGGAACTGTTGTAATAGAAGAACTGGAAAAACTGGCAAAAGAAACAGAACTGGAAGCAGGTTATAAGAGGGTAGTGACACCCCATATTGCCAAGGAAAGCATGTACCTGACCAGCGGCCACCTTCCATATTATGCAGACAGCATGTATCCGCCAATGGAACTGGATGGTGAAAAGTATTACCTGAGATCCATGAACTGCCCGCATCATCACAAGATATATGCGGCAGAACCCAAAAGTTATCGTGACCTTCCTTATCGAATTGCAGAATACGGAACAGTATATCGTTATGAACAAAGCGGTGAATTATTTGGGTTGATGAGAGTTCGCTGCCTGCACATGAACGATGCTCATATCTATTGCACCAAAGAACAATTCAATGACGAGTTCAGGGCAGTGAATGATATGTACCTGAAGTATTTTAAGATATTCGGCATAGAAAAATATGTGATGAGGCTTTCGCTTCACTCTCCGGAAAAACTGGGAGTGAAATATGTCAATCACCCTGAACTCTGGAAAGAAACCGAAACAATGGTCCGGAATGTGCTGACAGAATCGAAAATACCTTTTGTAGAAGTGCAGGATGAAGCCGCTTTTTACGGACCTAAGATAGATGTGCAGATATACAGTGCAATAGGTAGGGAGTTCACCCTGGCTACCAACCAGGTCGATTTCTCGCAGGGCCGCAGTTTTAAATTAGAATATACGGGGGAAGACAATAAACCCGAAACCCCGTTGATCATTCACAGGGCCCCATTGGGGACACACGAGCGGTTTATCGGCTTCCTGCTGGAGCAATATGCCGGCAAATTCCCCACCTGGCTGGCGCCGGTACAGGTAAAAGTGCTGCCGATCAGCGATAAGTTCCTGGATTACGCCAAAACAGTTTCGCAGAAACTGAAAAAAGCGGATATTCGTGCAGAGGTTGATGACCGGAACGAAAAGATCGGGAAAAAGATACGTGACACTGAATTGCTCAAAGTGCCTTATATGCTGGTGGTAGGAGAAAAAGAGATGAATGAACGTAAAGTGGCGGTAAGAAGACAAGGTAAAGGTGATGTTGGAGTGAAAGATGCAGATGAGTTTTTGAATGAAATAAAAGCAGAGATCGCAGAAAGAAGAAGTGAATGATCTGAAATTTCAATTCCTCAAATCCTGTATGAGGGTTTTTAAAAAATAAAAACAATTGCTCCCCTTCAGGGGTTGGGAGCTTAACCAAAAAAAGTAAATGGCAGTACCACAAAAACCCGGCGGCGGGTTCAGCAGGCCACCCGGCGGCGGTTACAAACCCGGCGGCGGTGGCGGAGGTTTTAACAAAGGCGGATTCAGGGGCAGGTTTGTTCCCCGTAAAGAAGCTGAACACCGGATCAATCAATTTATCAGGGCCCCGCAAGTTCGTCTCGTAGGTGAAAATGTAGAAGTAGGTGTTTATTCATTGCAGGAGGCACTGCGAATAGCCCAGGACCAACAGCTTGACCTGGTAGAAATTTCCCCAACAGTAGATCCACCGGTTTGCAAAGTAATTGACTACAATAAATTCCTTTACGATAAGAAGAAGAAGGAAAAGGAGATGAAGGCGAAAAGCAAGGTCTCTGAAGTTAAAGAGATCCGTTTTACGCCGAATACGGATGATCATGATTTTGATTTTAAAGCCAAACATGCCGAAGGCTTTTTAAAAGATGGTAATAAAGTAAAAGCGTATGTGCAGTTCAAGGGACGTGCCATACAGTTCCAGGAAAGAGGACAATTGCTATTACTGAAATTTGCAGAACGCCTGGCTGAAGTAGCTATACTGGAAAACATGCCAAAGATGGAAGGCAGAAGAATGCTGGCTATGTTTGCGCCGAAGGGAAAGAAGAAAGGATAATAAATTTCGCTTTATAAATTGCCGCCCGGTCACTAACCGGGCGGTTCTTTTATTTTTTGGTTTCAGTGTATCGCCCTATTTTAGTTATCGGTCAAAACTCAATTTTATGAGAAAAATTGTTCAGCTGGTCCCGGTTGCTTTTGTGATGTTGTTTTCATCCTGCAGCTCTGCCGATAATAAAGTGCCGCAGATCGCTGCAGATTTTTGCAATTGTTTCAATAAAGTTGAACAGGATATCAGTGCCAGTACAGTAAATGTCATCACAAAAGCTGCCAATTCGGTTGACCCGGAAACAGCATTGCTGGATGAAGTGAAAAATCTCGACCCCGAAGACCAAATGAAGTTTGAGAAGGAAATGGAGGTTATCAGCGAAGTGGAAGATCAGAAATCAGAATTGGGCCGTTGCATCAAAGACGTAGAAAAGAAATACGGCAAAGCCTATACTTTTAACCAAAAAAAGTTTGGCGAAAAAATCATCCGGGAACTTGAATCAAAAAGTGGTTGCAGCCTGACAGCAGCGATCATGAAGCTGGGGTTAAAAATGGATGAGAAAGATTGATCCTTATTTTTTCCATTAAACTCGTATGGGCGAATTGCCTGTAATCGCCGGAATTTAACCACTGGTATTAAAAAGCTTATCATCCCCGTTTGGGTTATATAGTTTTACATGAATTGAAACAATTTTAAATTTTAATCAGATGCTTTTCCACCGGAAGTACGCCATCGCTTTTGCTTTTAGCATTATCTGTATTACTGTATTTGCGCAACCCCGTTTTGACAGTACCCGAAGCGGTTTTGGACCGGGAAGCAGGCCCCCTTCAGGCCCAAGACCCTACAAAGAGATCATTACCTCCAAAGCAGCCAGTGATGCCGGGTTATTCACGGTTCATAAAGTGGAGGACAAGTATTATTTCGAAATACCTGATTCATTGCTTGGCAGGGATATACTGGTGGTTAACCGTGTTTCCAAAGCTGCGGCCGGTATGCGTGTCGGTGGCTTTTTTGGATATGCGGGAGATTATATCGGGCAGAATGTGATCCGTTTTGAAAAAGGCCCTAACAATAAGGTCTTTCTTCGCAGCCTGTCGTTTGCAGAATACACGAAAGATTCCACCTCGCCGATGTTCACCTCGGTGAATAATTCAAACATACAGCCGATCGCCGCTTCGTTTGATATAAGATCATTGGGGAAAGACTCAACAGGAGTGGTGATCGAAATGACAGATTACATAGGCGGTGATAATGATGTGCTGCATTTCAGCAATAATGTAAAAAGCGCCTTACGTTTATCAGCGGTACAATCAGACAAATCATATATCGTAGGTGTAAAATCATATCCTGTCAATGTCGAGATCAAAACAGTAAAAACATATGGCCGGTCAATGACTCCTTCTCTTACAGGAGGTGGAGGACTACCCTCATCCGGCGGTAACCTGACGGTGGAGTTGAACAGTTCATTGATCGTACTTCCGAAAAAGCCCATGCAGCCCAGGTATTTTGACCCCCGCGTTGGTTTTTTTGCAACAGGTTATACTGATTATGATATCAATCCGCAAGGTGTAAGATCCGTGGTAATGGTTCAGCGCTGGAGGCTGGAGCCAAAAGAGGAGGATATGGAAAAATATAAAAGAGGAGAATTGGTGACACCTAAAAAACAGATCATCTTTTATATAGATCCGGCCACCCCGAAGAAATGGGTACCATATCTTATCCAGGGAGTAAATGACTGGCAGGTAACTTTTGAAAAAGCCGGTTTTAAAAATGCTATCATGGCGAAAATGGCTCCGTCAAAAGAAGAGGACAGTACCTGGAGCCTTGATGATGCCCGCAACTCAGCTATTGTTTATAAACCTTCTGATATTTCCAATGCCAGTGGCCCGAGAATATGGGATCCCCGTAGCGGTGAAATAATGGAAAGTCATATCAACTGGTACCATAATGTAATGGAGTTATTGCGTGACTGGTATTTTGTACAATGTTCACCTGTTGACCCGAAGGCAAGGAAAATGGTCTTTGATGATGAACTGATGGGACAGCTCATTCGCTTTGTTTCTTCACATGAAGTAGGGCATACGATCGGTTTACGACACAATTATGGGTCGAGTAGTTCAGTACCGGTTGAAAATCTCAGGAATAAAGCCTGGGTGGAAGCAAACGGACATACACCTTCTATCATGGACTATGCCCGGTTTAATTACGTGGCGCAACCGGAAGATAATATCAGTGAGATCGGTTTGTTTCCACGTATTGGCGATTACGACAAATGGGCAATAGAGTGGGGGTATAAATTGTTCCCGGATTATAAAGATGCCGATGCAGAAAAAGCTTCGCTGAACAAATGGGTAATTGAAAAACTAAAAGACAAACGTCTTTGGTTTGGATCGGAAGTAAACCAGGATGATCCCCGCAGCCAGCGTGAACAGGTAGGTGATGATGCTATGAAGGGAAGTATGTATGGTGTCAAAAACCTGCAACGCATAGTGCCCAACCTGATGGAGTGGACCAAACAACCAAATGAAGACTATAGCGGCCTTAGCCACATGTATAGCGAAGTGACCGGCCAGTTCCAGATGTATATGGGACATGTGGCGAAATATGTAGCCGGCATTATGGAAACACCAAAAACAGTAGAAGAGCAGGGACCTGTTTATGAAATAGTACCGGAGGCAAAACAGAAAGAAGCGGTTGATTTTTTAAATAAACAACTCTTTACCACACCGGCCTGGCTTATCAACCCCGATATTTTCAGCAGAACAGGAATGAGTGGTCTTTCTGTGGTCGGGAACATACAGGATAATATGCTGAGCCGGTTACTCAGCACACGTACATTGAATAAAATGGTAGAAGCTGAAGCCAGTTTGGGAAATAATGCCTACCAGATCACAGAATTTTTCTCTGATCTGAAGAAAGGGATATGGAGTGAATTACCAGGCCGTAAGCCAATTGATGTTTACAGACGTAATTTGCAGAAGGCCTACGTCAATATGCTTGTGAATATCCTGAATCCTCCTTCACAGGGTTCTCCATTCTCCGGAGGCGGGATCTCGATCATGATAATTACTACCGGAGGCGACAAGTCTGATGTAAAAAGTGTGATAAGGGCTCATTTAACCTCTTTGAGGGCTGAAATAAATGCTGCGGCAGCGGGCACAACAGACCAAATGAGCAAATTTCACTTACAAGATATTTCAAAACGGATTGATAACGCTCTGAATCCTAAATAATAGGGCTGCTTATTTTAAAATGTATTTGCAAAACAGGGCTGTGTGAACCGGCCCTGTTTTTATTTTGAACGAGCCTTTGCCGGTAAGCTTTCCAGCCTTATCTTTGCGACCCCGTAATCCTGAGCATAGTCGAAGGAAAAACGGATAGTTCTTAATTCAATTCCCCATTTCGCGGCAAATCATTTGCCTGGTTGGGTGAATTAAAGATTGCCTGAAGAGGTTCGACAAGGATCCCCCTGTGGGGAACGCCTCAAGGGTGTAAAATTAATACTGGGTAAAATGCCTAAAGTAAAAACAAACTCCAGCGCCAAAAAACGTTTTAAAGTTACGGCGACCGGAAAGATCATGCATCAGAAGAGTTTCAAACGTCACATCCTGACAAAGAAATCCAAAAAACGTAAACGTAACATGCGCAAAGACGGTGAAGTAGCAAAATCACATGTGGATTTTGTAAAGCGCCTGCTCAGACTTAAGTAAGCTGTGAGCCATGAGTTAAGAGCTGCGAGACTAAGGCTCGAAGCTCATAGCTTGTAACCCGGAGCTACCGAAACAAATAATTTCAACTTTAAACTCATTCTAATATGCCTCGTTCAAAAAATGCAGTTGCTTCCAAAGCACGCAGGAAAAAAATATTAAAACAAGCCAAAGGCTTTTATGGCAAGCGTAAAAATGTATTGACCGTTGCCAAAAACGTAGTGGAAAAAGGGATGACCTACATGTTTGTAGGCCGTAAGCTGAAGAAAAGAGAATACCGTTCGTTGTGGATTGCCCGTATCAATGCAGCTGTCCGTGCTGAAGGGATGACCTATTCTGAGTTCATCAATAAGCTTCAGAAGAAAGGGATCGAGCTCGATCGCAAGGTACTTGCCGACCTGGCTATGAACAATCCCGAAACTTTTAAAAACCTGGTTGATTCAGTAAAATAATTCAGGCTGATTTTACAAAAGCGACACTCCAAAAAGGTGTCGCTTTTTTTTGTTCAAAGAATTTATCAATCCTATACTTTTGTACATAATAAAGCAATAACGTGGCACAACCGAATAACCCGCTAATGACCAACTCGTATCATGAACTGGTAAAACAGACATTCAATTTTCCGCAGGAAGGCTTCGCAGTAGATGAAGGATATCTTTTTTTTAATGGCCTCGAGCTAAAAGCGCTGATCGACAAGTATGGCACGCCTTTAAAACTTACTTACCTGCCCAAGATCGGGATGCAGATCAAAAAGGCAAAGACAATGTTTGCCCATGCTTTTAAAAAGCATAAATACGAAGGCAAATATTTTTATTGTTATTGTACCAAGAGTTCTCATTTTTCCTTTGTGGTAGAAGAAGCGCTGAAAAGCGATATTCATCTCGAAACATCCTATGCCTATGACATAGAGATCATCAAGAAGCTTTATGAAAAAAAGAAGATAACCAAGGATATTCATATCATCTGCAACGGGTATAAACAAAAAGGATACACCCGCCGCATTGCTAACCTGCTGAACGCCGGTTTCAATAATGTGATACCCATATTAGACAATAAAGAAGAGCTGAAAGAGTACGCAAAAACGGTAAAGGTTCCGTTCAAACTGGGTATCCGGGTAGCCGCGGAAGAGGAGCCAACTTTCCCTTTTTATACATCGCGTCTTGGTATCAGGGCAAAGGACATCCTGGAATTTTATGTGGACAGGATAGAGGGTTATGAAAGCAAGTTCCAGCTCAAGATGCTTCATATTTTCCTGAACAAAGGCATCAAAGATGATATCTATTACTGGAGTGAGCTGAATAAGATCATCAATCTCTACTGCCAGTTAAAAAAGATATGCCCCGAACTGGATTCGATCAATATCGGTGGCGGATTCCCTATTAAGCATTCGCTGGGATTTGAGTATGATTACCAGTTTATGATCAATGAGATCGTCAGGAATATCAAAGTGGCCTGTAAGAAGGCAAAAGTGCCGATGCCACATATCTATACTGAGTTTGGCAGCTATACTGTTGGTGAAAGTATGGCGCATATTTACAGTGTAATCGGGGAAAAAGTGCAGAACGACAGGGAGACCTGGTATATGATCGATTCATCTTTTATTACCACACTGCCGGATACATGGGGGATCGGGGAAAAATTCCTGATGCTGCCGATCAATAAATGGGATGTGGATTACCAAAGAGTGGTTTTAGGCGGCATTACCTGCGATAGTCATGACTATTATGATTCCGAAGAGCACATTAACGAAGTATTCCTTCCCAAAATTAATAATGGAGAAGCCTTGTATGTGGGATTCTTTCATACCGGGGCTTACCAGGACCAGATCAGCGGGTATGGCGGTATCAAACACTGCCTGATCCCATCGCCGAAGCATGTTATCGTTGGCTATGATCGAAATGGAAAGCTGACAGACTGGTTATATGCCAAACAACAAACGGCACAAAGCATGCTGAAGATATTAGGATATACAAAGTAATTACGGCTACGATGTAAGAGACAAAGAGGACGGGATAAATAGCCGTCCTCTTTGTTATTATTTATCTTCTCCCGGATCGTCCATAATTATGGTAACGTTTCCAGCGATGATACTGGCTATGCCCGTTATGTGATTTGTTCACATATCTCCGGTCAAGATAATATTGGTTGCCATAGCCGCGCCAGTAAATAAATCCCCGCTGGTCCCTGTAGTAATACATTCCATTAGGATGTCTCAGAACAACAAGGCCGGGTGATGAACTGATGATAAGAGAAGTGTTTACCCGGGCAGGCGGAGGGTTCGAAGGGTAATGCCTGCCGTGGTAATCCCTGTTTGAACCACAACCGGCGAGTACCGCCACTACAGCTACTAATACTGCCGCTTGTACAATTATTACTCGTTTCATAAAGAATGGTTTTATTTTCAGACGACAATTCATTTACCAAAAGATGGCAAACACTGTTAATATGCGATACTTTTTAATACTCTTAACAACTCTTACTATTACTATAAGAACAAATGCACAGACTGCGGAAGATTCAGTAAAGATGGTTATCAATAATCTCTTTGATGGGATGAGGAATGCTGATGCAACTTTATTTAAGAGTGTTTTCAGTGACAGTGCTGTCATGCAAACGATCAGCCGGACGAAGGAAGGGAAGACGGTTGTAATAAATGAAAGCCCGGATAAATTTGCTGAGTTTGTCAGTCATTTGAAGAAAGATTCTGCCGATGAACGTATCACATTTGAAACAGTAAAAATTGACGGGCCGCTTGCGATAGCCTGGACACCTTACCAGTTCTATCATAATGGAAAATTCAGTCATTGCGGGGTGAACTCTTTCCAGTTGGTCCGTTTCAACGGTGTCTGGAAGATACAGTACCTGATCGATACAAGGCGTAGGCAGGGTTGTCAATAGTTATTTCCCTTTCAGCCTGTATTTCTTATTCACTTTCGGGCTATTGAAATAGTTGTTCAGTTCTTCTTCTGTCATATCATTGGTGATATCAACCGGAACATCTATCAACTGCAACTGGCTTTGTTTTAATTCTTCTTTGAGCTTACTCGTTTTTAAAGTGATAGCAGGATCTTTTTCACCCACCAGCGTGAAATCGTAGAGCATATACTCCAGCCGTTTTATAGAGGACCGTATCAGGGATGCCTGGTTCTGTTCAATATTCTTATTGGGGGAAACCGCTTCCTTTACAGGAACAAGCGCCAGTCCTACACTCGGCAATATTTTACCAACATTTTGTACTGATTCACTGTTACCGGCCGTTGCCAGTACTGTTCCGGTCAGGGCGGTTGAAGCTGAGGTAAGGTCAAATGCAGTTCGTGTGGTTTTTGTTTTCTTTAATCCCTTGTCCAATTGCAGAAAAGTATACTTCAACCGGAGAATATAATTTTTTGCATTATTAATTACCACGTCATATTCCTTTTTTGCAACAGGGTAGTTAAGCGCATCTTTTACAATGATCCGTATGTTGGCAGTATCACTCAGCCGGAATTTAGCAGTACCGATAAAACTAAGGTTGAGAATTTTGACCTTAGCTGAATCTGTTTCTTTTACAAAATCAAATGGAGGGGTCCAGCTAAACTCTTCATCGCAGGACTTCACCAGTTTGAAATCATGCAGGGGTATATTACTGGAGAAAAGAATACTCTCTATCGGGAAATTGCCCGCCTCGCACTGAACCTTAAAAGCAACCTGTTCTCCTTCCTCCACTGTTAATGTAGGGGCTACTGTAGGTTTTACTTTGGGCAATATGATCTCTGTGTTGTAGAAGACCAGGGTAAAACCGGTATCCACTTTCTCTTTTGGATCTGACAGGTTCTGCACACCCAGTTTTACGGTATATACCTCATCATATTTTAATTTGCCGGAAAGAAAGAATGTTTTTTCAGCTTTAAAGGTCAGCAGCCCGTTATCCTTGTTGATCTTCAGGCCGACCGGCGAATTTTTCAGGTACCAGTAATACTTCTTCTCATCTTTGTTGATAGCAAGCTGATAAGAAAGCATGGAGTCAACATGCAAGGTGAAGTATGGATTGAGATTGGTAATGCGCAGGCTGGCATCTGGCTCCGGTACGATAACCGTTGAATCAACAAACGGCAGGGTAGTGTCTGCCACGTTCTGTGCCTTTATGGTTGATAGCAACAAACAATAAAAGGGTAACAAGAAGAATAGTTTTCTCAGCATAGTTGGACCGTTGGGAAAAGAACGGCAAAAATACCGGATTTCGTCTAGCCTTGCTGTGAAAATTCATCCGGCTATGTATAAAAAAAAGGAACCCCGTCGTAGAAACGACAGGGTGTAAACCAAAACCAACTGCTTATGAGAAAAAACTTGTATTTATTACCTGTTAACAGGCGTTTGTATTATTGTATACTTATTTCTTTAGACGCTGATTTGACCTCTTCCTTTTTGGGAAGGTTTAATGTTAAGATACCATTAACATATTTCGCTTCGATACCGGCAGCATCAATTTTTTCATCCAGGGTAAATGATCTGCTGAATGAACGATAAGAATATTCCATTCGGATTTCTTTTTCATTCTCATTCTTTACTTCTTCTTTCTTTTCAACCGATACTGTAAGAACATCCTGGTCAAGGTTAATTTTGAAATCTGCTTTATCGAACCCCGGTGCTGCCACATCAAGGCGATAGCTTTTTTCTGTTTCCTTAATGTTTACAGGGGCAAAACCTTTGCCTTGCTGTGGTTGATTATTACCATTTTTAAAAAGAACCGGCATTTCTGCAAACAGGTCATCAACCAGAGAGTTGAAAGTTGTTTCAAAAGGCCTGCGGCTAAACTTTACTTGTGTCATACTATTAAATTTTTTTTGTTTGAGATTTATTGATCACGGGAACAGTCGTTCAAACCGTATACCACCCGTTTTTTTACTGACCAAATTTGCAAAAGCGTCGTTTTTATACGACATAATTTCCGATGCGTTAAAATTTTCCTGACATAATTTCCTGTTCAGGAAGTATGAATGAACTTTTTAGCTACTTTTGCGTTCTTATAAAATCAAACAACAATAATATGTATCCTGCAGAGATTGTAATACCCATGAAAGAAGAGTTAACAGATAATGGTTTCCAGGAATTGTTAACCTCAGAAGATGTAGAAGCCCAGTTGGCTAAAGAAGGCACCACGCTGATTATGATCAACTCGGTTTGCGGATGTTCAGCCGGTTCTGCACGGCCCGGAGTGCTGATGGCTGTTGCCAATGCTAATACCAAACCTGATTACCTGACGACCAGTTTTGCCGGTTTTGATATAGAAGCTGTAAGTACACTGCGCCAGCATTTATTGCCTTACCCGCCATCTTCGCCATCCATTGCTTTATTTAAAAACGGGCAGTTGGTTCATTTCATAGAAAGACACCAGATAGAAGGCAGACCTGCTCAAATGATCGCCAAAAATCTTATCGGCGCTTTTGAACAGCATTGCAGTGTGATGTCTTAACAAGAAATAACAATGTATCAATACCTTTCCATTTAGCTATGGAGAGGTATTTTTTTACCCGGTAATAATTCTTATCAATACTCGTATATTCGCCACTTTAACAAACCAACGACTTTTAATGTATCCAAACCTTTACTTCGCCTTTAAGGACCTTTTTGGGATCGACTGGAAACCTCTTCGCTTCGTTAATTCATTTGGCTTTTTTGTAGCAATCGCATTTATTCTTGCTGCAGTTTTTCTAACGATGGAACTACGGAGGAAAAGCAAACAGGGTTTATTACATCCGACTGAAATGCAGGTAATGGTGGGGCAGCCCGCTACGATCAGCGAAATACTATTGAATTTTTTACTGGGCTTTTTGCTGGGATATAAAATTATTGCGTTGTTTATCATGGATAGTTCGGCAACAGAAGATCCGCAGGAATTTATTTTTTCAACTATTGGAAGCTGGCCGGCAGGCATCGCTTTGGGTTTATTATTTGCCGGCCTTAAATGGCACGACAAAAACAAGCATAAGCTTCCAAAGCCCGAAAAAAGAACGGTAAGGATATGGCCACATGACAGGGTGGGAGAGATCACCATACTTGCGCTGGTTTTTGGCCTTTTGGGTGCAAAAATATTTGATGCTTTTGAAAATTGGGATTCATTTATTTCGGATCCATCTTCTATCATATCGGCAGAAGGTTTGACATTTTATGGAGGTCTTATTTGTGCGGCGCTTGCCATTTGGTGGTACGCAAAAAAGCACAAAATCGGTTTCTGGCACCTGAATGACGCTGCTGCACCCGCCCTGATGCTTGCCTATGCAGTAGGAAGGATCGGTTGCCAGGTAGCCGGTGATGGTGACTGGGGAATCACTAATTTAAAACCAAAGCCTTTTTCCTGGTTGCCAGATTGGATGTGGGCATACACTTATCCACACAATGTTGCCAAACAGGGCGACCCGATCCCCGGTTGTGCTGATAAGTTCTGTTTTGAACTTAGTCAGCCAGCTTACCCAACCCCTTTTTATGAAACAGTCGTTTGCTTAATTCTTTTCTTCATTTTATGGTCATTTCGAAAGAAACTGAAAGTTCCGGGAACGCTTTTCGCTTTGTACTTAATGCTTAACGGGTTAGAAAGGTTTTTCATAGAGAAGATCAGGGTAAATAATCCACTTCCCTTATTGGGTTTCGAACCCACACAGGCCGAAGTCATTTCTACCCTACTTTTTTTGTCAGGATTGGTCATCTGGATATTCTTACATAGAAAGGAAAAGGCTACTAAAAACATCGGGAATAAGTAATTCACATTAGACGGTGAAAAAAAATTAAAAAAAACCTGAAATGTCTGAAATACATATCCAGACTGAATTGTATTGAATTCATGGAGGCATTCATCCTCGTTCCACATTAAGAATTATTCACAATGGTTATGAGATTCGGCGTTTGCGATGTATTTTTGCAGACGGACTCGGACGGTTCTATTTAACTACCCTTTTGCAACATTCTGCAAACAAAGACTGTCTATTATTCGTTGTCATTTAAACAGATAGATTATTATGAGACAGCTTAAAATTGCAACCCAAATTACTAACAGGGATTCTCAGGCAGTTGAGAAATACCTCCAGGAAATTTCAAAGATTTCGATGATCACTCCTGAAGAGGAAACGACTTTGGCTCAGCGCATTAAGATGGGAGATCAGAAAGCATTGGACAAACTGGTGCAGGCTAACCTCCGTTTCGTAGTGTCTGTGGCCAAGCAGTATCAGCACCAGGGCTTGTCTCTTAGCGACCTTATCAATGAGGGTAACCTTGGTTTGATCAAGGCAGCACAACGATTTGATGAAACCAAAGGGTTTAAATTCATTTCTTATGCAGTTTGGTGGATCCGCCAATCTATCCTGCAGGCTTTGGCCGAGCAGGGAAGGCTGGTGCGTTTGCCCCAGAATAAGATCGGCACCTACAATAAGGCCAACAAAGCTTACATGGCGTTTGAGCAGGAGCATGAGAGGGAACCTTCAACAGAAGAGTTAGCTGAATTATTGGAGATGAGTGAAACAGAGATCAATAATATTTTCCAGAGCAATACCCGTCACACTTCACTCGATGCACCCGTGCATGAAGCCGAAGATGTGGCAATGGGCGACCTGCTGGAAGGTGGTGATGATACAGATGATGATGTAATGAAGGATTCATTGAGAAATGAGATCCGCCGTGTATTGAAATCACTCAGCCCGAGAGAAGCGGAAATTGTAAATGCTTATTTTGGCCTGGATGGTGAGCAGGGTGTTACCATCGAACAGATCGGGCAGAAATACGATCTTACCAAAGAGCGTATCCGCCAGATCAAAGAAAGGGCGATCAAACGTTTACAGAAAGCCCGTTACAGCAGCGCATTAAAAGCTTACTTAGGTTAAAATAGCAGTCTTCCGCCGCATGGTGGAAGAAATTTGGTGGGTTTATTTATGAAAACAGCTTCAATCATTTTGATTGGGGCTGTTTTCGCATAGGGACATTAATTCACCGGGTAAAGATCAGTCCTGCTACATCAATAAAACATATTAAT
This sequence comes from Chitinophagaceae bacterium, assembly GCA_036520835.1. Lineage (GTDB taxonomy): Bacteria > Bacteroidota > Bacteroidia > Chitinophagales > Chitinophagaceae > VBAT01. The sequence goes on along the minus strand of DATDIX010000168.1, from coordinate 12,041 downwards.
CCCTGTACTGTTACTACTTTTGCACATGCTTTCCAGAAGAGAAGCAGGATGCAATTTCAATACTATTTACAATTATTTTTGCCGATTAAAATTTGATAAGAAGAATGGCAACAAAGACAGAAAGTGAAAGAGTGCATTGTTTGATAATTGGCAGCGGCCCTGCCGGGTATACGGCCGCTATCTATGCCTCCAGGGCTAACCTGAAGCCTGTTTTATACCAGGGCATACAACCGGGCGGGCAATTAACCATTACAACCGAAGTAGAAAATTACCCCGGTTATGCTGATGGAGTACAAGGTCCGGAGATGATGGTGGATTTTGAAAAGCAGGCTAAGAGGATGGGGTCAGATATCCGCTATGGCCTCGCCACAAAAGTTGATTTCTCTGCACAACCCTATAAAGTTCAGATAGACGAGGAAAAATGGATCGAGGCGGATGCTGTGATCATTGCTACCGGTGCCTCAGCTAAATGGCTGGGATTGGAAAGTGAGCAAAGACTAAATGGCTATGGTGTCAGCGCCTGCGCCGTATGTGATGGATTTTTCTTCCGGGGCAAAGAAGTGGCCATAGTAGGGGCCGGGGACACTGCCGCTGAAGAAGCATTATATCTTTCAAAACTTTGTACAACGGTACACATGTTCATCCGCCGGGATGCGATGCGGGCCAGTAAAGTGATGCAGGATCGTGTGTTCAATACTCCGAACATCAAAGTGTACTGGAATACAGATACAGATGAAGTGATCGGTGGAAAAAATGTGACCAGCGTAAGAGTTAAAAACAATAAAACCGGCAAAACACAGGAAATACCTATCAGCGGATTTTTTGTAGCGATCGGTCACCAGCCCAATTCAGATATTTTCAAAGGCTGGCTGGATATGGATGAAGCAGGCTATATCAAAACAATTCCGGGTACTTCAAAAACAAATATCGAAGGTGTTTTTGCATCAGGAGATGTGCAGGATAAGATCTATCGCCAGGCGGTGACAGCTGCTGGAAGCGGTTGTATGGCGGCATTGGATGCGGAACGCTACCTTGGTGCGAAAGGAATTTAACCCCCAACCCCGTCATTGCGAGTAAAGCGAAGCAAAAGGGGAGTATGAAACCAATTTTTCATGACTGATCTGCTAACTATTTCTCTTAACAATGTCCGGTTCCGGGCTTATCATGGATTATACCCTGAAGAAAGACAAAAGGGAAATGATTTTGTGGTGAACATGCAGGTGAGCTATTTGCCCAAAAGCGGAACTATTCTTTCCCTGGATGATACGGTTGACTATGCCATATTGTTTGAGATAGTCAATACGACCATGCAGCAGCCGGTTGATCTTTTGGAAACAGTGGCCCAGGCAATAGCACAACATTCCTATAAGCGGTTCCCCCAGATAAAAGAAATAATTGTATCAATTGAAAAACTGAACCCACCAATTGATAAATTCTCAGGAACCGTGGGAGTGAAGTATTCAAAACAATACTAACAGCTTCTTTTTTCATACATTGTATACATGAAAAAAGCTTTTCTTCTTCCCGTCATCTTTTCTTTTATACAATCCTTCGGGCAAACAGGCTCTGAAATATATCTCTTTGATATAAAAGTGAAGAACGGGCAAGTGATCCTTTCCGGCGGTGTGAATATCACCAATCACAAAGGATATGACAACCAGCCTTTCTTTCATCCTTCCAAGCCTATTATTTATTACTCTTCTTTTAATGATAGTGGCCGCAGTGATATAAAATATTACGATTATAAAACGAAAACAACTACAAATCTTACCCTCACTAATGAAAGGGAATACTCCCCGACAGTAACCCCGGGTGGCAAATTCATTTCCTGTATCATACAAAGAGATAATGGTGCCCAGGATCTGGGTAAGTATCCGATCAATGGCGGCGAGCCTGAAGTGTTGATCAATAATCTGACAGTAGGCTATCATGCCTGGGCAAGTAAAGATAAGTTGGTACTGTTTGTGTTGGGCGACAGTAACAGGCATACGTTACGTTATTATGATCTGCTGGCAAAAAAGGATACGATCATTGCCACAAACATTGGCCGCAGCCTCCATAAGATACCGGGGCAACAGGCAATGAGTTTTGTACAGAAAATATCAGATACGGTTTCAGTTATTAAAAGATTGGACCTGGCTAGCCTAGCTGTTTCTTCACTGGTTGAAACAGTTAAGGGATCAGATCATTTGGTATGGCTAAAGAACAACACAATACTGATGAGCAGCGGAAACCAGGTGTTCTATTACCAGTTGAACAGAGAAGCACCTTGGCAGCAGGTTGTTGTGGAAGGAGATATTTCTATGCCGAAAGGAGTGACCAGACTGGCGGTTAATGTAGATAATAATAAGCTGGCGGTGGTGGTGAGTGAGTAATCCCCTCATTACGAGGATCATTTATCAAGCAGAGATGCAGAAGAACCAGGTTTCTATTCACAACAATATTTTGTAATTTACAGGTACAATTTTTCGCTATGAATAATTCTGCAAAAGAAAAGATCTACCAGATGCTTGAAGGTATAGAGGATGAAACCATATTAAACCAGGTGATGGAAGATGTAGTCTTTTATACCAGCAAAAAAGATATTACCGACGGGCTTACCCCTGAACAATTACAGGAACTGGAAAAAGCAATTGAAGAAGCCGATAACAAAGATACAATAAGCTGGGACGACTTTAAAAAGGAAACAAATAAGTGGAGAGAAAAGTAGTCGTCACCAAAAGATTCCGGAATAATACGCTCCGTGTTTACCAATACCTGCTTAAGGAATTCTCTGCAAAAACAGCCTTTCGGTTCCTGGAAAAATTAGAACAGCGTATTGAACTGATCATCACCCATCCCACTATTGGTAAACCTTCAGCAAAGAAAAAAGATATCCGTAGCGTACTTTTTACTCCGCATAACCAGATATTTTACCGGTATCATAACGATACTATCGAGATCCTTTGCTTATTTGATATGAGAAAGAATCCGAAGAAAAGGCCTTACTAAGTTACAATTGTATCTGCTCTGGAAAATTTATAGTTTCGCAGCTTTATTCTTTCACCACCTGCTATATGCTGAATAGCGAACAGAACCTTGAAGTGTGCGACGCAACAGACGATCATAGTAGCACTATAGCCCAGCTAATAATTCATATCACCTTATTCCTCCACCTCCCACTTCTCATATAAAACCACGAAAGAGCGAAGATGCTTAGCCAGTAAAGCCACTCACTCATCCAGCCGATTGTAATGGAGAGAAAATATTTTTCCAGCACCAGGTATACATAGATGCAATAGAGAACGATAGTGACCAGTTCGATCAGGAAAGTGATGCGGCTGTTGCCGGTGCCGGTAATGGCATTGAGCCAGATGACGGAGAATGACATCAGCACCATGGCCAGCGTGACAACCCTTACTACAGGAATGGCGGCAATAGTAAATGCCTGGTCCTGCCCGTAAATGGAAAGAAGAACATTAGGAAAAATGTTGATGAGTATCGCCACAACGAGTGATAAGCCGGTACTGATCTTCACAATCCGCCAGATTAATACAGGCACCTGGTCTGTTTTGCCCTGGCCAATGATATTGCTGACGATCGAAGAAGTGGTAGCTGCCAATGCCCATGTGACACAGCCGATCATACCAAAAATATTCCGCATCACGTTGGAAACAGCCAGTGCTGTCTGACCATGATGCTCGATCAGGATATAAAAGAACTCCCAACTGATAATGCTGATGGCTAACTGGAAGATCAACGGCAGCGAAATGGACATAATGGTTTTTGCATTACCGCTGTCCCACCGGAAATGATTGAACAGGGAGAACTGCTGGCTGATGCCTTTGCGGTGAATAACGATAAAGATCACGAACATGCCGGTGAACTCTGCAATGATGGAGGCTACAGCAGCGCCATTCAAACCCATTTCCGGGAAGCCGAACTTGCCAAAGATGAAGAGGTAATCAAAAAGAATATTGGCTACTGTTTCCGCTAAGGTCCCGCTGACAAGATAGCGGCTGTTATTAGTGCCTACCAGCAGCGCATTCCGCATTTGATAGATATACAAAAAAGGGAGACCCCATATTCTTATCCGGAGAAATTCGATCGAATCTTCAGCGACCTGAGGCGATTTTAGCACCTGTCTTAATATGGCCGGCGTTACAAACCAGGTAAGCAGGATACCGGCAGCAGCAATGATCAGTGATATAAAAATGCCCTGCGCAAATATTTTTCCTATTTCCCCGGGTTTATTTTCACCGGCACGGCGGGAGATAAGGGTTTGCAAACCGGTATTGAGGCCAAACCCGATCATGGCAAAGATGAGGTAATACACACCTGTGATACTGGCAACCGCTAATTCATATCCCTGCTCGCTGTAATGTCCTAAGAATATATTGTTGGTAATAAAATTCAGTTGTGGCACCAATATGGCAAGGCTGATCGGCAGGGCGATCTTAATGATCTGCCGGTTACTGTTCTCGACCTGTAAGCTGCTATGTCCCGGTATGCCTGCCATAATTTAAAAATGGGAGCAAATGTACGATAAAGAGTGGCCCCATCCCGACCTTCCCCGAAGGGGAAGGCCACCAAAACTCAGCCCTTGCTTAATCAAATTTTCTTATTTGCTAGAAAAGTCTTCCCCAAATTGAATGCAGAAAATTCAGAAGACACGTCGAAAAGCGGGGGCTGTGAGTGGTTCCTCTCCTTAGGAGAGGCCAGGTGAGGCTTTTTTTCCCTATTATTGCACGCAATCAGCAAACCTTGAAACGACTTTTTTATATAAAAAACGATAGCGCCCCCGGGACCATTCCACAGGTACTGTCATTAGGGATCGGGGAACGGCATTTTAGTTTTGCCGTCACTGATAAAACAGGAACTGAGCTTCATTCACTGGCTTATTATACTACTGATGAAACAGACGGTGAAACCTTGTCTTCTATTTATGCTGATCATCATGAACTGAGCCGTTCATTTTACACCGTACAGGTAAGCTATGATCATTCAAAGAATGTGATGGTGCCGATGCAGCATTTCAATGCAGATGTTTCTAACACACTGCTTGACTCCATGCATGGCCAAAACGGGCAATCATCTGTTATTTCGGAAGCGGTGACCGAATGGCAATTGTATAACGTATATGCGGTGCCTAAAGATGTGCAGGAATGGGTAAGCCGGAAGTTCCCGTCAGCAATATACAGGCATCATTTTACACTGGGTATTAAATCCATGCCGGCCGGTCAGCCCGACAGGCTATTAGTGAATATCCATACGGATGAGTTTTCTTTTATCGCTATAAAAGATAACAAACTGCTGATCGCACAAACACATTTATATTCATCACCGGAAGACATCTGCTACTATTTGTTAAAAACATGTCACCAGTTCTCCCTGTCGCAGGAGCAGGTGCAACTGACTGTTTCAGGGTTAATAGAAAAAGAATCACAGTTGTACCGGGAAATGTACCAGTTCTTCGTGAATGTAGAATTCAGGGATCCCACCTGGAACATGCCGGTGATAGAAGAGCATGAATACCCGGCTCATTTTTTTACTACTCTTAATGACCTTGCCCGATGCGCATCATAGGCGGAGAACATGGCGGAAGAAAATTCAACCCGCCGGCAAAAATGCCTTATACAAGGCCAACCACTGATATAGCAAAGGAAGGTTTGTTCAATATTCTTCAGCATAACCTGGATATTGAAGAACTGAAAACACTTGACCTGTTCGGTGGAACGGGCAGTATCAGTTACGAACTGGCTTCAAGGGGAGCAAAGGAACTTACTATCGTAGAGAAAGATGCTTCAATGTACGAATTCATTAAAAAGACAACCAGTACGCTCCGTATTGAGAATATGAAGATGGTAAAGATGGATGTGTTCAAATTCATGGAGCAGTGCACCGATAAATTTGATTTCATATTTGCCGGTCCGCCTTATGCATTAACGAATATTGATGATTTGCCAAAGCTGGTATTTGAAAAACAATTATTGAACCCCGGCGGCTGGTTTGTGCTGGAACATACGCCGCGGAACAATTATAAGACATTCCCGCATTATAAAAGCGAAAGAAATTACGGTACCACGATATTCACCACTTTTGTAAGATAAATTTAACCGCAGAGGCGCAAAGATTTTACAATGTTTAGTAGTTCCTTTGCGAACATTGCATCACTCAGCGACTTTGCGGTTAATATTACTTCAATACCAGCCGTTATACACTATGTTGAAAAAAGAAGCCAGGAAATTATACAGGGAAAAACGGATGCAGCTTTCTGTAAAGGTAATGTCGAAACTGGATGACCTGGTGCTGATACAATTCCAGTCGGTTGAACTTCCTTTTCTTGGATCATTGCTTTCTTACTGGCCTATTGAAGAGAATAACGAACCCAATACGCATTTATTCACTGAGTTTCTGAAATTCAGGAACCCGGAACTGAAAATATGTTACCCTGTTTCTGATTTTGAAACCTTATCAATGAAAGCGGTGGCTACAGATATTGACACTCCTTTTGAAAAGAAAGCGCTGAATATCTATGAGCCCGGTGAAGGCATGGTTGTTCCTGCTGGAGATATAGATATGGTATTTGTTCCGATGCTGGCATTTGACAATAATGGTTACCGCATCGGGTACGGAAAAGGTTTTTATGATAAATACCTCGCTGACTGCCGGGAGGATTGCATCAAAGCCGGTTTCTGCTATTCTGAGCCCTTTGATTCCATTGATGACCGCAATGATTTTGACGTACCTTTAGACCTTTGTATCACACCGCAAAACGTGTATGTTTTCTAATTTCTTTCTCAAATCTTTCCGCATTCTTTTGCTGCCTTTTGCTTTGCTGTATTGGCTGGCCATTGCTATCCGCAACTGGCTCTATGATAAAAACATTTCCCGTTCTTCTTCCTTTGGTCTGCCATTGATCTGTGTCGGCAATCTCTCGGTTGGCGGCACAGGTAAATCGCCCATGGTAGAATACCTGGTCCGGTTATTGAAAGATGATTTTAAAATAGCGACGCTCAGCCGTGGGTACAAACGAAAAACTAAAGGCTATGCATTGGCAGATCAGGAAACAACGGCTTTAGAAATAGGAGATGAGCCGATGCAGTTTCATTTGAAATTCCCTGGTGTACCTGTAGCAGTCGGGGAAGAAAGACTGGATGCTATATCACAGTTATTGCATGATAAACCGTCATTGGATGCGATCATATTGGATGATGCATTTCAGCACAGGGCCATCAAAGCAGGATTGAATATCCTGCTGACGGAATACAATAACCTGTTTACCCGTGATTTTTATTTGCCAACCGGTGATCTGCGTGATCTCAAGTCTTCTTATAAAAGGGCAGAAGTAATTGTCATCACCAAATGTGACCCGGCTATTTCAGAAAATGAAAAACAAAAGATCATTAAGGAGATAAAGCCGAAACAGGGGCAAACGGTTTTCTTTACCGCCATTCAATATGGTGAAGCTTATCATATCCATACAAAACAATCATACAGGCTCAGTGAAAAGGCAGAAGTGCTGTTAGTCACAGGCATTGCCAACCCCAAACCATTAAAATCCCTTTTGGAAGAACATAGCAAGGCTTATACTATGCAGCAATATCCCGACCATCATATCTTCTCGATCGATGATCTCCGGGAGATCCGGAAAAAATTCAGGCAGACCGAATCTTCTGAAAAGATCATTTTAACCACGGAAAAAGATGCAGTGAGGCTGGTAAAGTTTGACCATGAACTAACCGATCTGCCAATGTATGTGATACCCGTAAAGCATCATTTTTTATTTGGAGAAGCAGAAAAATTCAATGAGCTTGTCATAAATTTTATTAAGAATTTCAGGCAGGCAGAATAAAACAAACCTATGGGAAGAAAAAATTCAAAAAAGATAAGACAAAGAGGCAGTTCAGGCGCAGGCAAAACATTAAAAGGCACCCTTGATGTGACCCGATCGGGTATGGGATTCGTCATTGTAACTGATCTAAAAACAGATGTGCTCATACGACCCGGAGATTTTAATACAGCCTTACATGGCGATACGGTAGTGGTCAGGATAAAGAATGATGGAGGCGGCCGGCGAATGCAGGGAGAAGTGGTTGAAGTGCTGCAGCGCAAGCGGGTTGAATTCATCGGGCGTATCCAGGTAAGCAAAGATTTCGCTTTTTTTATTCCGGAAATGGATAAACCCATGCCTGACCTGTATATACCCCTTTCTGCATTGAATAATGCAAAAGATGGTGACAGGGTAGTGGCCCGTTTGGTAAAATGGGAGAAAGATGGCAAGCGTCCGGTCGGTGAAGTGGTGAATGTACTGGATGCTGAAAACAGCAATGATGCAGCTATGAAAGAGATCCTGCTTGAAAATGGGTTTCCGTTGGAATTTCCTGATGATGCCCTTGAAGTAGCAGCCAGGATACCTGATACAATTGCTGAAAGTGAGATACAAAAACGAAAAGACGTCCGTGATATTCTCACATTTACGATTGACCCGGCAGATGCCAAAGATTTTGACGATGCGATCTCTATCCGATTACTGAAGAATGGTCATTACGAAATAGGCGTTCATATTGCTGACGTAAGCCATTATGTTGAACCCGATACGCCATTGGATAAAGCGGCTTATCAAAAAGCCACTTCGGTTTATTTACCTGACAGGGTGAACCCCATGTTGCCGGAACATATTTCAAATGTATTGTGTTCATTGCGTCCCAAAGAAGATAAACTGACATTCTCTGCCATATTCCAGCTAACAGTGAAAGGTGAAGTGAAACAATACTGGTTAGGCAGAACGGTCATCCATTCCAACCACCGGTTTACTTATGAGGAAGTGCAGGCGATCATTGAAGAAAAAGACGGGTTATATAAAGAGGAGATCCTTTTATTAAATGACATGGCGCAGCGGATGCGGAAAAAAAGGTTCAGTAAAGGGGCGATAAATTTTTCTTCGCAGGAAGTACGCTTTAAACTGGATGAGAAAGGCGACCCCATCGGTATCATGATCAAAGAAAGTAAAGAGTCGCACCAACTGATCGAAGAATTCATGCTGCTGGCAAACCGGTATGTAGCAGAAAATATTTCAAAGATCAAACTGAAAGGGAAAGCGGTTCCCTTCCCTTACCGCATACATGACACACCTGATGAAGAGAAGTTGCTGCCGTTCGTAGCATTTGCCAAAAAGTTCGGGCATAAGTTTGACACTTCTTCACCGGACAAGATCGCAGAATCGTTTAATCAATTACTGAAAGATGCGCATGGCAAACCTGAGCAGCATGTGCTGGAACAGTTAGGTATCCGCACCATGGCCAAAGCGAAATATACCATAGAAAATGTCGGGCATTACGGGTTAGGATTTGAACATTATTGTCACTTTACTTCGCCGATACGCCGCTACCCCGATGTGATTGCACACCGGATTTTACAGGAAGCATTGGATAATCATATCATCCCTGATAAAAAACTGGAAGAAAAATGCAAACACTGCAGCGAAAGGGAAAGGGCGGCAATGGAATCGGAAAGGGCCGCGAATAAATACAAGCAGGTCCAGTACATGAAGAATTATCTGGGGGAAGAGTTTGAAGGGGTGATCAGCGGTGTGGCCAGTTTTGGTTTCTGGGTAGAAACAGTGGAGCATAAATGCGAGGGCCTCATCAGTGTGAACAGTTTGCTGGAGTATGATGAGTTCAGGCATGTAGAATCAGATTATTGCCTGGTAGGTCATAGAAGCGGCAGGAAATTCAGAATGGGAGATAAAGTATGGATAAAAGTAGTAGCAGCTAACCTCACCAAACGCCAATTGGATTATGAATGGGTAGTGGCAGGTGAAATTGCCAAAGAGAAAATGGAAGAAGAAACAGACCCGGTGAAACAAAAAGCTAAAAAGAAAAAATAAACCGCAAAGGCGCAGCGTCTCTGCGGCTAAATAAAACAACATGCAATCATTCGAATTATTATCCCAAAAATTTGCGTTGCATTTTGATCAGAAACATTTTCCGGCTGAACCCGCAACCCTCTACGCCCCCAATGAATATTTTTTAAAAATGGGGGGCAAGCGTATCCGCCCGATTCTTTGCCTGATGGGCAACGAACTGTTTGATGAGATAAAACAGGATGCCTGGGAAATGGCGACTGCGATAGAGCTCTTTCACAATTTTACGCTGATACATGATGATATTATGGACAAAGCCCCGTTGCGCCGGGGAATGGAAACTGTACACAGCAGGTATGGCGTGAATACCGCTATTCTTGCCGGTGATGTTATGCTGATCGCAGCGTATGAACTGATGAATAATATCAGCCTGCTTTTTATACGCCAGGTGCAGAATCTTTTTAACAATACAGCCAAAGAAGTATGCGAGGGGCAGCAATATGATATGGATTATGAGAAAAGAGAATCCGTTTCTTTTGATGAATATATCCGAATGATCGAACTGAAAACATCGGTATTGCTGGCAGCGAGCCTGAAGATGGGCGCCATACTCGGTGGCGCCGGGCAAAGGAACCAGGACCTTATTTATGAGTTTGGCCGTAAACTCGGGTTAGCCTTCCAGGTGCAGGATGATTACCTGGATGCTTTTGGCGACCCGTCTAAATTCGGCAAGCAGGTGGGTGGCGATATATTGTCCAACAAAAAAACATTCCTGCTTATCCATGCGCTGGAAACAGCTTCTGCTTCTCAAAAGAAAGAACTGAAACAATTGTTCTCCGGGAATCTGCCTGGTAAAGTGGATAAAGTATTACAGGTGTACCGCGACTGCAAAGTAGATGAGTGGGCGCTGCAACTGAAGAATAAATTTTTAGATGAAGCTTTTCAGCACCTGGAAGATGTGGCGGTATTATCCATAAGAAAAGAACCATTAAAACAGTTAGCCGGGTACCTGGTACAAAGAGATCATTGATGTCAGAAAAATTTGTCAAATACCGGTCGTTCAATGATAAAGAACTGGCCACTGAATTGTACCAGAAACTTTCTGAAGCAGGCTTTTCTGTTGCCTGGGAAGATACTGTTGGTTATTTCGATGCTTCTTTTTCCAATAATGAATTTTTAAATATTTATTATGTCAAACTCAACCCCGGGGATTTTAAAAAAGCGGATGAGTTTTTACTGAATGCTGTCAGTGAAAGTAAGCAGGAACCAATCGCTGATTACTACCTGTTCTCTTTTTCCAATGATGAATTAATCGGTGTATTGAAAAAGCCTGATGAATGGAATGAGTTCGACCTGTATTGGGCGAAAAAAATATTGGATACAAGAGGGCTAGCCATCAAACAGGAAGAACTTGAACAGGCAAAAACCGAAAGACTGACAGAATTAAAAAAACCATGGGTATTGGATAAGCTATGGCTCTTTTGTGCATTTGCCCTATGGTTGGCAGCTCTTTGGTTCATTCATATCTACATTGATGTTGCTGTTATATTTATTGGTGGTTATATTTCATTCAGCAAAAAGACAATGCCGGACGGGCAAAAGGTAAAAGCTTTTTCAGCAACAGACAGGTTGTTAGGAAAAATAGTATTGGCAGCAGGGATCGCACTTGCGTTATATATTCTCCTTCAGTACTACGGCTTCATTGAATTAATGCGCCCTTTGTAAGATTTTCCTTATTTTCCTTTTTCAAAACCAACTGGCTGATGTCAAATTCATTGTTCAGAAAAAAGAAAATTGAATCCATACTTGCAGAAGGCGGCGATGACAGTCATGGCGCCGGGTTAAAAAGAGTTCTTACAGCTCGTGATCTTACTTTTTTTGGAATAGCCGCTATCATTGGCGCCGGCAGTTTCAGCAGCCTCGGCGGAGCCGTTTTTTCCGGAGGTCCGGGTGTAGTTATACTTTTTGTCATTACAGGTATTGCCTGTGCTTTAACTGCTTTTTGTTATTCAGAATTTGCCAGCCGCATCCCTGTTGCCGGAAGTGCTTATACATATTCCTATGCCAGTTTTGGAGAATTGTTTGCATGGATCATTGGCTGGGCATTGATCATGGAATACTCCATTGGTAATATTTATGTAGCATTCAGCTGGAGTGATTACTTTACTTCCTTTCTTGAAAAACTGAATATTCATAT
>DATDIX010000167.1:0-2551 GCA_036520835.1 Chitinophagaceae bacterium | reverse complement strand
AAATAACAAAATGCTTTCTTATTGCTGCGGCCTACTCTTCCTCTCAACTGGTGCAGATCACTTAAACCAAACTGGTGAGCATTGTTGATGATGATCGTATTTACATTCGGAATGTCCACCCCGCTTTCAACAATATTGGTACAAATCAGTACATCGTATTTTTTGTCAATAAAATCCAATATCCTTTCTTCCAGTTCATGCCCTTCCATTTGTCCGTGAGCATAACCAATGCTCAGGTCAGGACACAATCCCTGTATAATAGAAGCGATCTCCGCCAAACCACTGATACGGTTGTAGATAAAGAAAACCTGCCCGCCCCGTTCTGCTTCGAAATAAATGGCTTCGCGGATAAAATCTTCGTTGTATAACTGCACTTCGGTTTGTATCGGCTGGCGGTTGGGTGGCGGTGTATTGATGATACTAAGATCCCTTGCACCCATCAATGAGAATTGTAGTGTTCTCGGGATAGGTGTGGCTGTCAGTGTTAAACAATCTACCGTTGTACGAAGTGTCTTGATCTTTTCCTTATGCCCTACCCCAAACTTTTGTTCTTCGTCTATTACCAGCAAACCGAGGTCTTTGAACTTTACTTCTTTTCCCAATACAGCATGTGTGCCGATGATGATATCAATTTTTCCTTCTTCCAATTTCTTCAGTGTTTCCTTTTTCTCCTTGGCAGATTTAAAACGATTGATATAATCCACCGTCACAGGAAAATCTTTTAACCGGTCGCTGAAAGTTTTATAATGCTGAAAAGCGAGGATAGTTGTCGGAACAAGAACAGCAGCCTGCTTGCCATCAATACAGGTCTTGAAGGCTGCCCGGATGGCCACTTCTGTTTTACCAAAACCCACATCACCACAAACCAGCCTGTCCATTGGCGAAGGCGATTCCATATCTTTTTTTACATCGGCTGTTGCCTTGCTCTGGTCAGGAGTATCCTCATAAATAAAAGAGGCTTCCAGTTCCATTTGCATATAATTATCCGGCGAATGTGAAAAGCCTTCCTGTGCTTTTCGCTGTGCATAGAGCCTGATCAGGTCAAAAGCGATCTCTTTAACCTTTGTCTTTGTCTTTTCTTTCAGCTTATTCCATACATCACTGCCCAGTTTATTTATTTTGGGAACGCTTCCTTCCTTTCCGGTATATTTTGCGATCTTATGAAGTGAGTTGATATTGACATATAGTATATCGCTGTCTTTATAAATGATACGTACAGCTTCCTGCAGCCTTCCGTTCACTTCCATCTTTTGTAACCCACTGAATGTACCAACGCCATGATCAATATGCGTGACAAAATCACCGGGCTGCAATTCACGAAGCGTACGAAGCGTCAATGCTTTGTTCTTGTTGTAGGCCTGTTTTACCTTGTATTTATGATAGCGCTGAAATACCTGGTGATCTGTATAACAAACGATCTTCAGGTCTTCTTCAATAAAACCTTCATGAATAGAAGTAGTAACGGGATTGAAAACAATCTCTGTTTTCCCACCGGGCCCTGCGGGCAGGTCCTGGAAAATAGTGCGTAACCTTTCAAGTTGCTTCGGATTCTCTGCAAAAATGTATAGTTGAAATCCTTTGCTTTCCCAGCTCTTCAGGTCCTTTATCAACAGATCGAATTGCCTGTTAAACGCAGGCTGTTCCTTCGTAGAAAACTGAATGGAGAAAGTTGGGTAATTAGCAGGAAAGGAATCTTTAAAGCCAAACCCTACAACATGTTTGGGCAGTAATTGCTCTTCAAAAACAGTTGCCGTAATAAAATCATCAGTTTTTACTTCCTTTTTTACCGACCTGTCATCGGCTTCTTCCTGCAAACGCTGTCTCTCTGCATGGGTCATTGGTTTTTCCGCTGCTTCCAGCCCATGCTTTACCATTTTGATAAACAACTCCAGGTCTTCTTCGCAATCTTTTAATCTTTCTTTGCACCAATCATAATCCTGTATCCAGACGATAGTATTCTCCGGCAGAAAATCAAACAAGGAAACCTTGTCTTCATCTTCAAACTGCGTATCTACATTGGGAATAATGTTTACCTGCAGCAATTTTCTTTCACTCAATTGTGTTTCCGGATCAACGATACGGATAGAATCCACATCGTTGCCAAATAGCTCTATACGATAAGGCTTTTCATTGCCGAAAGAATAAATATCAAGTATCCCGCCACGGATAGCGAATTGCCCGGGTTCATAGACAAAGTCTGTTCTTTCAAAACCGTAATCAGCCAGCTTTAACAACGTATCATTTACATCGAGGGTATCGCCGGTCTTGATATGAATGATATTGGAAGAAAGAACGTTGGGTACTACAACCTTTTCAAAAAGAGCTTCAGGATAAGTGACCAATACTTTTTTATTCCCTCCGCCGGCGATCTTAGTCAGCGCTTCCGTCCGCAACATCACATGCGATGAATTGAGCAAGCGGTAATTCTTCCTGTTCTTAAAAGATGAAGGGAAATAAAAAATATCCAGCGCTTCGGTGAGATTCTCCAGTGTATTATGAAAATAAGCCGATTCTTCAGCATCATTCAATACGATATGATGGTTGAGCTGCG
>DATDIX010000166.1:0-10518 GCA_036520835.1 Chitinophagaceae bacterium | reverse complement strand
AGCGGAAAATTCTTTGTTGGATAGTTTCATAAGATCGGGCTGGCCGGCATTTACCCATGCCGTGTACCAGAAAGAAGCAATAGCAAAAATGGATTGGCGCATCCTTCTTTCCACCATGCCTTTCATGATCTCGTTGTATTTGATCGTATAGGCAGAGGAGTATTGCCGCACGGTAACGCCATTACGATCCTCAAAAGAGTATTTCTGGTCAGGCGAAAAGGACTTTGACAATTCTTTTTCAAATTTCAATACTGTATCAGCGGCAGCAGCACTTTCCAATATTCTTTTCCAGGTAAAATCAAGCGGGTCTTTAATGTATTCCGCTTTGCCGATAAAAAAATCCCATTCCCTGTCTGCTAATAACTCCGGGATGCGGCTTTCCCAAAAACCATGAATGCCTTTCTGGTCGGTGTATTGCCCGTTATGATTACTGCTGGCATGAAGCGGTACATGTGCATCGGCGATATAATGACCGATCTCGGCAGAATATTTCAGGATCAATGCCTGGTTCTTTTGTTTAAAAGCATTGGTCAGCCGGGATAACATGATTTGTATCCACCAGGGCACAATGCCATGTGCATTCAACGTATCTTCAGAATACCTGGCGATTGCGTCATTCCATTTTCGTGGCAAGGAATCGTATGGATAAATTCCGTATTTATCAATATCAATATAATGCCGGGGCCCTTCAGCGGGCACAGCATACCTTCTTTTATCAGGATCAACAGCATGTTCCATCAGAAAGCCTGCATAAGGTTTGTACAGTACCATCATTTCCGGTGGCAGCAGGAAAACAGCATAGTAATTGATCTTGCGGTGAGCAAAGAATCCCCAGCAAAAGCATGGCTGTGCAAGCAGAATTGATAAGAAAAGGATAAGAATATTTTTCAATCAATGAAAATTACAAACTGGTAAGCTTCTATTTCCTGTCCGCTTTCAATTCCGATCTTAATTTCTGGTCCACTTCTTCTTCCAGGTCCACCACACCACCGGTGACAGCATATTTCATCGCTTCACCGGAAGTGATATGCTCTATCTTTTTTACTTTATCTCTTGGTAATATATATAGCTGACCGGCAAAATTATAAGCCTGGGGTACATACACGGCTACTTTATCAGCGCCCATATCAAACTTATGCATCTCTTCATCGGTTAAAAAACCAACGATCCACACTTCTTCTGAAAATACATTTGCCAATACAGCTTTGTTAAACCTTTTTTTCTCGCCGGCGAATGCTTCAAAAAAATCCTTGGTAGAAGAGTAAATGAATTTGACGCCCGGAGTTCTTTCCATCCACTGGTCAAAGAAGTTGATGGCGCTGCCCATCAGGAAGTTGGAACTCACCCAGCCGACCAATATGACAAACAGCAGGATGATTACAAAACCCAGCCCGGGAATATTCACGTTGGTAATTGCAAATACGGCGGGTCGCAGGATGCCATCTACTTTTTCAAAAAGCCAGTATAAAACGTATGCGGTGATACCGATCGGGGCAAGAATAATAATACCCTGGATAAAGTACCTGAACAGTTTTCTTGCCGTTAATATCCGCCCCTTTTTCAACCTGTTACCCATGTAAGTCAATTTTCAGGTCAAAGGTAATGGAAAAATGAAGGATTGATTTTCAACTCAAAACAGCCCGGTAACTAACACTTGTTTGATTAATTAATTGTTACGAAGGGCAAAATTTATTGATGGAAACTTCGGTAACGAAAAAAGTTTCCATAGTTTTGCCCCTCAATTTGTGAGAATGGAACCAAAAGAAAGAATATTGATCAAAGCAGAAGAGTTGTTTATGCAATACGGAATAAGGTCCATGTCGATGGATGATATTGCGAATAACCTGGGTATGTCTAAAAAAACGGTTTACCAGTATTATGCTGATAAAGATGAACTGGTAGATGCTGTCGTGGATGGTCATATCAAAGAGATACAAACAGATTGCGGGGTATGCAGGGATGCGGCCAGTGATGCTGTTCATGAGATATTCATTACTATGGAAATGATCATGGAACAGTTTGCGAACATGAACCCCATGCTGCTGTATGACCTGGAAAAATTCCATTTCCGGTCCTACCAGAGGGTCAAAGAGCATAAAGACAAATTTCTTGCAGAGGTTATCCGTAAAAATATTGAATGGGGCATCAAAGAAGAGTTGTATCGCCCCGAACTCAACATAGATGTTATTACAAAGTTTCGTCTTGAGTCCATGATGATTCCTTTTAATGTTGCATTATTTCCGCCCGGGAAATATAACCTCGGTACACTGACGGAGATTATCATTGAGCATTTCGTTTACGGACTTGCTACCATCAAAGGTCATAAACTGATACAGAAATATAATGAACAAAGACAAAAAAAATTGAGCTATGATGAAAATAAAAAATAAGAAAATAGCCTGGTTCGCTGTACTTGCATTGTTCCCGGTATTGGTAATGGCACAGGCAAAGACAAAGGATACGGTGAGGGTCACTCACCATGAATTCTCTGCCCGGCAGGCAATTGAATATGCGGCAAAGAATAATGTGGAGGTAAAAAATGCTTTACTGGATGTAAAGATGCAGGAACAGGTCAACAGGGAAATAACTTCTTATGCTTACCCTCGTCTTAATGCCAGTTTGGGGACCACGTATAACCCCAATATCTCTACACAGGTATTGCCCAATTTTATTTCGCCGGCTACTTACCAGGTACTGATAGATGAAGGGGTAAAGGACGGAAGCGGTAACCCGATCCAGATGCCATCGGATTTTGGAAATATCTCTGCTCAGTTTGGGGTGAAGTACAGCGCTACGGCAGGGGTTACCCTGAGCCAGCTATTATTTGACGGGCAGGTATTTGTTGGCTTGCAGGCCAGGGATGCCACGATAGCGTTTGCCCAAAAGAATGCGGAAGTAACCGAGGAGATCATTAAAACCAATATCTATAAAATATATTACCAGTTAGTGGTGAGCAGAACGCATATTGAATTACTTGATACCAATATCGCCCTGCTGCAAAGGTTATTGAAAGATACCCGTGTCATCCACCAGAATGGCCTTGCAGAGCAATTGGATGTTGATAAAGTAAGTGTGCAGTTGACTAACCTGCTGACAGAGAAGAATAAAACCCTGAGTATTGTTTCCAATGGGTATTATGGACTCAAAGTGCTGATGGGAATGCCCGTTACAGATGAACTGGTGCTGACGGATACACTTAGTGATGAACAGGTCAAGGACGCAACCCTTGGAATGGAAACATACACTTATGAAGACAGGAAAGAATACCAGTATGCGCAGATAGGTAAGAAGCTGAATGAGTATAATATCAGGCGGTATAAACTGAGCCAGGCCCCTACCGTAACCTTAAACGGTCAGTATCTAAAAAATGCACAACGGGACCAATGGAATTTCTTTGAAAGCGGTGCATGGTTCACCATTTCCAATATCAACCTGAATGTGGCCATCCCGATCTTTAATGGGTTTTACTATAAATCAAAGATCCAGCAGGCCAAGATTAACCTGCAGCAGACAGAGAACCATATTGTTGCCTTACAGCTTTCTATAGACAATGAAGTAGCGACAGCAAAAAATAATTTCCGGGTGGCTATCTCCACGATGGATTTTCAAAGAAAAAATATGGACCTGGCCGGCAAGGTATACCAGCAGACAAAAAGGAAGTATGAAATGGGCATAGGTAATCAAACGGATATCAATGTAGCACAGGGGGACCTGAAAAATGCCCAGGCCAATTATGTCAGTGCATTATATGATGCAGTGATCGCCAAGATCGACTTTTTAAGAGCAACCGGTAAATTATAAATCAAAACCATTACGTGACCAATAAAATGAATTATATGAATAACATTTGGAAAATAGCTTTCGCAGTCATCATTGCCGCCTCACTGACGGCTTGTGGCGCTGGGTCGAAAGATAAAAAGGATGCTACTGCGGAACTGAAAGTGAAACTGGAGAAATTAAAGAAGGAAAAAAATGACCTGGATGCGGAGATCCGCCAGTTAGAAGAACAGATCGTTAAAGCTGACCCGGCTGCAGCACAACAGGCGCTTAAGCTGGTATCTGCTGAAGCACTGAGGATACAGGATTTTGTACACTACATAGAACTGCAGGGAAAGATAGATGCGGATGGCGTAGCTTATGTAGCGCCGAATGGAATGGGAGGTGTGATAAAAGCTGTGTATGTAAAGACCGGAGACCAGGTGAGAAAAGGGCAGGTGCTGTTAAAATTGGATGATGCACTGGCAAAGCAAACTCTTGTTGGAGCACAGCAGAATGCCGGTATCCTGAAAGCCAGGCTGGCGCAGGCGCAGACACTATATGAGCGACAACAAAACTTATGGAAGGAAAATATCGGGGCAGAGATAAATGTGATCAATGCCAAAGCAGAAGTGGATGCATTACAAGGTCAGTTAAGAGTGGCAGAAGCGCTGATAAGCACTGCGCAGGATCAACTCAGTTATACAAACGTAAGAGCAGAAATAAGCGGTGTAGTTGATAGGATAGATGTAAAAGTAGGAGAGCTCTTTTCTCCCCAGACGGCTGCTGACCCAAGAGCAGGCCAGATCAAAATAGTTAATAACAGCAACCTGAAGATCATTACAGCAGTCCCTGAAAATTATGTTGCCAGGGTAAAGAAAGGCGATTCAGTGCTGGTGGCTGTGCCCGAAACAGGCAAGGATGCATTCAGGTCTGTTATCAATGTGGTAGGTGCATCCATTGACCCGACAACAAGATCATTTACTGCCGAAGCAAAAGTTCCTTCAAACCCTTTCCTGAAGCCAAACCAGCTTGCTACCATGAAAATTCTCGATTATAAAGTAAAAGCTGCAGTGACCGTGCCGATCAATGTGGTACAGACGGATGAAAAAGGCAAGTATGTATTTGTAATAGAAAAAGCAGGAGATAAAACAGTAGCCAGGAAAAAAGCAGTGACCGTGGGGGAATCTTATAACGGCATTACAGAAATAAAAAGCGGGCTGACAGGCGGTGAATTGATCATTACAGAAGGCTACCAGACCGTTTATGACGGGCAGGCAGTGACGACGGGAAAGTAGTGTCATTCGACAGGCTCAGGATGTATGGTGAGTGATGATTACGGGCATTGTGTTCTCTCTTCCGGATGTTCAGACAAAATTAATTGACGACATTAAATAATTTCAGATGAAAGTCATAGAAGGAATTACCAAGAAGTTCAAACAATTTAAGCCGACAAGCTGGGCAATAGATAATAGAACGGCTATCTATATCATTGCTATCATTATTTCCTCATATGGGCTGTACAAATTTACCACTATGCCGAAGGAGCAGTTCCCGGATATTGTTGTACCGACCATTTCCGTGGCAACAGTATATGTAGGTAACTCGCCAAAGGATATCGAGAACCTGGTAACAAGGCCGATTGAAAAACAATTGAAAGGCATCAGCGGCGCCAAAGTCAATAAGATAGAGAGTATTTCGCAGACAGACTATAGCCTGATCGTGGTGGAGTTTGATACGGATGTAAAAACAGAACTGGCAAAACAAAAAGTAAAAGATGCGATCGACAAAGCAAAGACGGACCTGCCTACTGACCTGACACAGGAACCAGATGTACAGGAGTTTGCTTTCAGCGAAATGCCGATCATGTTCGTGAACGTCAGCGGAGATTATGATGGGATAAAACTGAAAGAATATGCCGATAAGATGCAGGACCGCTTCGAAGAGTTAAGTGAAATAACAAGAGCGGAAATTGTTGGTGCACCGGAAAGGGAGATACAGGTAAATGTGGATCCGTATAAGATGACGGTGGCCCGTGTTAGTTTTATGGATATTGAAAATGCCATTGCCCGGGAGAATAATGATATCACCGGTGGTTTGATAGAGGTGGGCGATATGAAACGTACCCTGCGTATCAAAGGTCAGTTTGCCAGCATTACCGATATGCAGAATATAGTGGTGCGCAGCAGTGCACAGGGAGCTTCTGTTTATTTGCGGGATATTGCTGAACTCAGGGACACTATTAAAGATAAAGAGAGCTATGCACGGCTGGATGGTAAGAATGTCGTAACCCTTAATATTGTGAAAAGGGCGGGTGAGAACCTGATCAATACATCCGATAAGGTAAAAGCAGCGGTAGAGGAAATGCAAAAGAATGAAGAACTGCCCAAAGACCTGAGAGTTGAATTCACCGGTGACCAGAGCAAGCAAACGAAAACCTCTTTCAACGAACTGATCAATACGATCATTATCGGCTTTGTGCTGGTGCTGATCATCCTGATGTTCTTTATGGGTGTTACCAATGCCTTCTTTGTGGCATTGAGTGTTCCGTTGAGCGTATTTGTAGCCTTTTTGTTCCTGCCCATTGCCGATGCTATCATTGGTACAAGTGTTACACTCAATTTCATTGTACTTTTTGGTTTATTGTTTGGTTTAGGTATCATCGTGGATGATGCGATAGTGGTGATTGAGAATACGCATCGTATCTATAATAACGGGAAAGTGCCCATTGTCCGAAGTGCAAAAGAAGCGGCAGGAGAGGTTTTCATACCGGTACTGGCCGGTACGGCTACTACATTGGCTCCGTTCTTCCCGTTATTATTCTGGAAAGGATTGATCGGTAAGTTCATGATCTACCTGCCTACCATCTTAATTCTTACACTGGCAGCATCCCTGATCGTAGCCTTCATATTTAACCCAGTGTTCGCCGTGAGCTTTATGAAGCCCGAGGGTAAAGAATTTGAAAAACCAAAGAAAGCGATATTCAGGAATAAATGGTTCATCACTTTTGCAGCAGTAGGCGTTTTGATGCACCTGGCGGGTATGCCCGGGCTGGCCAACTTTTTATTATTGATGGCGGTGTTAATGGTGTTCAACGCTTTTGTGTTGAATAATGCGATCCATTCATTCCAGAAAAAGGTTTTGCCTGCGTTGATGAACAGTTACGAAAAACTATTGAGATGGGTATTGCAGGGCAAACGCCCGGTATGGGCTTTTATCTCCCTTTTCGGAATATTTGCGGTTTCCCTTGTAATGTTAACCATGAGTATCAAGACAGGACGAACCAAGCAAACATTCTTTCCCAGTGGTGATCCCAATTTCATATATGTGTATTTGAAACTTCCTGTGGGTACAGGTGTGAAATACACCGATAGTATTACGCATATACTGGAAAAAAGAGTGTACAAAGTACTGGAGAAGGAAAAGCCCGGTACTCCCGGCAGTATGGTGGAAAGCATTATCTCCAATGTAGCGGTAAGCGCCAACAAGCCGACAGATAATAACCGCAGTGTGCAATCCAATCTTGGCCGTATCCAGGTTTCTTTTGTCGAATATGAAAAGCGACATGGGAAAAGTACAGGGCCATACAAAGATTCGATCAGGGAAGCAATGAAAGGTATCCCGGGAGCCAGTATAGAAGTGGCACAGGAAGGTGGCGGTCCGCCCACCGATCCCCCCGTAAACATTGAAGTGGTAGGGGATAATTTTGAAAGTATTGCTTCTGTGGCCACACAATTATTTAATTACCTTGACACAAATCGTGTGGAAGGAGTGGAGAACCTGCAACCGGATGTTGACCTGAATAATCCCGAGATAAGCATTGTGGTGGACAGGGAGAGGGCGATGATGGAAGGAGTAAGTACCGGGCAGATCGGCATGGCAATACGTACCGCTGTATTTGGTAAGGAGGTAAGCAAGATCAAAGATGGCGAGGATGAATACAAGATACAATTACGGTACAAAGACCTGTTGCGGAATGACATTACCGAACTGATAAATATGCGCATCGTTTTCATGGATATGAATACCATGCAGGTGAAGTCACTTCCTTTAAGTGCTGTAGCCAGGGTGGATTATACCAATACAACAGGCGGGGTAAAAAGAAAGAATGTAAAACGTACGATACAGTTGCAGAGTAATGTGCTCGATCCTACGATGGTAGCCCCGATCAATGCGCAGCTGAAAACGAAGATAGACGACTTTAAAAGTCAAGTGAAGATACCATCGGATGTGACCATCAGGCAAAGCGGGCAAAGTGAGCAGGAAAAGGAAACAAATGAATTTTTATCACTGGCCTTTATCATTGCGGTGGGTCTTATTTTCCTGATCCTGGTATTGCAGTTTAATTCCATGAGCAAACCGTTTATCGTGATCACCGAAATATTTTTCTCGGTAATAGGTGTGTTGATAGGATATGCGGTCACAGGAATGACGATCGCAACGATCATGCTGTTGGTGGGAATTGTCGGCCTGGCGGGTATTGTTATTAAAAACGGGATCCTTATTATTGAATTCACCGATGAGTTGCGGGGCAGGGGAATGCGGACAAGGGAAGCGGCGATCCAGGCAGGTAAGATCAGGATCATACCTGTATTGCTGACGGCAGTAGCTACCATCCTCGGATTGTTACCGCTGGCCGTAGGCTTTAATATTGATTTTGCCGGTTTGTTCCAGCATCTCCGTCCCAACATTTTCTTTGGAGGCGATAGCGTGGTCTTCTGGGGACCGTTGAGTTGGACGATCATTTTCGGCCTTATATTCTCTTTCTTCCTAACGCTCATGATGGTGCCAAGCATGTACCTGATAGCGGAGAGGCTGAAAAGGCCGATGGAAAGATTCTACGGTTTCAAGTTCATTGCCCTGCTCGGTTTTGCCGGACCGTTCTTCTTCATTTTTGTAGGGATCATGTACCTCGTCAGGATGATTCAGGGTAAAAAAGTGTGGCTTGGGAAGCTGAAACCGGCTCCGGAAAAGGCATAAGTTGAAAAACCAGAATATTTATAGACGCTGAAAATGAATGATTTAATATAATAGTGCATAAGAATACATTGTCAATTGACAATTTGGGCGGGCAACTTCCGAAAGGAATTGCCCGTTTTTTTTGGAGGAAAATGAAATTTTTTCCGGGATCGTGCAGCAAAACGAATTTTCACCTTGTCATTATCCCGGTAAAGGTTTAAAACCTGTTTTTAACTTTGCCCTGCTTTATAAATAAATGTCGTAAAAAGTTGGTTTTGTATCCGCCTCACTAACTGCTTAGCGGAAAAAGCGGCTCTCTCGGGGCCGCTTTTATTTTGCATCCATATCAACAGCTTTGTAAGTTCAGTGTTGCCAGGTCACGCCACAATTTATCCAAAACAGTTTATCTTCAACATTCAGCCTGTCTTGCCTGTGCAGGTCATTTACCAACCAATAACGATTGAGTATGAAAAAAGTATTCCTTTTTCTATGCATGTTTGCATATGCTTATGTCTTTGCACAGGCTCCCGCAGAAAATTATCCTGTTGATTCCGCCAGCGTAGAACATGCCGGGGTGCCTAAAGGCGAAGTATTAAAATTTACGTTTGACCAATCTAAAATATTTCCCGGCACCTGGCGGGAGTATTGGATATATGTGCCCGCACAATATAAACCTGATCAGCCAGCCTGTGTATATGTAAACCAGGATGGCATACAATGGAAGGCCCCCACTGTATTTGATAATCTTATTTATCAAAAAGAAATGCCGGTTACCATTGGTGTTTTTATAACACCGGGCAGGGTAATGGCTGACAGCGGTACAGCAGCGCTTAATCGGTTCAACCGGAGTTTTGAATACGATGGATTAGGAGATGCGTATGCCCGGTTTATCTTAACTGAAATTTTACCTGAAGTAGAAAAGAAAAAAGCAAGCGATGGCCGCGCAATACATTTATCAAAAAATGGAAATGACCGTG
This sequence comes from Chitinophagaceae bacterium, assembly GCA_036520835.1. Lineage (GTDB taxonomy): Bacteria > Bacteroidota > Bacteroidia > Chitinophagales > Chitinophagaceae > VBAT01. The sequence continues at coordinate 826 of DATDIX010000166.1, read as the reverse complement.
CTATCGGAGGATCAAGCAGCGGGGCTGTTTGCGCCTTCACGGTTGCATGGGAAAAACCAAATGAATTCTCGAGAGTGTTTAGCGCTATTGGTACTTATACCGGGTTGCGTGGCGCAGACCGTTACCCGATACTTGTACGTAAATACGAACCCAAACCGATCCGTGTTTTTTTACAGGACGGCGCTAATGACCTGAATATTTATGCCGGTGATTGGTGGAAAGCAAATGAAATGATGGAACGGGCATTGACATTTGCCGGTTATGAAGTGAACCATATATGGGGTGAAGGCGGTCACAATGGTAACCAGGGTACAGCTGTTTTTCCGCAGGCCATGCGCTGGCTCTGGAAAGATTGGCCTGCACCGGTTGCTAAAGGAAATTCCAAAAATCCATATTTAAGGGACTTGCTTATTCCCGGTGAAAACTGGGAACTGGTAGGAGAGGGATATCAATTTACTGAGGGCACAGCAGTTAATGCGGCAGGCGAAGTCTATTACCAGGATATACCCACTTCAAAAACTTATAAAATGGGGCCGGATGGGAAACCAGTTACGCTAACTGTGGATGCTAAACGAGCAAGCGGTACTTGTTTTGGCCCGGATGGTAAACGGTACACTGTTGCTGGTGGTACCAGGCAAATTTTAAGTTATGATGCCAATGAAAAAGAAACCGTAGTGGCGGATAGTATTTCAGCAAATGATATTGTTGTAGCAAAAAACGGGAACATCTATGTTACGTCACCGGATGGCGCCACAAGGCCGGGTAAGCTTTATTTGATACGGCCCAGTGGTGAAAAAGTAATAGTAGATGAAGGATTGAGATTTCC
>DATDIX010000165.1:0-4668 GCA_036520835.1 Chitinophagaceae bacterium | reverse complement strand
TTGCCACTCTGGTATTTTAATGGTTACAAAACAGATGGCATATTCCAGTCGCAGGCAGATATAAATGATTATCTCGTCAAGACCGGTATAACAGGGTATGCACCAAAACCAGGTGAACCAAGAGTAGTGGATGTGAATGGTGACAAGCAGATATCTCCTGGTGATATGACCAATATCGGCACCCCTCATCCAAGCCTTACATATGGCGGACGTTTGAATTTGGCTTACAAAGGCTTCGACCTGTTAGTATTCGTACAGGGACAAACAGGGAATGAGATACTGATGGGCTTCAACAGGACAGACCGCGGTACTGCCAACAAACCGGAATTCTTCTATACCAATCGCTGGACCGGGGAAGGAAGTACCAATACATGGTTTGCTTCCAATACATCCAATCCTTATATCTACAACAGCGACCTCATGATCTTTGACGGCGCTTATACAAGGATCAGGCAACTGCAATTGGGATATACATTGCCGCAAAACCTTATGGACAGGATAAAAGTGAGGAAGGCACGTATCTATGTTTCCCTGGATGACTTTTTTACGTTCACCAAATACCCGGGTGTGGATCCTGAAGGAGGAAGCAACGGGCAGAACAGTATCGGTATTGACCGCGGAGGTTATCCTGTGCCAAGGAAAGCCGTTATAGGATTGACATTTAATTTTTAATCGTTAAATGTAAAAACAATGAAAAATTATTTAATAAAGACCACGATAGTTTGTTTATCTGCTTTGTTGCTGACTAGCAGTTGTAAAAAATTCCTTGACCAGGAAGTTCCCGGAGCTTTTGCTGAACAGGATTTTTATAAGACCGACCAGGATGCCACGCAGGCAGTAACCGCCGTATATGATATGATGCAGGCGCACTACAATACCATGTGGGGCAGCTTGTATATGATCAAAACATTGCTGTCCGATGAAAGTAATGCAGGCGGAAGCGATCCCGGCGACCAGCCCGGCTACCAGACACTTGACAATTATAACTTCGATGCGACCAATGATAAAGTCAGGGAAGCATGGAGGATGTGTTATTTCACGATCTACCGGGCCAATAAAGTGATCAATAAAACATTGCCGGAAACAGATCTTCGTAAACGCCTGATCGCAGAAGCAAAATTCCTGAGAGCTTATAATTATTTTGAACTGGTTTCATTGTGGGGCGATGTTCCCCTGGTGCTGGATGATATACCACCGGCCGAATACACCAGTACAGGCCGCAAAGCTAAAGCAACTGTATATGCACAAATAGAAAAAGACCTGCAGGAAGCTATTGCTGTTCTTCCGTTGAAGAATGCATTGACCGGCGCTGACAGGTTCCGTGCTTCAAAGGGCGCTGCACAGGCTTTGCTGGGTAAAGCGCTCCTGTACCAGCAGAAATGGGCCGATGCTGCCACACAATTCGAAACTGTCATTACATCCACTCAATACTCGCTGGCTCCATCGGTAGGCGCTGCTTTTTCAAGAGGGTATGAATTCGGGCAGGAATCACTGTTTGAAATATCTTATACCAATGGGCGCAGCTATGATTGGGGAAATTTTCCATGGGGAGGTGCCCCGGAAAGCAATATCCATGTACAATTAATGGGGCCCAGGGGAGACTATTATACAAAAGCCCCTGCTGATTCATTGATTGGAGGATGGGGTTTCAACCTGCCCAAACAAAAACTCTGGAACGCTTTCATTGCTGCCGGTGATGTGCAAAGAAGACAACAAAGCATTATGTCTGTCGGTGAACTGATTGCAGCCGGTGGTAACTGGAGCAATCCGGCCGCTTATGATTACGAAGGTTTTTTCCAGCGGAAATACGGGTCATATGGCGCACAAACAGGCGGGCCTATCAGCGAATTGAACTATGGCACCAACTGGCGGCATATCCGCTATGCAGATGTTTTATTAATGGCATCAGAAGCGTTTTACCGTTCTACCAACGAGACCAAATCACGCCAATACCTGAATCTTATTCGTCAGCGTGCCGGTGGTTTAGCTGATGTAACAGCAACAGGCACTGCCTTATTCGATGCGATAGTAAGAGAAAGGCAATTAGAGCTGGCGTTTGAAGGGTTCCGCTATACAGATCTTGTGCGTTGGGGTTTAGCTGCCCAAGAGATGGGCTCATTGGGATTCCAGGCGGCCAAGCATAGTTTGCTGCCTATTCCTGATTATGACGTAAGAACGGCATTATTACCGCAGAACCCCAATTATTGATGCGGCTGTAAATCATTTTCTAACAGTTCAACTTTTTAATATGAGAAAGTTAATTGAACAAAGACATTCATTATATATCACGACACTGATCCTTTCTGTCATCCTGTTTTTTTCCTGTGAATATGAAACAAGGGATCTGTTGCCAAAACCGGTTGCTTCTTTTACGGCAACACCTATAGCAGGACAAGTAAACAAATACCTGCTGACCAGTACATCTCAAAACGGGTTTCGGTATGACTGGGATAAAGCCAATGGCGCCGGTTATAAAGAAGGCAAAGCAGTAGATACTGTTTATTTTCCTGATGCAGGCGCTTATACGGTACGTTTATTCCTGTTCGGGCATAGCGGAACAGACAGCGCCAAGCAGGTGATCACCGTGGCGAATGATGACCCTGCTGCACTAACACCTTTTAAAATGCTGACCGGTAACAATACCCGGAAATGGAAGTTGGCCCCTGAAGCCGGTGCATTAAGGATAGGCCCTGATGAAGTGACTACCTGGTGGCAGAATGGAGTGGCAGATCTTACATCCCGCTCTTGCTTATTCAATGATGAATACACATTCACCAAAGCAGGAAGCACCATGACATTTGACAGCAAAGGTGATTTTTATGTAGATGAAGAAGGGGGAACCCCCTGGCCGGCCGGCATGCCTGCAGTAGGCTGCTATGCCAACGGCGCTATACCGGCGCAGTTCCAGGCATGGGCGAATAATGCGGTGTTCACTTTTGAAGTATTAGGCAATACAAAATTAAAAGTGACCGGCACAGGTGCACACCTGGGATTGTATAAAGCAGGTACACCGCCGGATGCAGCTCTTGGTGCACCGGCAGCAAGCGTTACCTATGATATTGTTTCTATAACGCCTACCCGCGTTGTTTTGAAATTAGATTATGGCTGGGGCGCCTGGAAATTTATTTATGTAGCAATCTGAAGTGAATAATAAGCAGCAATCAGAAAGAGTGGAACGCATTTACTTTTCCAGGTTGAGTGCTCTTCCACTTTTACCTTACTATATATGATCAGTGGTATTAATAAACTTAAAATGACCAGTAAATTGTTTTTCCTGTTTCTCCTGGCCATATTGACCGGTTGTAAAAAAAATAACGGCGGCAGCACGGGCGGGCCAAACCCTACCGTCACCGTTAATAATGTAACACAGCCGGAAGGGAATGGAGGAACATCTTCATTCATATTTACTATCAGGCTAAGCGCTGCTACATCCAAACAGGTGGTGGTCAATTATTCGACCGTAGAAGGATCAGCAAAAGCCGGAGAAGACTTTGCGGCCGTTGTTAACCAATCAGTGACCTTCCAGCCGAATGAAACAGAAAAAACCGTGACCATCTCTGTAGTAGCAGATAATGCCAGGGAAAGTGATGATGAATTTACCCTGATGCTGACAGGGTCTACTAATTCCACGATCCAGCAATACACAGGTACGGGTGTCATCAGCAATGATGATATACTGATACCTTTTACCAATGCAGGTTATGATGCACCTACCAGCTATCCGGGATATACATTATGGTGGGGCGACGAGTTCAATACCGGGACATTGGATGGCAATGCATGGACATTTGAGAACGGGGATGGCTGCCCCAATGTATGTGGTTGGGGAAATAATGAACTGGAGTATTACCGTCCGGATAATCTTTTTTTCCAGGATGGTAAAATGATCATTGAAGCAAAAAAGGAAAATTTTGGCGGAAAGAATTATACTTCCTCCAAGATACTGACAAGAGGCAAGAAGGTATTCAAATACGGACGCATAGATATCCGTGCAAAACTGCCAAGGGGCAAGGGAATATGGCCGGCATTCTGGTTATTGCCGCAGAACAATGTATTCGGCGGATGGCCCAGCAGCGGCGAGATAGATCTGATGGAAGTAGTAGGACATGAGCCTAACCGGACACATGGCACCATTCACTATGGCCCGGGCCCGGGCAGCACTTCCATCAACCGGAATTATACATTGCCTTCCGGCACTTTCCATGATGAGTTTCATGTCTTCTCACTGGAATGGAAACTGGACCAGATGAAATGGTACGTGGATGGTAATCTTTTCTCAACGATCAATAAAGCCGATATAGGAGCATTCAACTATCCTTTCAATGAAGATTTTTTTATGATCATCAATTTTGCTGTCGGCGGCAACTGGCCTGGCAGCCCGGATGCATCCACTGCTTTCCCGCAATGGCTGATCGTGGATTATTTGAGGGTGTACCGATAGTGGACAGCAGGGTGGAATATTTTAGACATTCAGGCAACCTCATCAAAGCGGTTAATTGTTTTTACTTTTCCGGTGATAAAAAAGAATGTTCGTGTTAATTACCAGGCAAAATTGATGTTTGCCGATCTTAGGGAAAGGATACTTATCAGTTGAAATATTATAGCCGTAAAATAAATTTGTCAAACCCAATCCTAACCCCAGCCTCGGGGTAAAAACCAGGTCTTCGG
>DATDIX010000164.1:0-13251 GCA_036520835.1 Chitinophagaceae bacterium | reverse complement strand
TGCAATCATGCATTTGTTATATGCGATACAATTGAACAGCACTCAACGGCCGGTTGAAAATATCACTGATGCCAACTTATATATTTCCAGGGCATTTGAAAAAAAAGGAGATAAGGATTCAGCGCTCTATTATTTTCGGATTCATGATCATCTGAAAGATTCATTGTGGACATTCCGCAAAGAAAAAGCGGTGATTGAACTCAGTACGCGATATGAAACCGAAAAAAAGGAACAACAGATTCAATTGCTACAAAGAGAAAAAGAACTGGATGGATACCAACTTAAATCAAAAATGGATGAGATAGAAAAACAAAACCTGGCAGATGCACAGAAATCACAGCAACTTACTCTTCTTTCGAAGGAGAATGAGATCAACAGACTGGAGGCATCCGAAAGCAACCTGGCATTCGATAACCAGCAAAAAGAAATGGTTAAGAAACAAAATGAACTGGAGTTGATGGCGAAAGAAAAAGAATTGCAGTCAGCTATTGCAGGACAGGAGAGCCAGCGTAAGAATTTTGCATACATCGCTATTGCTGCCATATTGCTTTTCAGCGGGTCTATATATTATCGCTATACTCAGAATAAGAAATTGAGCAGGCAATTGGCGGCATCCCTTGTTGACTTGAAACAGGCGCAGGAACAATTGATAAAAACAGAAAAGGAAAAAGAAGGAGCTAAAATCCGGGCGCGCATCAGCAGGGATATACATGATGAAGTGGGTGCCACCCTGAGTGGCGTAGCGCTCTTTAGTGAAATTGCGAGGGAAAAGCTACAACAGCATCAGCAAAATGACGCACAGGTTTATCTTGATCATATTACTACGAATTCAAAAGAAATGATAGAAAAAATGAGTGATATCGTATGGACGATCAACCCTCTTAATGATAGTTTTGAACGGATCATCGCCAAACTCCAATCCTACGCGGTTAATTTATGTGCGGGTAAAGCGATCCGGCTGCACCTTGATATGGATGAGCAGGTTCGGCTTCATTCGCCTTCCATGCAGGCAAGAAAAAATATTTACATGCTAATAAAGGAAGCTATCAACAATGCTGTTAAATATTCAGGGGGGAAAAATATCTTCCTTGCATTAAATAAAAAAGGTGACCGGATTGAAATAGAAATAAGAGATGATGGAAAAGGTTTTGATAAAAAAAGGAGCCATGAGGGAAACGGGCTGAATAATATGCAGGCGAGGGCGGCCGACCTGGATGCAACGTTTGCCATTGACTCGCAGGAAGGGAAGGGCACCCATATCCGGTTACAATTCAATTTTCACCCCAGCGGGGGACAACGGGAAGCAATATAATTTTGTTTCTTTATAAAAATCAATCCTTCGATACACTCAGGATGGAGATAAAGGTTGCCATATTCGAGGACAATAAACTCATGCGTAATGGCTTTGAAGCTATCTGTGGCGGTACCGACGGCATTAGCTGTTGTGGTGTTTATATGGATGGGCAGGATCTCGATTACAGGATCAGGCGATCCAACCCCAATGTAGTTTTAATGGATATCGAAATGCCCGGGATGGATGGAATAACAGCCACAAGACAAGTGGTAAAGGACTGGCCTGACATAAAGATCCTTATCCAAACCGTTTTTGAGGATGATGATAAGATATTTGCTGCTATTTGTGCCGGCGCTTCCGGATATATTCTGAAATCAACCTCTCCGGCCAGGTTGGTTGAAGCTATTCATGAAGTGTATAATGGCGGTTCTCCTATGAGTCCTTATATAGCAAGCCGTGTGCTTAAGCTCTTCCAGCAATTTGCGCCATCAGTACAGACCAATGATGAACAGTATATATTAAGTAACCGCGAAAAGGAAGTTCTTTCGCTGATGGTGGAAGGATATAACTTTCATGTCATTGCGGAGAAAAGCTTTATCAGTTATGAAACGGTCCGCACCCATGTAAAAAGGATCTACAAAAAACTGCATGTTGCTTCTGCCTCAGAAGCTGTTGTAAAAGCCATCCGCCAGCGCCTGGTGTAATCATCCTGCTATTATTTTAATCGTTTAAAATTCACCCACCGGAGGTATAGAAAATACCCTGAAGTAACCTCATTTTCACTGAGAATAAGTTTTTACACTTCAATAGACAGGGTATGAAAAAAATTGTTTTCCTTTTTGCGTCTTGCATATTATTCTTTGTGCCGGGCATTTTTTCTCAAAATGTAGGCATCGGCACTACTACTCCCAATGCTTCTGCTCAATTAGAAGTAAGGAGTACAACCAAAGGATTATTGATGCCACGAATGACTACTTCGGGTATCACTGCTATTATTACTCCTGCAAAAGGATTAATGGTATATGATTCAGTAAAAAATCAATTGATGGTGAATATGGGTTCACCGGCTGTGCCCAACTGGCAAACCATTGTTTCAAAAAGCGGATGGAACCTTACAGGTAACAGCGGCAGCGATGCAGTCAATAATTTTGTGGGTACAACAGATAATAACCCATTGCGGTTCCGTATAAACAATAAGCCAGCCGGACATATAGATTCAGCAAATGCGCTGACATTTTTTGGTTACGGTGCCGGGAAGAATACGACTACCGGATATAATAATGTGGCAATAGGATATCAATCTTTGTATTTCAACTCCACCGGTTATTCCAATACAGCCAATGGGCCCCAGGCACTTTACTCCAACACCACGGGTTCTTCCAATACTGCTATTGGTGAAAATGCACTTTTCTCAAACAGCACAGGCTCTTCTAATTCTGCTAATGGTGCGTATACACTTTTTTCCAATACTACGGGCTTCTACAATACCGCTAATGGTTTTGGAGCACTTTATAATAACACGGTTGGTAGCGAAAATAGCGCCAATGGTTATTTTGCACTTCGCTCCAATACCACAGGCACTTCCAATTCTGCCCATGGTCATTATGCGCTTTTCTCTAATACCACAGCTTCTTCCAATACAGCCATGGGTTACGCGTCACTATATTCCACTACTGCAGGTAATGCAAATACGGCCTATGGTTCTCAAACACTTTATTCTAATAGCACTGGCATTTACAATACTGCAAATGGTTATGGAGCACTTTATTACAACACCACAGGTTCTTACAATACCGCTATTGGGCATTTTGCACTTGTATTCAATAAGGCTGGAAATAATGCTACGGCAATAGGCACAAGAGCCATGTATTATGCCAACCCAACCACCACAGCCTATACTAACACAAATATTGCAGTTGGTTATGAAGCATTGATGGGTTCCGTAAACAGTGCCGCAAACACAGGCATTGCCAATTCAGCTATCGGTTATCAAACTTTGCTTAACAACAGCTCAGGGTATCATAACACGGCAATCGGCCATACGGCCTTGTACTCTAATAGTACAGGGTTTCAAAATACCGCCAGTGGACTGGAGTCTCTTTACGCCAATACAACAGGGTATGGCAATACGGCGAACGGGACAGTTGCTTTACGTTATAACACTACCGGATATCATAATACAGCCGTTGGACATTCAGCGCTATATACTAATACCACAGGAATTGGTAATACTACCATTGGATTTGCTGCGGGATATTACAAGCCAGCCACAACCAGCAACCATACCGCAATTGGCTATTATGCAGGATGGGTTGGCAACAGCAACGAAATTGAAGTGGGTAATACCAGTGTTTCATATATAGCCGGACAAGTAGGATGGAGCAATTGGAGTGACATGCGCATAAAAGATAATATTCAAAGCAATGTTCCAGGGTTGTCATTTATCACTAAACTCAACCCGGTAACTTATAAATTAAATATTCACCGACAAAATGAACTATGCGGTATAAAAGATTCACCGGAATGGGAAGGCAAGTATGATATTGAAAAAATTATTCAAACCGGGTTTATCGCACAGGAAGTGGAACAAGCGGCGATGGAAAGCAATTATGAGTTTAATGGGGTAAGGGCCCCTTCCGGCAACAGCAAATTGTACAGTATTCAATATGCAGCCTTTGTAGTGCCGTTGGTGAAAGCTGTACAGGAACTTTCAACTCAAAATGAGGATATGAAAAAACAAATTGCAGAACAAAAAAAGCAATATGATGAACTATTGAAAAGGATGGGAAAACTTGAATCCCTTCTTGCCTCCAAAAATTAATTCACCATGAAAAAAATAGTACAATTTATTTTGGCTTGCACCTTGTTTCTTGTTGCAATGAGTTTTCCAAAGAATATCTATTCTCAAAATGTCGGTATTGGCACCACTACTCCCAACGCTTCTGCTCAGCTGGAAATAAACAGTACAACAAAAGGATTATTGATGCCAAGAATGACCACATCGGCGATTGGCTCCATTTCTAATCCAGCAAAAGGCTTGATGGTATATGATTCAGTTAAAAATCAATTGATGGTGAATATGGGAACATCGGCTGTGCCCAACTGGCAAACCATTGTATCTAAAAGCGGATGGAACCTTACCGGCAACAGCGGCAGCGATGCAGTTAATAATTTTGTGGGTACAACAGATAATAACCCATTGCGGTTCCGTATAAACAATCAGCCTGCCGGCCTGATAGATTCAATAAAGGGGTTAACGTTTTTAGGTTATGGCGCCGGGAAGAACATAACTACAGGTAACGGCAACGCGGCAATAGGATATCTATCTTTATATTTCAATACCACGGGTTCTTCCAATACCGCCATTGGCGCACTCACACTTTATAACAATATCACCGGTTCTTCCAATACTGCCAACGGCCTACTTGCTCTGGCTTATAATTCTACCGGTTCTTCCAATACTGCCATTGGAGCCAGGGCACTTTTTTCCAATACTTTGGGTAACTCCAATACCGCCAATGGAGCCAACGCCCTTTATTACAATACCACGGGTAACGAAAATACTGCCAATGGCTTTTTCGCACTGCATCAAAATACCACAGGTTTTTCCAATACAGCCAATGGTGCGTTAGCACTTTACTACAACACTACAGGTTTCGAAAATACCGCCAATGGTTATTACGCACTTCAAAACAATACCACAGGTAATTTCAATACCGCCAATGGTTCTATTACACTTACTGCCAACACAACAGGTTTTGCCAATACCGCCAATGGTTATGCGGCACTTAATTCTAACACCATAGGTTCTCTCAATACTGCCATTGGGCAGTCTGCACTTATATTCAATAAGGCAGGAAATAATGCCACGGCAATAGGCACAAGAGCTATGTATTATGCCAACAGCACCCTCACAGCTTATACTAACACAAATATTGCAGTTGGTTATGAGGCATTGATGGGTTCTCCATTCACCGTTGCAAACACCGGCATTAGCAATACGGCTATTGGCTATCAAACTTTATTTAGTAATAGTTCTGGATATCACAATACGGCTATTGGTTATATAGCACTGTATTCAAACAGTACAGGATTTCAAAATACTGCCAGCGGACTGGAATCCCTCGCCGCCAATACAACAGGGTATGGCAATACCGCGAACGGGACAGTAGCTCTTCGTTTTAACACTACCGGATATCATAATACAGCCGTTGGACATTCATCGCTATATACCAATACCACAGGAGTTGGTAATACTGCCATTGGATTTGGTGCAGGAGCCAACAAACCAGCAACAACCAGTAATCATACAGCAATTGGTTATTATGCTGGTTATGTCGCAGGCAATACTAATGAAATGGAGATAGGTAATACCAGTGTTTCATTTATTGCCGGGCAGGTGGGATGGAGCAATTGGAGTGACAAGCGTATAAAAGATAATATTAAGAGTAATGTTCCTGGATTATCATTTATCACTAAACTCAACCCGGTAACTTATAAATTAAATATTCACAGGCAAAATGAACTATGCGGTATAAAAGATTCTCCGGAATGGGAAGGCAAGTATGATATTGAAAAAATTATCCAAACCGGGTTTATCGCACAGGAAGTGGAACAGGCTTCAAAGGAAAGCAATTATGATTTTAATGGCGTAAGGGCCCCTTCCGGCAACAGCAAATTGTACAGTATTCAATACGCTGCATTTGTAGTGCCGCTGGTGAAAGCGGTACAGGAACTTTCAAAACAAAATGATGATCTGCTTAAACGTATTGAAAAACTCGAAGCACTGCTTTCCTCTAAAAATTAATTCACTATGAAAAAAATAGTATTGTTTCTTGTTCCCTCTGCCATGTTTCTTGCGGTACTGAACTTGCCAAAGAATATTTATTCCCAAAATGTAGGCATCGGTACCGCTGATCCTCATGCTTCTGCTCAATTAGAAATAAACAGCACGGCTAAAGGATTATTGATACCAAGAATGACCACATCGGCCATTGGCACCATTTCTAATCCTGCAAAAGGATTGCTCGTATATGATTCGGTAAAAAATCAACTGATGGTGAATATGGGAACATCGGCTGTACCTATCTGGCAAACTATTTCATCAAAAAGCGGATGGAACCTTACAGGTAATAGTGGCAGTGATGCAGCAAATAATTTCGTGGGCACCACCGATGATAATCCACTGCGTTTTCGCATCAACAACCAACCCGCCGGCCAGATAGATTCAGTAAATTCAACAACATTTTTGGGTTATGCTGCGGGGAAAAATACAACGACCGGAGTCAATAATGTGGCAATAGGATATCAATCCTTGTATTCAAACACCACCGGTTATTCCAATACTGCCAATGGTGCCTATTCACTTTTTTCCAATACTGCGGGCTACTTCAATAACGCCTATGGTTTTGGTGCACTTTATAGCAACAGCACGGGTAGCGAAAATAGCGCCAATGGTTTTTTTGCGCTTCACGAAAATACCATAGGTACGTCCAATACCGCCAATGGTTCTCAGGCACTTTATTACAACACTTCAGGTTCTTTCAATATCGCCAATGGTGCTCAGGCACTTTATTATAACAGCACAGGTTCTTACAATACTGCCAATGGCTCTCAGGCACTTTATTCCAACACTACGGGTTCTTACAATATTGCCACTGGGGCCGGAGCGCTTTATTCTAATACCACAGGTTCTACCAATACCGCCAATGGCTCTCAGGCACTTTATTACAATACCACAGGTTTTTACAATGCCGCTTTTGGTTATGGAGCACTTTCTTCCAACACCACTGGGGCTTACAATACAGCCCTTGGCCAGTTTGCTCTTTATTCAAATAGGGCTGGAAATTATACTACAGCAATAGGCACAGGGGCCATGTATTATTCCAACAGTACCCACACACCATATACTAACACAAATGTTGCAGTTGGTCATGAAGCTCTAAGAGGATCCACAAACATCAATGCAAACACCGGCATTGGCAATACAGCAATCGGCTATCAAACTTTATTAAGCAATAGCACAGGCTACCACAATATGGCCATCGGCCATACTGCCTTGTACTCTAACAGCTCAGGGTTTCAAAATACCGCCAGTGGATTGGAGTCTCTTTACGCCAATACAACAGGATATGGCAATACAGCGAACGGTACAGTGGCACTTCGTTTTAATACTACCGGATATCATAATACGGCCGTGGGACATTCGGCATTATATACCAACAGCACTGGAGTTGGCAATACTGCCATTGGATTTGGTGCCGGAGCAAACAAACCCGCGACAACCAGTAACCATACAGCTATTGGTTATTATGCCGGTTATGTTGCTGGCAATACCAATGAAATAGAAATAGGAAATACCAGTGTTTCTTACATAGCCGGACAGGTAGGATGGAGTAACTGGAGCGACCTTCGAATAAAAGATAATATTCAGCGCAATGTTCCGGGATTGTCATTTATCACTAAGCTTAACCCAGTGACGTATAAATTAAATATTCATAGGCAAAATGAAATATCCGGCATAAGAGATTCTCCGGAATGGGACGGCAAATATGATATCGAAAAAATTATCCAAACCGGATTTATTGCACAGGAAGTGGAGCAAGCAGCGATAGAAAGCAATTATGATTTTAATGGGGTAAGGGCACCTCATGGCAATACCAAATTATACAGTATTCAATACGCTGCGTTTGTAGTGCCATTAGTAAAAGGCATGCAGGAACAGCAGCAAATGATTGAAGAATTGCAAAAAACCAATTCAGAACAAAAGAAATTTAATGAAGAGCTGCTGAAACGAATTGAAAAACTCGAAACTCTTCTTTCCCCAAAAAATTAATTCGTTATGAAAAAAATAGTACTACTTCTTGTGCCCTGCACCATGTTGCTTGTGGTTTTGAGCCTGCCAAAGAATATCTATTGTCAAAATGTAGGCATCGGTACCATTACTCCTCATGCTTCTGCTCAATTAGAAATAAACAGCACAGCTAAAGGATTATTGATACCAAGAATGTCACTGGCGCAACGATTGGCTGTGGCTTCTCCGGCTACGGGGTTATTGGTTTATCAAGCTGATATAGTCGACAGCAGTTTTTACTTCTATGATGGATTAACCTGGATAAAACTGCAAACTGCGAAAAGCGGGTGGGGCCTCATGGGAAATTCAGGCTCAAACCCTGCCATACATTTCATCGGCACGTCTGATAACCGGGTATTGACCTTTAGGGTGAACAATATAAGATCAGGAATAATTGATAATGTTGCTTATAACTCGGCATTAGGATTCTCAGGCCTTTTGAATAATTCATCGGGCACACATAATACAGCTATTGGTTTTGAATCAATGCTTAATAATACCATTGGTAATTATAATACTGCTGTGGGTGCATTTAGCTTTCGTACTAATATAACAGGCACCAGGAATACCGCCATAGGAACATCTGCGCTTTACTTCAATAACGCTAATGATAATACTGCAGTGGGATATGAAGCGCTGAATCAATCTTCATCCGTATCTGCAACAAAGAATACAGCAGTTGGGTCTAATGCATTAAGGCAAAACAGTTCCGGTACTTCTAATACGGCCATTGGCGATTCGGCAGGGTTCAGTTCAACTATAGCCAGCCATAATGTTTTGCTCGGGAAAAATGCAGGGATAAATAATACAGGTTGGTGGACCACCATCATAGGTAATGATGCCGGCCGTACAAATGAGACATACGGAAGTGTATTCATAGGGTCAGCAGCAGGTATGAAAAACACAACGGGTAATTCTAACACTTTTGTCGGTGATAATGCAGGAAGGGAAAATACAACAGCTGGTGGAAATTCCTTTTTCGGCTCTTATACAGGTGCTGCAAATACAGGGGCTAATAATTCTGCTTTTGGTCAGATTGCTTTGGCAGCTAATACAACAGGTGCAGGCAATGCTGCATTTGGCACCTGGGCATTGAACAGGAACACAACAGCAAGCGCTAACACCGCAATAGGATCAAGCGCCCTGTATTGGAATACAACAGGGAGCAACAATACAGCAACCGGTTTTCATGCTCTTTTTGAGAATAATACCGGAAGTTATAACACGGGCCTTGGTTTTGAATCGCTGGAGAGTAACCTGGGTGGAAATAATAATGTAGCTATTGGTTACAGGAGCCTTTACTCAAATACGTCAGGCTACAGCAATATTGCCATTGGCAGGGAAGCATTGCATACGAATATAACCAGCAGTAATCTTATCGCCATTGGCGATTCGGCCTTATATAGTAATACTAACGGAACAGGCAATACTGCTGTTGGTTCAAAATCTTTATATGCAAATACAAATGGTATGAATAATACAGCTATCGGTTTTCAATCTTTGTTTTTTAATACTACAGGGTATAACAACACAGCAACCGGTACACAAACGCTTTATACAAATACCAGTGGTATTTTCAACACAGCAAATGGGCACCTGGCGCTATACTCCAATACTACCGGTAACGGAAACACGGCAATTGGTTTGGCAGCATTACAATTTAATACTACCGGAAGTGACAATACAGCAACCGGCCGGGCAGCGCTGATCAACAATACTACAGGCGATGGTAATACTGCCGATGGGAGTAATGCCCTTTCTTTTAATACAACTGGCTCATATAATACAGCAACCGGCCGGTCGGCGCTGAACAAAAACACCAGTGGCTTGAATAATACAGCTATTGGCAATAATGCGCTTAATAATAATACAACTGGCTCATATAATACAGCAACAGGCCAGGGCTCACTGTTTCTTAACAACACAGGCAATGGCAATACAGCAAACGGAGTTGGTTCTTTAACATTTAATACAACAGGCACTAGTAATATAGCAGTAGGCTACAATTCCCTTTATAGCAATACTACAGGAGGTTTTAATTCTTCTCTTGGTGTTCAGGCTTTATATGCCAGCATAACGGGGAATTATAATACAGCTACCGGCGCACAGGCACTATTTAGCAATACATCTGGAAGAGGTAATACAGCCAGCGGGTATAACGCACTTACTTTGAATACTACAGGGGAGTATAATACGGCGATTGGATATCAAACAAATGTAATTACCGGAAACCTTAACAACACAACCGCAATAGGTGCTTTTGCACGAGCAGATGAAAGCAACGCAATGGTATTGGGCAGCATAAATGGTATTAATGGAGCAACCGCTAATACAAATGTGGGAATTGGCACCACAACGCCACATGCTCCTTTACAATTTGCAAATACCCTCGCCAACCGAAAAATAGTAATGTGGGAAAATGCCAATAACGATGTTGATTATTACGGCTTTGGCATTAATAGTGGTACACTACGCTATCAAATTCCACTTGTAGGCAATGTTCACAGTTTTTTTGCGGGCAATACTGCTCTATTCCACATTTGGGGCACTGGCAACGCTACCCTGGCCGGCGTACTTACCGAATTAAGCGATGCCCGGTTAAAGAAGGATATAATGCCAATAAACAGTGTTATTAATGGTATAAAAAATGTAAATGCCTATAGCTATTATTGGAAAGATGAAAATAAGGACAGTGACCAGCAAATAGGATTATTGGCCCAGGAAGTAGAAAAGGTTTTTCCTCAATTGGTTAAAAAAGACAAAGAAGGTTTGTTGAGTCTGAATTATTCAGGATTTACTCCATTGCTTATAAAAGGAATGCAGGAGCAGCAACTTATGATCGAGAATATGCATAAGGAAATTGAGTTGTTGAAAGAGCAAAACAAAATGTTATTACAATTAATTAAAAATAAAAACTGATTGGATGAAAAAGATATTGTTTCTCGCCGGGTTCAATTATATTTTCCTTTTCGTTTCGGCGCAACCAGAACCTGCTAATAATGTAGGCATCGGTACCAGCACTCCCACCCGTGCAAAATTAGAAGTGCATGGTGCTGTCGGCTCTACAAGTGCAATTTTTGGGGGCGAATCTTCCGGCATTTCATTACAAAGAAACTGGCCGGCGATAGGCTTTAATCATTATAATAATAATGGTGGTAAATATATGTCGAATGGTTTTGCCGCTGCGCAGTTTTTAGATCCTAACGGCGGTTACATAGCATTTGACATGTATCCTAGTGGGGCAAGCAACGGCACCATCACATCATCTAATAGGGCTTTGCTTTTATCTACGGAGGGAAGAGTTGGAGTGGGAGGCATTTACCCGGTTGCATCATTAGATGTAGCAAGAGGAACTTCCAACGAAGGTGCAGCTGTTTTCAGGGGTACTACATATAATTCATACTTTAATTACTCGCTGTCGGAGAATACATATATAAGACCAGGTAAAGCTAATGGCAAGGTGATCATAAATGATGTGCCAGGGGGACAGATAGCTATGGGAGACGGATCTACCAAAGTGAGCCTTAACAATGGCCTTAACCCTTATTACAGTTTAGAGATTCGACAAGTTGACCAACGAGGATTAGGTTTGATAGATCCTACTCATTTATATGACACCTGGGAAATAAGGACATTTCTAAACAGCATATATGCTCCACACTCCGATTTGGAGCTAGACTTTAATGGTACACGTAAAGTGATAATTCTACATGAGGATGGTGAATACTATAATGTTTCGGATGGACGGTTAAAAACTAATATTCAGAAAGCTCCATCATTAATTGAGAAGATTCTGCAGTTACAACCTGTTACGTACAAAATGAAATCTGACGGACTGAGTACAAAAATTGGATTTATTGCACAGGAAGTTAAACAACTCTTTCCGGAATTGGTACGGGTAACACATGCTCCTGGCAATTATGAAGGCATTAATGACCTTCATTTGATAAACTATAGCTCATTTGGAGTGCTCGCAATAAAAGCTATACAAGAACAACAGCAAATGATTGAAGTGATTAACAAAGAAATAGAATTGCTGAAAGAGCAAAACAAAATGCTACTACAATTAATTAAAAATAAAAATTGATTGGATGAAAAATATTTATTCTCTGCTGATCACTCTACTATCTATTGTTACGGCAAGTGCGCAAATTGCAACTAATTACAGCTTTGCATCCTCATCTTCTGGTTCAATGACAGATATGAGCAGCGGCACAACTCAATTAATTGGAGCCAACCAGGAAGACGTTGCTTCTGCGGTAATCGATATTGACTTTGATTTCTGGTTTATGGGAGCCCGATATCGCCAATTCAGCGTAAACTCCAATGGATTCGTAGAACTGGGAACATTTCAGATATTTAATTATCAGCAGTCGTTGGGTGGGGGTGTTTCTCGTTTGATTACTGCATTGGGTGGCGACTTAATGACCAGCACAACCGGGAAAGTGCATTATAAAATGATAGGATCAGCACCTAATCGGGTATTGGTTATAGAATTTAAAAATATGTCGATTGTGCAGCCCACCAATTCCGCCGACGGAACCTACCAGGTAAGGCTCTACGAAAGTTCTAATAGCTTTGAATTGGTTTATGGAACCATGAACAGGAATGACAGTCCTGGACCTCCACTATACATTGGGTTTTCATTAGGCAACGTTGACAATTATTATGCGACTTATGTTACCTCAACAGGCATTTTTAACAATACTGGTGGCGTTGCCTTTCAACTATTTCCCCTGTCTGCTCCGATATTCGACCTGACATCGGTGGCTAATGGCTCGAGAAAAATGTTCACATTCAGTCCAATTGCGGCGCCAGCACCGAGCGGACTGAATTTTACCGCTGTAAAAGCAGTTGGAATGACGCTTAACTGGACTGATAACTCTTCGGATGAAGTGGGATATGCCATTTATCGCTCAGATGACGGAGGTGTAACTTATAAATTTTATGCACAAACTGATAATTTCACCCACAGCTTAGTGGTTAATGAAGGATTAACTCCATTAACTAATTATTTCTGGAAGGTCTATACCGTCCGGGAAGGACTTTCCTCACCAATCACTGGCAGCCTGTCAACAATTGCTGCAGGCAATATTACTTCCAA
>DATDIX010000163.1:0-3252 GCA_036520835.1 Chitinophagaceae bacterium | reverse complement strand
TCAGTATGGTGGTGTTTGCAAAAAATAGCAGCATCAGCAAAAAAGATTTCAATTTTTTCATTGCGCCAGTTTTCTTTCTTTTAATATAGATAAACGTATTTTCAAAGTAGTGATCCACACACCCAGTAATGTCCACCCGATAACAGCCGGGTAAAATATGGTCCGCATGTGGGCATCAATATCTCTTGTATCCAAAGCCGGGTTACCCTGTGCGCCGGGATGCAGGCTTTCCATCATCCGCGGCACGATCCAGATAGAAGGGAACAGCATGGCATAAGCAAATATGTTATACACGGCACTAACTCTTGCTCTTTTGTCCATATCGGTCATGGAATCACGCAATACCAGGTAAGCAAAGTAGATCAGCAGGGCGATAGCTGCGCCAATCAGTTTAGGTTCTCTTGCCAAAGCGCTGAATGATTGAAATAAAGGATTATTGGGATCTGCCCAGGTATAGCTCATCCAGATAGTGCCGGTAGCATAGCCCAATATGCCAAACACGATACCCGTGGTAGCATATTGCCGGGCATAGATATCATATTTAAGATCAAATGTGCGGAGATAGCGGATGGAGTTGACCACGGAAACGGTAAACAGGATCATCATGCAGAACCACATGCACACATGGAAATAAAGATTGCGGATGGTTTCACCCAGTGCCGGCAGGTCGGGGATCCTGGTCAAAAGCCCTGCTGTAAATGTGTAAACCAGTAAAACAACAGCGGCGATCTTCCACCAGTATTTCTGCATAAAGCTTTTATTATTGGCCATAGGATCGTTCAATAATCACCCGCCGTGAACGGGATAAAGTCAGCAAAAATAAGGGGAAAACGCTAAAAGGTTTAAAAGTTTAAGCGTTTAAAGTTCAATAGGTTTAGTTGTCAACCGGTCAACTTTTCAACTTGCAAACCTTCCTTATCAGTCTTTCCAGAGAAAAGGGAAAAGGATAACCGCCAGTATAACGATCATGATATCTAAAGCGACAAGGAGCAGTATCGTATTGACAGGCATTGTCAATACAGGATTGAATGCCGCATTGGACAATTTCATCAGCAATAATAACTGGGGAATGATCAATGGGAAACCAAGCACGGCCATGATGGCTGCATTTTGCTGCGCTTTTGCAGCGATAGCTGCCAAAAAGGAAAAAACAAGACTAAGACTCCATCCGCCGAGTAATACCAGGCCAATAAAAGGAAGAGCTTTTTGTACAGGGTTGCCCAGGAAAAGGGTGAACAATAAAAGACTCAGCAAACTCATCACCAGCATCAGCAATGAATTAAAAAGCAGTTTAGCCAGTACAAAATCACCCGGCGAAGCAATGGAATAGAAATAAAGCATCCTGCCTTTGCTTTCCTGTAAAAAACTTTTGGCCACTGCGTTGATGCATATAAATAATTGGATCACCCAGAAAAGGCCGTTCCAGACCTTGTTCTCCGGTTCGCTGATGGCCATCTGTAATACAAGGACCGTAGCTCCTATATATAATAAGATACCATAAAAGCTGTACTGCTGCCTTACTTCCAGCAACAGGTCTTTTTTAAACAGCGTGATGATATGACGTAAAGAGATCATTTATTAATGTAGACAATGTTAACTGAGTGACTTTTTCCATACTCACTACTCACCATTCACCACTCACTTCTCATTATAACACACCCTGCACCTTGGTTCATACACATCCGTTGCGCCCAGCATTACCTGTTCCTCGTTCGCCACCTTCCTGTAAGAATAATTGGCAATGTTCCCGCATTTGACACAAATAGCATGAAGCTTGGTTACGTAATCGGCTTTGGCCATGATAAAGGGCATTTGCCCAAATGGTTTGCCGAGATAATCCATATCAAGCCCGGCGACAATGACCCGAATGCCCCGGTAAGCCAGTTCATCACATACATAAGGCAACTGGTCGTCGAAGAATTGAGCCTCGTCAATACCGATCACATCCACATCCTGCGCCATGAGCAGGATCTTTTGCGAATTGTCTATTGGCGTTGATTGAATGGCGTTTGTATCATGTGATACGATCTTTATTTCATCATAGCGGAGATCAATGGCCGGTTTGAATATCTCCACTTTCAGGTTGGCGATCTTTACCCTTTTTAAGCGGCGGATCAGTTCTTCCGTTTTTCCGCTGAACATGGAGCCGCAGATCACTTCTATCCATCCCCGCCGTTCGCCCCGTATATTAGGTTCGATAAACATTGTTAATATTTCTTTTTCCTGAACTCGAAATCAGATTATTGGCAAACAGTTTGTAATTTTAAGACGCTTTTTTTCGTTGATCAGAAACTGGTTCCCCGGATTGCAAAGAAAGGGAATTAAAGATTTGATTTGATCATCGGTGGTCATTTCTTCTGATCGGTGAGATCCTTTAATCCTTTAATCTCTGGTAAAATGCAAAGTATAGAGGTCCTGATAGCAAAACTGAAAAAACAATTCGACCAGAAAGCTGACCCGGCCCAGTTGCTGGTCACTGTACAGCAATTGCAAAGCGAATTATTGCAACTTCAGCCAAAGTCTCCCAAAGTTTTAGGTACATCCAAAGTAGCTGTCATGATGCCGGCAGGAATGAGCCATGTTTCCCCGGAACACGAAAGATACCTGCCCAGGCCTGTGGCAGAACCGGTAAAAGAAGTAAGGGAAACAGTGCTGGTAGATAAAGGATCAGTTGCTATCGTGCAGGACAATGGCCAACTGGATATGGTCTTTGACCCGATGACAGATATACCTACCTTATCACACCAGGTGCAGGAGATCAATACTGCTTCTGTAAATCCGTCTGCACCGGAATCGCTGAACGATAAATTAAAACAGGGTAAGACGGAGCTGATGGAAGTTTTAAAGGAAGCACCGGTAAAAGATCTCCGGAAAGCTATCGGCATCAATGACCGCTTTTTATTTATTGATGATCTTTTCAGGGGTGATGAAGCGATGTATGAACGCAGCATCAAAACCATCAATAGTTTTAATATCTATCCCGAAGCCGAATACTGGATCACCCGTGAGTTAAAAGTAAAATTAGGATGGGATAATGAAAGCATGACCGTGCAGCACTTTGATCATATTGTCAAAAGACGCTTTTCCTGAATGAACTGAATGATCTTTTCTGTGGCGCCTTTATTTTTCCAGACATAGTGCAGTGATCTTTCCGAACATGATTTATATTCCTTCTCATTCTGCAAAAATGACCTGATAACACGGGTACATTCATCAGCGTTATGAACACAGGTGCCACCCCCTGAGCTGATA
>DATDIX010000162.1:0-4017 GCA_036520835.1 Chitinophagaceae bacterium | reverse complement strand
CTGATCGCCATTTGCCAGGCCTTCTATTGTAGTTATTTTTTTCCCTTCATTCATTACAGCCAGTGAAAGGCAGGAGATGATTCGTTTGCCTTCCACATGCACGGTGCAGGCGCCGCATTGCCCGTGATCACAACCTTTTTTGGTGCCGGTCAGGTGTAATTGCTCACGCAACAGGTCCAGCAGCGTTACCCTTGGCTCAACAGAAAGACTATGCGCCGTTCCATTTACTTCTATATTCAGGGAGACCTGTTCAAACAAGGCAGCGATCTTTTCATCGTTCTCACCGGCTTTGACGATGACCGGTGAGGCAACCGCAAGGGCCGCTAATGCCGTTGAGGTTTTGAGAAAGTTGCGGCGGCTGGCATGAAGGGCCTTTTCGTCATGGCAGCAGTTCTTTTCGTTATCCATAGAAAAAATATATGACTAAATTTACCTTATTATCAGCAACGTGAAAAAAAATTATCCGGCACTTAAACAAGCGGCGGGCATAATAACTATAAGATCAGCACAAGCACCTTCATTTATGAGACACTGCTCGCATATCATCTTTGGTTTACTTGTCACAGTCATGCTGTCGTTTTCCTGTTCTGTAGTCAGCGATATAGGTAACCGTAAGTTTGTATATTATAAGAATGATAAAGAAAAAAAGCTGGTGTACACATTGCCAAAGGGCAGATCAGAAGAGAAATTCAGGGTAGGAGGGAATGATGCAAAAGAACAATTCTATTACTTCGGCGACGGGTCTGTGTTTTATGTAGCCCGCAATATAACCTGGCAAACAGTGAATCAGTACCGGATCGATGCACTTGATGCAACAAAACAGAAAGGAACTGCATTTAACGGGAAAGATAAGGATGGCCTGTACTGGAAGGAAATGCAGTTTGAAGAATTCAGGATCGGTTATGCGTATGTGGCTGTTGACAAGCTCGAACGGTTTGATAATGCCCTGAATTCGGTCAAGATCAGGTAATTCCTCCATGTTATAAGTCCACTATATCAGTAGCCTTCATGGCTTTTATCCTGTTTATTGAATACTTATCTTTGCGCCTCATTTTTAATTAAGTCTGCCAGCTCATTTCATGCAGCCAATGACGCATAGCTTATAAATTATGGATCGTATTTATTTTGATAATGCCGCCACTACCCCGCTTGATAAAGAAGTGTTGGACATCATGTTGCCCTACATGACCACTCATTTCGGTAATCCTTCTTCTATTTATTCTTACGGAAGGGAATCAAGGCTGGCTATAGAGACAGCCAGGAAGACAGTTGCCAAATTGTTGAATGCACATCCCGGTGAGATATTCTTTACCAGCGGCGGAACAGAAAGCAATAACACCGCTATTTTATCTGCCATACGTGACCTCGGGTGTAAGCATATTATTACTTCTTCTATTGAACACCATGCGGTGCTGCATACGGTCGAGCATTATGACAATACAGATGAAATTACCAGCAGTTTTGTAAAACTGTCCCCTGACGGGCATGTTGATCTCGTTGACCTCGAAGAACAATTGGCTTCACATGAAGAACGCTGCCTGGTTACGCTGATGCATGCCAATAACGAGGTCGGCAACCTGCTTCCCATAAAGGCGGTAGGAACCCTTTGTAATAAGTATAATGCGATCTTTCATTCCGATTGCGTGCAAACGGTGGGTCATTACCCGATCGACCTGCGAAAGATCCCTGTTCATTTTATTTCCGGAGCCGGGCATAAGTTTCATGGACCAAAGGGAGCAGGTATTTTATATATCAACGATAATATAAAGATCAAACCATTCATTTATGGTGGCGGGCAGGAAAGGAATATGCGGGCAGGAACAGAAAACCTCTATGGTATTGTTGGTTTTGCCAAAGCCCTTGAACTGGCGATGGCCAATTATGAAAAAGACAGCCAGTACATTCAGTCACTGAAGACGTATATGATTGACCAATTAAGAAAAAATATTAAGGGGGTGCAGTTCAACGGCGACCAGGAAGGTAAATGTTTATATACTGTATTGAGTGCTGCCTTTCCCAAAACAGAGAAATCAGAAATGATACTCTTCAATCTTGATATGAACCATATCTGCGTATCCGGCGGCAGCGCCTGCAGCAGCGGGGCGGATGTGGGCTCTCACGTTATACAGGCTATCAATAATAATCCCAATCTTGTCACAGTACGGTTTTCTTTTAGCAAGCATAATACAAAAGAAGAAGTGGATACAGTGGTTTCCAAATTACAGGAACTGATTTAATTATCGATTATTACTTACTGCCCCGGGTAGCCATTTATCCCCTGTATTCTCCATTTGAAAAGAAATATTTGGTTTTCTACGAAAATCCCGTAGTTTTACGAAAATTTCGTAGAGATGGAAAAATTAACCCACACAGAAGAAGAAACCATGCAGGCCGTATGGCGCACCGGTGAAGGCAATGTAAAAGCTTTTATGGAACATCTCGACGAATCGCTGCCTTACACCACGGTTGCTTCAACCATTAAGAACTTAGAAAAGAAAAATTATCTCAGTAGCCGTCTCGTGGGCAATGCTTATTTGTATAAACCTGCGATTAGCGAAGAGGAGTATAAAAAGAAGTTCATGGGCAATGTAGTAAAAGAGTATTTCGATAACTCGTATAAAGAGCTGGTGAATTTTTTTATCGAACAGAAAAAGCTTTCTGCAAAAGAACTGAAAGAGATCATCAGCATGATCGAGAAGGGAAATAATAGTTAATTCTTCACCTGCAATTTTCGGTATGACTATATTAATAACATATCTGCTCAAATTGTCCTTCAGCCTTGCCCTCGTCTGGCTCTTCTACCAGGTTGTTTTAAGAAGACTTACCTTTTATAATTCAAACCGCTGGTACCTGCTGGGATATACTTTGTTGTCCTTTCTTATTCCTCTTATTAATATCTCGCCTTTATTGGAAAGCAACCGGGCTGTTACAAACGAATTCGTTCAGTTCATTCCTTCTGTTCACCAATACACTACGGCTTTGGAAGAAGCCTCTCAGTGTCCTGTGCCTATCTGGTCAACCAACTACGACAAGTGGGACTGGATGGCATTTGGATTAATGGCAGGGGCGGGGATTTTCTTTTTGCGATTTATTACCCGTTGTATTTCTTTTTTCAGGATGCGCCAAAAAGCTAAGCTGGTTTCTGCTGGCGGGATGAAGCTTTACCAGGTCAATGAGAACATTATTCCTTTTTCTTTCGGCAATGCTGTCTTCATCAACAGTGAACTACATACGGAAGCAGAACTGCAGGAGATCATCGGTCATGAATTTGTGCACGTAAAACAAAAACACACGATTGATATTGTCTGGGCAGAGCTGCTTTGCATTATCAACTGGTATAATCCCTTTGCCTGGTTACTGAAAGCTTCTATCCGGCAAAACCTGGAGTTCATTGCAGATAATAATGTGCTGGAAAACGGGGTCAACAAAAAACAATATCAATACCTGTTGCTGAAGGTGATCGGCAACAATCAATTCAGTATAGCCACTAAGTTCAATTTTTCGTCACTCAAAAAACGTATAGCCATGATGAACAAACTTAAATCGGCCAGGTTCCACCTGGTCAAATTCCTCTTTATCCTGCCGTTGCTGGCAGTGATATTGATATCATTCCGAAAACAGATCGGTGATTCCTTATCACAGGATCAAAAGAATGGGTCCGTTTTAACCGCACCGGTTCCTGTTGCCGATACAGTTCCTGCTGTGACAGATCCCAACGAAAAAGGGTACATTATTAATGTCATAGATAACAAAGGCAATTGTACCATAGTCGTGAAAGACAGGAATGGTAAAGAGGTAGAACGGTTACTACTTACTAAATGGAATGAGAAGGAAGAATATTATGAGAACAAGTATGGTAAGATATCACCACCGCCGCCGCCCGTTCCGCCGGCACCTCCCATGCCGCCTGCTCCACCTGAACCGGTGGACCTTCCTTCGCATGTAAAAAGCATTGATGTCAATAATGGGAAAGCCACTATTATTCTGAAGGATGGAACAAAAGAAAAATATGACCTG
>DATDIX010000161.1:0-18151 GCA_036520835.1 Chitinophagaceae bacterium | reverse complement strand
AACACCTTTACCGTGATTGGCGGAACTTAAATATTGTGCAGCGATCAGCATTACCGAACTTCCGGCGATCTCACTCATGCTGCGGACAATGGGATAAGAGTCGCTGTCGTCTTTCAAATTCTCAAAGGAAATGCCCGTGATCTTTTTCTCCATCATCTTTGCCAGCAGGTCAGCTTTCAGCACGGAAAGATGAATGGGCGATATGATCACCTGGTTTACCTGCAACAGCGGGATATCTTCTTCAATAACAGGTGCACTTTTTACCAATACAGGAGCTTTGAAAACATCAGCCCGGTCATAGACGATCTTTGCGCCTGCTTCACTATAATCCTTATCGCGGAAATGAGAAGCTTCCCCCGCATTATGTTCGATCATTACACTATGACCATTGCTTACCAGTACGCTTACCGCATCAGGGGTCAATGCAATACGGTTCTCCTGGAAAGCGATCTCCTTCGGTATCCCGATCATCATCCCCATTGACTTCGGCTTGATGTCCAGCGTTTCTTCTAATGTTTCATAACTGAAAGAAGTGCTTATTTTCGGTTTTTGCTGGCTCATGCAACGTGTATGGTTTGATGTTTATAGTTTATTGTTGGTGTTTAAATGACTACAGGTATAGGTTCTTCCTGTTCAGTCTTAACCCGGAAAGCGTTCTGTGAAGTACAGGTTCCATGTATTACTTCCCTTTAGAGGCAGGGGTTTTTCAAAATTAGCTTATTTATGGCCTATCCGCAACTTCCTGTTGGCGGAATCTATGATCTCAATATAAATATGTAATGTGTCCTCCGGAAAAATCCCCGGTGCTTTTTCTGGCCATTCCACCAGGCAGGTATTATTGCTGTATAAAGCATCTTCTACACCGGCCTGCATCGCTTCTTCTTCGTCTTTCAGCCGGTAGAGGTCAAGATGAAACATTTTTTTTGCCATCCCATTTTCAGTATAGGCATACTCATTAATGATGGAAAATGTAGGGCTGCCGACCGCATCTTTTATTCCTTTTGCATCGCAGAGCGCATGAATAAAGGTTGTTTTACCAGCTCCCATCTGCCCGTGAAAAGCAAGCACCTTAGTATTGCCTGCCAGTTTCCAGAATGCTTCTGCAGTTTCCCTGATGTTTTTCAATGAAAAATGAAACTCCATTTCACAAATTTAGCAGGAATAGCAACCATGTTGCCAAGATATTGTTACAAGTCATAGACAGGCAAAAAACCGTTTTCTAATTTTGCAATATGGAAAAAGTTCAATGGAAAGTAGAAGGTATGGATTGTACCAACTGTGCCCTCACTATCCGCCGTTATTTGGAAAAAGAAGGCATGAAGGAAGTGAAAGTGAATTTTGGTACGGGGGATGTATTATTTGAAATAAATGGAAATACACCTAAAGAAAAACTGGCAACTGGCATTAAAGGTCTTGGCTATACTGTAGTAAATGATCAGCCAGGAGCGATCAAACCGCAAACGGTAAACCGCAAACCCTTTCTCTCTACTCATCTCCAGCGCTTCTGGTTCTGTCTTCCTTTTACCGCCCTGCTTATGCTGCACATGATACCCGGTCTGCATATCCAATGGCTGAGGGATCCATGGGTACAATTTGGATTAAGCCTGCCTGTTTATATTGTTGGTATGAGTTTTTTTGGTAAAAGTGCATGGAAAAGTATGCGCAATGGTATACCCAATATGAATGTGCTGATAGCTATTGGCGCCACGGCTGCATTTGTGTATAGCTTATATGGTACATTGATCGGGCAGGCGGAAAATTATTTGTTCTACGAAACGGCAGCTACGATCATCACGCTGGTCTTCCTCGGCAATTATATGGAAGATGCCTCTATTCATTCAACACAAAAAGCATTGAATAAGCTGGCAAAATCGCAGAAGGTAATGGCCAATATGATCGCTTATGACGATCAGCATAATGAGCAGGTATTCCAGGTGGATAATACTGAACTAAGAGCAGGTGATCTTATTCTAATAAAAAACGGGGAGCAGGTACCTGCAGATTGTAAGATACTATGGGGCGATGTTCATGTAAATGAATCTTTGCTCACGGGTGAAAGTATACCGGTACATAAGGTAAGTAAAGACAACCTGATCGGCGGAAGTATCATACAGGATGGAACAGTAAAAGCACAGGTGACTGCCGCGGGTGATGATACGGTCCTGGCCGGTATTATCAACCTGGTAAAAAGAGCGCAGGGTGAAAAACCGCCTGTGCAAATATTGGCAGATAAGATCAGCGCCATATTTGTTCCTGTTGTGTTGGGTATTGCGGCCGTCACATTAATAGCCAACTGGATCATCCTGGATAATTTTACTGATGCATTGATGAGAAGCATCGCAGTATTGGTGATCGCCTGCCCCTGTGCCATGGGTTTGGCTACTCCTGCTGCTATTGCTGTTGGGCTGGGCCGCGGGGCACGGAATGGTATTCTTTTCCGCAATGCTACCAGTCTTGAATCATTCAAAGACATTACGCAGGTTGTATTTGATAAAACAGGAACGCTGACCACGGGAAATTTCACCATTGGTGATTGGCAAATAACAAATGGCATACCCGGGGATGAGTTCAGGCGTATCGTTTACTCGCTGGAAAAATATTCTAATCATCCTATTGCCAAAAGCATAACGGCAGAATGGAAAGTAAAAGATGAGATACGCTGGAAAAAGATCGAAGAGATAAAAGGATCCGGTATGAGGGCGGAAGATAAGGAAGGGAATGTTTATAAAGCAGGCTCTCAGAAAATGGCCGGGCAAGTACAGGGCGATGACGGCCATAATGTTTATATCACTAAGAACGACCAATTGGCCGGATGGATTGACGTGAAAGATGAAATACGTCCGGAGGCGAAAGCGGTCGTCAGTTATTTACAGTCAAAAAATATTAAAACCATTTTGTTAAGTGGCGATAAATATGCAAAGACCCGGCAATTGGGCGACCATTTGGGTATAGATGAAGTAATTGCTGAACAATCACCGGAACAAAAGTTAGATCAGATTACCCGGCTTAGCGCCAGTACTCCCACTGTTATGGTAGGCGATGGCATTAATGACGCCCCTGCATTAGCCAAAGCGACAGTTGGAATCTCTATGAGTGATGCTTCTCAAATTGCCACGCAGACAGCGCAAGTAGTGCTAATGAGTAATGGCCTGAAGAATTTGCCAACAGCATTGGGTCTTGGCCGGCATACTTACCTGACCATCAAACAAAATCTTTTCTGGGCGTTTGCCTATAATATTGTAGCTATTCCTGTAGCCGCATTGGGTTTCTTAACGCCAACCTTTGGTGCATTGGTGATGGGATTGAGTGATGTAGTGCTGGCAATTAACTCTGGAAGATTGTTCGTTAAAAAGGTTGTATAAGCGAAACACTACCAGCTTCAATACTTTCCCTAACTTCATCGTTCCGGATTTCTTATTTCTTGTCTGATATTCAAAAAATATTAAAACAATACTGGGGCTTTGATGCCTTCCGGCCTTTGCAGGAAGATATTATTCATGCTGTCCTTTCAGGAAACGACACTCTTGCTTTAATGCCAACCGGTGGTGGTAAGTCTTTATGTTACCAGGTGCCTGCTTTAGCAAAAGATGGGATGTGTTTGGTTATCTCTCCATTGATCGCTTTAATGAAGGACCAGGTAGAAAATCTGCGAAAGAAGAATATCACGGCTTATTCGATCTTCTCCGGCATGAGCCGTAAAGAAGTGATCCATACATTGGAAACGGTAACCAACAGCAATTGTAAATTCCTATACGTTTCGCCGGAAAGACTGGAAACCGCCCTATTCAAAGAGTACCTGCCGGGCATGCATATTAATCTCATTGCGGTTGATGAAGCGCATTGCATTTCACAATGGGGTTATGACTTCCGGCCACCTTATTTACGCATTGCGGCATTGAGAGAAGAATTACCCGGCATTCCTGTTCTGGCATTAACTGCGTCAGCTACAGCAGATGTGCAGAAGGATATTTGTGAAAAATTGACCTCACCCCCAACCCCTCTCCAAAGGAGAGGGGAACAGACTCCGTTAATCGAAGAATCATTTAATGCCTGGAAAATCTTCCGTCAATCGTTTGAAAGACCCAATCTTTCGTACAGTGTTTTCCAGGTTGATTCACGCATCAACAAGATCATTGAGATATTGAATAAAGTGCCGGGTACAGGTATTATCTATTGTAAAAGCAGGAAAAGAACAAAAGAGATCAGTGATCTGTTGCAATTGCAAAATATTTCTGCTGATTATTATCATGCGGGCTTATCGCAGGAAGAACGGAACAGCAGGCAGGAATCATGGATCAATAACAGGACAAGGGTGATCGTCTGTACCAATGCATTCGGTATGGGTATTGACAAACCCAATGTCCGTACCGTGATACACGCTGATGTGCCTGATTGCCTGGAGAATTATTACCAGGAAGCCGGTCGTGCCGGAAGGGATGGAAAAACTTCTTATGCTGTTTTATTGTACGACGAAAGAGAACTGCAGGAACTGGAAGATATGGCCGCCATCCGTTTTCCTTCACAAAATGATATCCGCAATGTTTACCAGGCAGTGGCGAATTATTTACAAATACCTGCGGGTATTGGTGAAGGCGAATATTATGATTTTGACCTCGCTGATTTTTTACGAAAATTCAAGTTTAATAGTCATACAGCCATCTATTCGCTGAAAGCATTGGAACAAGATGGCTGGCTCTCATTTAATGAACAGGTTTTTCTGCCCTCCACTGTTCAGTTTACTGCCACCAAAGACCATTTACAGCAATTTGAAAAAGATAATACCCTGCTCGAACCTGTAATCAAATCATTACTGAGGGCTTACGGAGGAATTTTTGATCATACCTGTTTCATATCTGAACTACAGCTGGCACAGCTGGCCAGGAAAGATGTGGAAGAAGTAAAGAGACACCTGACCCGGCTGGATGGAGCAGGTATCATTGAATATGTTCCCAGGAAAGATTCACCACAAATATTATTGCTTCGCAACCGCATCCGAACAGAGGATCTTTTCATTAACATGACCGCTTATAGTCAGCGTAAGGAAAAATTCCAGGCCAGGATGAAGGAAATGATGCGCTATATAAAAGAAAGTGCAGAGTGCAGGAGCCGGATTATCGGACATTATTTTGGGGATAAACAGATTCGATCATGCGGTATCTGTGATAACTGTCTCCGGCAGAAAGCTATCACCCTGTCGAAAGAAGAATTTGAAACCATTCATTCCCGAATAGTGGATGCCACCCGCAACGAAAGACTGCAGATAAAAGAACTGATGCAGAAACTGAATGGTATTAAAAAAGAAAAAGCCTGGAAAGTGATCGAGTTTCTCCAGGCTGAGAATAAAATAGAAATGGCTGATTCCGGATTTATAAAGCTGAAATAATAGCTTAAAACAAACTTTTTCTCCGGCTTTTACCACCCAAACCCAATGCACCCAACAAAGAACGGACAATAGTATTACCGGCCGTTCTGGTCATACTTTTTACAGTAGGGTCATCAAAGAAACCTTTTTCCTTTTTAGTGGTCGTCTTTGTTTTTTTAGCTTCCTTTTCTTCCTGCTGTTGCTTTTTGACCTCTTCGGCTCTGTCAGCCGCTTCATTCAATTTTTCGGTGAGTATCTCGTAGGCGCTCTGGCTGTCTATTACCTGGTTGTATTTCGCAGCGATCTTTGATCGGCTGACGAGTGAATCTATTTCAGCATCCGTTAAAATATCCATGCGGCTCTGCGGTGGTCTTATCATGCAATGCACCAGCGGAGTGGGAATACCCTTTTCATTCAATATGGTTACCAATGCTTCGCCAGTTCCCAGTTGAGTGATCAGGTCCTCTGTTTTATAAAAATCTGTTTCAGGATAATTCTCTGATGTCTGTTTGATCACCTTACGGTCGGCCGCAGTGAATGCCCTCAACGCATGCTGTACTTTCAAACCTAACTGCGCTAATACAGAAGCCGGAACATCCATCGGGTTTTGCGTGCAAAAATAAATACCGATACCTTTTGAGCGGATCAGTTTGATGATGGTTTCTATCTGCTGCAATAAAGCATCATTGGCTTCCTGGAAAATAAGATGTGCCTCATCAATGAACATGACCAGCTTTGGTTTGTCCAGGTCGCCTTCTTCGGGGCAAGAAGCATACAATTCTGCCAGCAGTTGCAGCATAAAAGTGGAAAACAATTTGGGCCTGTCCTGCAGATCGGTCACTCTTACTATCGAGATAACACCCCTTCCATCATCGCTGATGCGCATCAGGTCATCCACTTCAAAACTTTTTTCCCCAAAGAAAATGTTGGCGCCCTGCTGTTGCAGTTCGATCACCTTTCTTAAAATAGTTCCGGTAGAAGTAGTAGATATCTTGCCGTATGTTTTTTCCAGTTCTGCCTTGCCTTCATCGCTTACAAATTGCAGTACTTTAATAAAATCTTTCAGGTCAAGTAAAGGCAGTTTGGTATCATCACAATATTTAAAGATCATCGCTACAAACCCACCCTGGGTATCATTGAGTCCTAAGATTTTTGAAAGCAGTACAGGACCAAACTCGCTTACGGTAGCTCTTAATCTTACGCCTTTCTGTTCACTTAGTGTCAACAGGTCAACCGGGCTGGCAGATGGTTTGAATTCAATATTTAATTTCTGGCAACGGTCAGTTATTTTATCATTGACAGTTCCTGCCGCTGCAATGCCACTGAGGTCACCTTTGATGTCCATCATCAGTACAGGGATACTGGCATTACTTAATCCCTCCGCCAGCACCTGCAGGGTTTTGGTCTTACCTGTACCGGTTGCACCGGCGATCAATCCATGGCGGTTTAGTGTTTTCATAGGTACCAGCACATCGGCACCGCTTACGACTGCGCCATCAATCATCGCACAACCGATCTTGAAACTTTCTCCTTTGAACGCATAGCCGTCTTTTACTACCTGTAAAAATTTTGCACTGTCAGCCATTAGAAAAATTTGAATGAAAGTTAATTGAAAAGAATATAAAACTACCTGCTGTTTACAAATCTTCTTCTCTCTCCAGCATCAGTATCGCTCCCTGTGGCACGATAAAGTATTTCTCATTCTCATACATTACTTCGGTAGCGCCGCTGACTAAAAAGATAGCGAGGTCACCTTCTTTTGCCTGTAACGGCACGTATTTTACTCTTTCTTCCTCGCCTTTCCAGGGCTCATCATCTACCGGCATGGGTATAGCATAGCCGGGTCCGGTCTTTATCACAATGCCCTGCTGTACTTTTTCTCTTTCCTGTACTCCGGGTGGCAGGTACAGCCCGCTGGCAGTGCGTTCATCAGGTTTGGTGGGTTTGATCAGCAGGCGGTCACCGATCACTATCAGCTTTTTCAGGCGGTTGTCGGGTGTGATATGCATGGCCATGATTGTAATTGAATACCAAATGTAGAAAATGGCGGGCAAATCACTTATACAGATACTCTTAACAAAATATTAGTGGCCTGTTCAGATGTTTGGCAAATGATTTACTTTTATTTGTCATCTCAATATGAAATAAACTTATACAAACCATGGACTCAAAGAAACCAAAGATCCTTCTGTGCGAAGATGATCCCAACCTGGGAAGTGTGCTGAAAAATTACCTGGAGTTAAATGACTATGATGTAACGCTTGAAAGAGATGGCCGGCTTGGCCTGGCTGCTTTTCAACGTGAGAAATTTGAACTTTGCCTGCTGGATGTCATGATGCCGAATATGGACGGGTTTACTCTGGCCGAAGAAATACGCGATGTGGATCCCGATATTCCGCTGTTCTTCCTGAGTGCAAAAACCATGAAGGAAGATATCATACAGGGATATAAACTCGGCGCCGATGATTATATCACCAAGCCTTTTGACAGCGAAGTACTAATGCTCAAGATCAAAGCGATCCTGAAACGCAATGAAGAGATCAATAAAGAAAGTGAGAACAAGGAATTTGATCTTTCCAGTTATCATTTTAACCCGAAGCTGCGCCAGCTGATACATAAAGGGATGACACAAACCTTATCTCCCAAGGAGAATGAGTTATTGAAGATGCTGGCTGAGCACCTGAATGACCTGCTGCCAAGAGAACAGGCATTGAAAAAGATCTGGGGCAGCGATACCTATTTTAATGGCCGCAGTATGGATGTGTATATTGCCAAACTGAGAAAATATCTGAAAGACGATCCGAAGTTAGAGATCGTGAATATTCATGGCAATGGTTTCCGGCTGGTGGTGCAGGAATAAGTCTGAACTAATCTTTATAAGATTAATGGGATTAAGAGTAAATATCTTGATCCCATTTTTTATGAAAACAAAGTTCCTGGTCCTCCTGAAGACGGATTAATTTTTCCCAGGTGCTGGTATGCTTTTGCTGTCACTTCTCTCCCTCTTGGCGTACGCTGAATAAATCCTTCTTGGATCAGGAACGGCTCATACACTTCTTCCAGCGTACCGGCTTCTTCACCAACGGCGGTAGCAATAGTGGTAATGCCCACCGGCCCGCCTTTGAATTTTTCAATAATGGTCAGGAGTATTTTGTTATCCATATCATCCAATCCATACTCATCTACGTTCAACGCTTTCAATGCGTGCTGGGTAATACCAAGGTCAATTTCCCCGTCATTTAATACCTGTGCAAAATCTCTTACTCTTCTTAACAAGCCATTGGCGATACGTGGCGTGCCGCGGCTTCTTCTTCCTATTTCCCCGATCGCATCTTTGGAAATTTTGGTGCCGAGTATAGAAGAGGCCCGCTGAATGATCCGGTTCAATGTAGCCGATGAATAATATTCCAGGCGTGATTTGATGGCAAACCTTGAAAGTAAAGGTGCCGTAAGTAAACCACTTCTTGTAGTAGCGCCGATCAATGTAAACGGGTTCAGGTTGATCTGTATGCTTCTTGCATTGGGGCCGCTGTCAACCATGATGTCGATCCGGTAATCTTCCATGGCAGCATACAGGTATTCTTCCACTACAGTACTAAGACGGTGTATCTCATCAATAAATAAAACATCATTCGGCTCAAGATTGGTCAGCAGGCCGGCAAGATCGCCGGGTTTTTCAATCACCGGGCCTGATGTTTCTTTGATATTTACATTCAGTTCATTCGCTACGATCCTTGACAAAGTTGTTTTGCCCAATCCCGGGGGACCATGAAACAAAACATGATCCAATGCTTCGCCCCGGATCTTTGCCGCTTTGATAAATATGCGAAGATTTTCGATGATCTGCTCCTGCCCGGCAAAATCACTTATCTGCGCAGGACGGATATTATTCTCAAACGCTGCATCGGCGGCACTCAGGTTGGTTTTATCGTTATTTAAATTCGGGTTGCTCATGAACTTTTTGTCGTAATTTTTGTAAAACTAAATGATTAATCACAAAATAAACGAGTATGAAATATGTAGTCACAGGTGGCGCAGGTAATATCACCCGGCCATTAGCAGAAAAATTACTGGCTGCAGGACACCAGGTAATTGTGATTGGCCGAAATGCTGAGAACCTGGTATCCTTAACGGAAAAAGGCGCAACTGCCGCAATTGGGTCAGTA
Organism: Chitinophagaceae bacterium; assembly: GCA_036520835.1. Taxonomy (GTDB): domain Bacteria; phylum Bacteroidota; class Bacteroidia; order Chitinophagales; family Chitinophagaceae; genus VBAT01. Next base: position 8,623 of record DATDIX010000161.1, on the reverse strand, counting down.
GAAGATACCGGCTTTCTGAAGAAAGTGTTTTTTGATGCAGATGCTGTTTATACAATGGTGCCGCCTAAATATGATATTGCCGGCAACTGGAAGGATCATATCGGCCAAATTGGAAAGAATTACAGGGATGCTATCAGGGGAAGCAGCGTAAAATACATTGTTAACCTAAGCAGTATCGGCGCCCATTTAGCGGATGGTTGCGGGCCTGTAAGCGGGTTATACAAAGTGGAAGCAGCCCTGAATGAATTGAAAGATGTCAATATAAAACATCTTCGCCCTTCGTATTTCTTTGCCAACTTGCTGGCAAATGTTGGGCTTGCAAAAAATATGAATATCATCGGAAGCAATTTTGGCGGTGACAATTTCAAACTTGTACTAACAGACACAAGTGATATCGTGGCAGCGGCGACGGAAGAATTATTGCAACATAAGTTCACAGGTCATTCTGTTCGTTATATAGCCAGTGATGAGAGGTCTACAGATGAAATTGCGAAGATGATAGGAGACTCCATCGGAAAGCCCCAGCTTCCCTGGGTTTTATTTACCGATGACCAGGCTTTTGGAGGAATGAAACAAGCTGGTCTTCCGGAAGAGATTGCCAGGAATTACACAGAGATGGGACATGCGATACATACCGGGGTGATGCAGGAGGACTATTGGAAGAATCATCCCGCAGCCTTAGGAAAAGTGAAACTGGAAGACTTTGTAAAAACATTTACTGCTGTTTACAATGCATCCTGAGATATATATTAGTAAAATAATAATGGCTTATATTACAGGTACCTGCTGAGTTGAAGGATAATATCGGGGTCCGGGCAATTCGTCAAATATTTTTCTCTTTCCGAATACTTACACACCCCGGGGTAATCACCACTCCATCCCTCCAAATCGCTGATCACCTGGAAATGAAGATGCGGGGGCCATTGACCATTCTCAACGGGAATACCGAATTCTGCGAAAATATCTCCCTTCAAAATGCTGTCGCCTTCCTGTATATTCTTGATTGAGTTCAGGCTTAAATGGCCGTACAATGTGTAAAAACTAACACCTTGCAACTGGTGGGAAAGGATGATCGTGGCTCCATAATCACCCGGGTTGTTATTAAACGCAAAACTATGGACGATGCCATTCAAAGGGGCAATGACTGCTGTATGAGGTTTACCCCAGATATCAGCGCCAAGATGAAGTCGTCTTGGTTCTTCTCCAGCCTCCTCTCCGTCAAAAATCCTGCTCCTGCTGTAAACAGTGCGGTGTTCTGCATAGCCGCCAATGCCATATCGTGCATCCTTTTTATTGAGCTTGTCATTTATATATGCTGAAAATGATCTTATATCGTTCAGCGTTTCCTCTGCCAGTTCATGATTGTTTGCAGTAAAATCAAGTAACAATAATTTATCCTTTGCAGGATCAAACGGCACAATCCTTTCAAATCCTGCGGAATGCATTTTAAGTATCAATACCAGTTCATTCATCACTTCTGAAGTTAACTATTAATTGTACTAAAAAAATACCGCCCCGTATTAAACGGGACGGTATATCAAATTATTCATTAAGATGATCAGTTATCAGGGAAGACCAATAACAACTTTAAAGGTCTTATCGGATGATCTTATGCCGTCGTCATAATAGAAATGAACCATATAAACTCCACCCGGGAGATTGGTCAGGTCGATCGGTATCACACGGCCCCAGGTCAGTCCACCCAATTGCTGTGTTCTTACCAGCGTACCATTGCTTGAATATACTTTCATGCCAAGGTAGTTATACAATACACTGTTGATCCTGATGTTGAACAATCCATTGTTTGGATTCGGGAACAATATGACTGCATTATCACTCAGCCTGATGATCCTTTCGGGGCAATCTTTCACCGCGATGCGTTTTGTAGCTGTATTGACACAACCAAACTCGCTTGTGTAAGAATAGGTAAGTGTATATGTACCTATAGCTGTAGCCGGAGGTATAAAGGTATTGCCTGATACTCCAATACCTGTCCAGTTTCCACCAACAGGGGTAGCCGGTAATGCTATCACCGGATCGCTGATACAAACTGTATCAGGAATACTTCCTATCGTGATAGAAGGAAGAGGGTTCACTGTAACAGTAGCCGTTCCCGTAGCAGTACAACCGGCAAGAGTGGTAGCTGTGGCAGTATACGTTGTGGTTGCAGCCGGCTTGGCGTATACAGAATATAGATCTGTTCCGGCTGTATAAGCGGTAGTAGCAGTAGCATTGGTAAATAATCCGGCAACCGGTGTCCAGGTAACAACAGGATTCAGCATCTGGTAAGTAAGCGTAATACTCCAGGATGTTAAAATGCCGACGTCTAAGCCCACCAGGTCACGCATTGCCAGCGTCCAGTTACCATTACCTATAGAATATAAACCTGCGAAAGAGGTCACATTGGATACATTGCCTGTAGGCCCTACTCCATTTACCGCATCTGCAGCAAATGTGCCCGTAAATGGCGGCAATGCGGTAGCCAGCGAGGTTGTAGAGGCTGAACTGATCACCATATTGGTCATATTATCACCCGAACCACCTCTTGCATTGAATAAGTTCAACACATTATTATTTGGCCCTCTCAGGTTAACGACCATGTCACTTACCCATGTATGAGTAAGGTTGATCGTCACACTTATTCCTGTAAGGGTAGCACCTGCCGGAACACCACTTACACTTAAGGTATGTGTAGCTCCCACTGCGTTGCCATCCGGAACGTTCACGGTGATGGCGCCGGAGGATACAGCAGGTAATGTAACTGCTGGTGGCGGCGGATTGGTAAACTGTGTGTTCAGCTGCACCTGCCCACCCACACATAATTGCGCAACTGCAGGTGTGATCACGGGTGCAGGAGGATTCGGGTTGACATTAACAGTCGTAATATTTGCATCATTTCCAGGCTCAGAATCAAATGCCGAACTGGTAGCAGTAGTGATGGTATAAATACCTCCTGCTGTGAAGTTATATGCCGGGTTGAGATAGACCTGCATTTCAGCACCGGCAGCCAGTGTACCGGCGTTGATAGTAGTAGTTAATGTACCGGTTCCTGCTCCTGTAATATTCGCGGTAACCGTAACAGGATAAGTAGCAAAATTATGCACTACGGTATTATAGTTCCTGATCCTTGCCTGGACAAATACTCCGCTGGTGGGGCAATTCAGTGATGGTAATGTGATGCCTGAGATACCTACATCTGCTACCGGCGCAATTCTTACACTGATATCATCAATGAACAGGAATGCCTGGTCAGGATCAGAGATATTATGGAAACCTATATAATAAACACCGGTAGCCGAAGGTGTAAAGTCTGCGATCAGTGAATCAAAAGGATTGGCGACAGCTGTTGTAGTACCCGGGTTTGAATAGATCAGGTTGGTCATTGCACTGGAATGTGCTGCATTTCCGTATTTGATCTCAAACTTCTCAAACCAGGTTGGCGCATCAGAACCTTTGTAGTAAGCTTTTACACGATAGGTCACACCGGCTGTCAGGTTTAGTCCCTGCAAATAGAACCAATCATCGCCACCGCGGGCAGGATTGCCCAGGTCATAGATATACCACAAACTTCTTGTTGGCGAAACATATGTTTGGGCGATATTATTAGTGATCCAGCGACCGCCGCCACCATTCGGTGTGGGCCCGCTGTTACCATTCACATCTTCCATACTTGTACATGTCGGGAAGCCAACAAGCGGAACTGAGGTTTCAAAATTCTGCACATAAGGAATATTGGTAGCAGGACACAATGTAGTGGCCGTCACTTTTTTATTAGTACTGAAATCCACGCCAGCAATACAAATACGTCTTACATAGAAATCATAAGTTGTACTAGGCGTAAGACCTGGTACGGTAATAGGGGAACCAGGACCCAGAACTAAGGTACCTCCAGCGCCTGGTGTATTGTCAGTACCAGGTGTAAATGCGGGAGGCCCGTATTCAACAATATATCCGACTGTGGGTCCACTCGCTGGCGGTGTAAAGGATATGATAACAGAAGTAGGCGTAGTTGAAAGAGCGGTAACCGCACCTACAACTGGCAAACAGGAAGGCGTAAGCTCCACCTTAATGTTATCCAGATACAGGTTATTTCCAAATGCAGAAACACCCCTGAAACGAAGCCTGTTGGTACCTACTGGCAGATCCACTGCCTTTTCCGCCCATTGGGTAACGCTGGGTGTAAATGCCGGAAGAACAGCGCCGGCTGTATTTAACGGACCACCAGTACCTCCGTTATAAGTGATCAGGCTGGTATAGGTGGCTCCGCCATCTGTTGAATAGGAAATTTGAAGCTGGTCATTTTCACCGGCAAAAGTTGCATACGCATGGTCAAATACTACCCGATGACCGGCTGGTACCGCTGTAAATAACGGCGAGACCAGGTCAAGGTTAGTACCGGAACTTGCATTATAAAAATCAAATTTGGCTGAGCCGGTCCCTGCAACATAAGCATTGGCCGCATTACCCGTCAGGAATGTAGTATTATTTCTTGTCCAGCAGGTTGGCGGGAATGTGGTTGCGTAAGTAGCAAAAGTTTCAGTAAATGGTATAGCAATTGGGTTACATGGAGTGGTAAATACAAACGCACCTGTCCATGCACTGAATACAGCACCGCCGCAATCGCTGCGTACATAATAGCTGTATGTAGTATTGGCTGTAAGTGTTGTTACATTGGCTGTAGTAACACCGGCTGCGGTAACACCACTGGCTGCAAGACCTGTAGCACCGCTGCCTGCAGCACCGGAAGTACGTACTTCCCATTGATACCCGTTCGAAGGGTTGGAGGTTGACGCTGTCCAGCTAAGTGTAGCCGTAGTGGGACTCATCGCCGTTGTTGTCAAACCGGTTGGCGGCAGACAAGGCGGAATAGGTTCTACCGTTATATTATCAAGGAAAAGATTATTACCGAACGCCGCAACTCCCCTGAATAAAAGTTTATTCGTTCCCACAGGCAATGTGACATTTTTACTTGCCCATTGGGCAGCAGTTGGTGCAAATACAGCAGTAGTTGTTCCGCCTGTATTTAATGGTCCTGCTGCGCCGCCGGCATAAGTAACGAGGAGAGTATAAGTGGTCCCGCCATCAGTTGAATAAAGAATTTGAAGCTGATCAACTTCTCCTGAAAAAGTTGCATACGCATGATTAAACGTAAGCCAGTGATTGGCCGGCACCGGTGCAAAAGCGGCCGTGGCAAGATCAAGATTACCTGAGAACGTGTTATAGAAATCGATCTTAGCTGAGCCGGTTCCAACGCCAAAGGCGCTTTGTGCGGCACCAATTACTGCGGTGGTACTATTCCTGGTCCAGCAAGTAGGCGGGAAAGTAGTTGCATAAGCCGCAAAAGTTTCAGTAAATGGTATGGCAATGGGCGGCGATACAGATACCAGCAAAGCTGTTGAATAAGCATCCACACCGGTACAGGTTATTTTTCTCCTGAATTGTGTATTTACTGTTATGGCCCCGGTATATGCTGTACCAGTACCCCCTGTCGGAACCGGGTTCCAGGTGGAGCCACCGTCAGTTGAAAATTCCCATTGATAGGTGAGGCCTGTTCCAAAACTTGAACCGGTTACAGTAAGTGTAAAAGGAAGACCTGCGCAAATTGTACCGGCAGGGCCAGTTGTAGTTCCGCCTCCGGGAGGTGCTACGCAGGGAGGAGGAGGAAGAAATGTATACGTAGTACCGCTTGCAAGGTTAGCTGCAGAAGTAATATTATTATTCGCAGTGGCAGAAGAAGCAGTGGCCGGAGTGCCGGGAGTAACGCTTAAGAAAGACACCAGGTCATTTAACCCGATACCAATACTGGAAAGAGTTAACGGATTTATTGTGCCATAAACGAACCTGATAGAATTAGAACCTTCTGATAATGTAAGTTGAAAAGTAGCGGTCGGGGTAGTTGTGCTTCCCACGCCACCCATGTGGTTGTTTATCCATTCAACGGAAAAAGTTCTGTTCGGAGCTGTACCTGTGGTCAGGTACACAACACTTCCGCCAGTGGCATTGTTATCATCCCAGGCTGCCCCCACTATAGCCGCATTATAGGTATTGCTTAAATTATTTACCCAGCTTGTTGCAAAAGTTGTTGTTCCGTCCGGAGCCAGTTTTATAGCGCCGTTTGTGGAGATCACTGCATTCGTATAGGTAACACCACCGAAAACAAAATTGAACCCTATCGCTACATTTTGGGTACCATCATCACCGGTAGCTGTACTGGTTGTTGCGCCGGCCAAAGGAGTATAGGTACTTGTCGAAGGGGAGAATACATAGGTCCCGACGGCTTGTGCATTCAGCTTTGTGTTAATCGTCAAAAACAGGGATAAGGAAAGAAGAGCTGCGTAGATCTTTCTCATAAGCAGAGTTATTTATTAAAATAGTAAATGTTTTGGTAGTCCCGTCCAAAGGACTTTAGTGATGGAAGGTATCTATTTTTTTGCTTGCCCCAACTTTTCCATTCAATTTTCTTTTGGCCTATCATTTTAAGCATCAAAGTATTGTTAGGTTAAAACCACTGTATGTTTTATCGTAAAAAATACAGCGATCCTGTATTTGCCGGACCTGTAAATACTATCGGGTCTGCCTTTTCGTTTTAGTTAACGGACATTTTAAGTTTAGCTATTAAAAATCAACCATTTGAAAACGATAATCCTTACCGGCGCCCTGCTAATAGGTATTCTTACGCCTGCGGCTTCTTTCGGCCAGATGATCACAGGCGTTTGGAAAGGAAAGATCAACCGGCAAAAAGCCGAAGTAAAGATCATTCAGAACGGAGATAGCCTTACAGGCACCTCTTATTATTATGAATCACCCAATAATTATCGCCGCTATAGTATCAAAGGATATTTTGACGCCACTACTAATGAAGCTGTATGGTGGGACGACCAGTTACTGGAAGAAAGATCTGGCAAATACAGTGTTTCAACACCCGGGAAAATGCCTTTATTATCGCGGGCCGATTTTAATTGCCCCGGCGGCGGCAAAATGATGCTGGATGGAAAATCAGGAAAAGTATATGAAGAGGACCTGAAAGGCGATGTTCACCTGGATAAAATAAATGATGGCAGTTTTGCAGATGAGTGGGATTTTGTAATAGATAATTACCTTACCGGCGGAAATGATCCTTATATTATTGATAGCATCGCTTCTTTGCGTACTGTTCCTTTTCAACAAGAAACAGAAACGGGAACGGTACAGGAGCAGGCACCGGTGGCGCAGGTAGTCATTGAAAAACCGGCACCCAAAAACGAACCACCCAGGGAAGAACCAAAGCCGATTGTAAAAATTGCAGAGCCGGAAAAGCCGTTGACAATAGAAGAAAAATTTATCAGCCGCAAAAAAGTATTGATCACAGAGATCCCGGTCACCGGCGATTCAATAGAATTACGTTTTTATGATAATGCAGAAATAGACGGTGATTCTATTTCCCTTTTCCTGAACGATAAACTCATCTTCGGTCATATACGGCTCACCGGAAGCGCCTATACTATCAAACTGGCCGTAACGGAATTAAACACAGCCAATGAATTGATCATGGTAGCAGAAAACCTGGGTTCCATCCCACCCAATACTTCTTATATGGTGGCCATGGTAGGCGATAAAAGATATGAAGCAAGGCTGGAAAGCACGGAAGGAAGCAGCGCTATGGTAAGGTTTGTGAAAAAGACAGGGAGTCAGTAAGTCAATGAGTCATTGAACCCTGTTTTTGATTCCCTAAATAATTTCCGGGGTTTATTTACAATATCAAAGTGGCCAGTACCGCAAAATGATCAGAAGCGAACCGGCCCTCCCATGTTTGCGAAATAGTAGCATGCGTCAGCACTTTCCATTTCCCTTTTATAAAAATATAATCGATCGGCTGGTCATTTCTTTCTTTTGATTTAAATGCATTGAAGGTTCCTGTTGGCCCGTAATGCGGCTCCCGGGAAATTTCTTTTGTATCAACGAGGTGAAGCGGGTCATTTTTATCCACGATCACCCTGATCGGCTCATCAGCAGGCTCAGCATTAAAATCACCTGTGAATATGACCGGGATAGTGCCGGCAATCTCCTTTACCTTATTCAACACGATCTTAGCGCTTTCCCTTCTCGCCACTTTACCAATATGATCAAAATGCGTATTGAATGCATAGAATATCTTTTTTGTTTTCCTGTCCCTGAACCTGGCCCATGTTACCATTCTTGTAATGGCAGCATCCCAGCTCTTGCTGCCGGGCTCTTCGGGTGTTTCGGAAAGCCAGAACATTTTTGTTTGCAGCAATTGTAATCTTGTAGTATCATAAAAGATAGCCGAGTATTCTCCTTTCTCTTTCCCGTCATCACGGCCACCGCCAACATACCGGAACTTCGGTAATCTTTCTTTGAGATCCATCATCTGGTCGTGCAGGGCTTCCTGTAGGCCGAGCAAATGAACTTCGTGAAAAAGAATTTGCGAAGCCACTTTATCTTTCCGGTAAGGCCATGCATTCAAACTGTCCGATGAAATATTGAGGCGGATGTTGAAGGTCATTACGTGCAGGTCCTGCGCTGCTGCCAGTACTGAAAGAAATAGTGCGATAAAAGACAGAAAGTGTTTTTTCATATACGTAAATGAAAAGATATTATTTTTTACGGGCATTATAGAAATCGG
>DATDIX010000160.1:0-9529 GCA_036520835.1 Chitinophagaceae bacterium | reverse complement strand
ACCCGCCGGGGAAAAAGTATTATCATCCACTTTATTAAGCTTCCGGGGAGATGATCCTTTGCGGCCTACCTGCAAAAAACCCAATCGGTGCAGGTCCGCCACGAATACCTCGCTTTCACCATCACCAAAACGATATTCGCCTAAATATTTTTTCTTTTCTTCTTCTGTGACATCAAGGTTCTTTGGCTTCATATCTGCATTGCCCAAACCTTCGAGGTAACTGATCACTTTATTTACATTGGTCCTGTCTGTCTCAGAAATAGTTTTATTCTCAAGCCTGTTCTTTGCATGCTGCAGCAGCGTGATACCATGCGGACCGGTATGACTTTGAATACCCGGAACAGTTTCAATGATCTCCTGAACACTTTTAAGCATACCCATCATGGTATACGTAAATATATCCGGTCTTGCCCCATGGCTAATTAAGAACTCAGCAATATCGCGACGCCCTACATGAGAAGCAGCGCCAATTGCAGTTTCCCAATCACCAAAGCCCCAGTCCCAGGAAGCGCCGGCGAGTTCGGGTCGTTTGGTCACCAATTCTTTCACTTTATCAAAATTCCCATGCGAAGCACCGACTATACCGCTTACCATATTATCATTCATGCTTGGGTACCTGTAAAAAAGCGGTTCACTGGTACCGGGGCTGAATGTTTTATTGAAAGTATCCTGTGCAGATGAATAACCAAATGCAGTGATACCGATCAAACCAAAGGCAGAACTTTTAATAAACCGACGACGTTCGAATGGTATGTTGTTCATATCAGGCTGGGTTTAAAAATTACTGCTATTAATTTACGGAATCCATCAGCAATAAGTCCACAGGTTACTGATGACCGGTAGTATTATATTATTGGAGGCAGTGATTACCTGGTCGTGGGTTTGGATGACCCCGAGAGCATAAGATAAAGGGCATACAAAACAACCATGACCGAATCTGCAATGACGGCGGTGCCGGCACCAAGCCCAAAATATGATACGCCTGAAGATAGCACGAGGCTGATGAAAATGATCTTGCTGGTACCTGCAATGACCAGGGTGAATTTTCTTACCGGCATATTAAAAGCGCCATAGATCAGCATGATGCCCACCAGGCCGATCAAAGCTCCCCAGTTACGAACAACGATCCCGGCGACGGGTCCTTCCAGTGTTTCGCCGAAATTTGATTTGAGTGAATCTTGTGGTGAAAACAAGGCAAGAAACATGGTACAGGTCAGCAGCCCGGAAATGAGCATGACCCATTTAAAATTTGATAAGAAGAAACGCATGGCTGATTGGTTTGGTGGTAGAAGATGCTGTTTTGGAAAGCTTATTATGATTTCATTTTTGTCACCTTATACACTTTGCCTTTCTTGTCATACGTGGTCCACTCACCCACCTGTTTGCCTTTTTCAAAATAACCTGAACGCATGATCACTCCATCTTTGCGGAACCATTCCCAGTAACCATCAGGTTGATCATCCTTCATTTTCCCTTTGGCCCAGATGCTGCCATCTGTATGATATTTTATAAAGGGTTTAGCTCTAGATTTTTTAACTGGGATAGTCAAGAAATTTTATAGTGAAGTTAAGAACTAATGCCTAAAATCCTGACAGCTACAGGGACTGATAATAGTACTGCATCCGGATATATAAAATGCCTTACAAACCTTACCTTTGCGCCTCGAAAATACCAGCAACAAGTAACCAGTAACAAGTAATGAAGTATCACAACGAAATAGCAAGGCGGAAGACATTTGCGATCATCTCTCACCCGGATGCAGGCAAGACCACACTCACGGAAAAGTTCCTGCTCTTTGGCGGCGCTATACAGGTGGCCGGTGCAGTGAAGAGCAATAAGATCAAGAAACATGCTACCTCCGACTTTATGGAGATCGAAAGGCAAAGAGGTATCTCCGTGGCTACCTCGGTGATGAGTTTTGAATACAATAATATTCTCATCAACCTGCTGGATACTCCCGGGCACAAGGATTTTGCAGAAGATACCTACCGGACACTGACGGCCGTTGACAGTGTTATTCTTGTTGTAGACAGTGTGAACGGAGTCGAAGCGCAAACAAGGCGATTAATGGAAGTATGCCGGATGCGGGATACACCGGTGATCGTTTTTGTAAATAAAATGGACCGTGATGGTAAGAACCGTTTTGATCTGCTGGAAGAAATAGAAAAGGAATTATCCATCCATCTTCACCCGATGACATGGCCCATCAACAGCGGCAAGGAATTCAAAGGCGTATATAACCTGCATGATAAAAATTTATTATTGTTTACCGCCAATACCAAAGCATTGGAAGAAGATAGTCTTGCTATTGCCGATCTTAATAATGCCGTGCTGGATCAAAAATTAGGAGAGAAGGATGCGGCGCAATTAAGAGAGGATGTGGAGCTGGTGGATGGGGTACACGGTGAACTGAAAGTGCAGGATTACCTGGCGGGTAAAGTGGCGCCGGTTTTCTTTGGCAGCGCCATCAATAATTTCGGGGTAAAGGAAATGCTGGACACATTTATCCAAATTGCTCCTACACCCCGCAGCCGCGAAACCACGGCAAGACCCGTGAATGTGGAGGAAGATAAGATGAGCGGTTTTGTTTTTAAGATTCATGCCAATTTGGATCCCAAGCACCGCGACCGGATCGCTTTCTTCCGGGTTTGTTCGGGAAAATTTGAGCGCAATAAATATTTTCATCATGTTCGCTTGGATAAGGATGTTCGTTTCAGCAACCCTTATTCTTTTATGGCAAGAGATAAAAGTATTATTGAGGATGCCTATGCCGGCGATGTGGTAGGGTTATTTGATACAGGTAATTTCAAGATCGGTGATACATTGACAGAAGGAGAAGATTTTTACTTTACCGGCATTCCTTCCTTTTCCCCTGAGATATTTAAAGAAGTGGTGAACAAGGACCCGATGAAGACCAAGCAACTGGAAAAAGGATTATTGCAATTAACAGATGAAGGGGTAGCACAGTTATTCACGCAGTTTGGAGGAAATAAAAAGATCATCGGTTGCGTAGGTGAGCTGCAGTTTGAAGTGATACAATACCGCCTGCTCCATGAATACGGCGCATCAGTAGTGTTTAACTCGTTACCATTTTATAAAGCCTGCTGGCTGACCAGTAAAGATGCGGGGAAATTGCTGGAATTCTCCCGGTTCAAACAGGCAAACATTGCAGAGGATAAGGATGGCCATATGGTGTACCTGGCACAGAGTGAGTGGTTCCTGAATACAGAAAAAAACAATAACCCGGATATCGAGTTTCATTTTACTTCGGAGATACATAAAGAGACAGTTTGATGGTTTTTGAAACAGAAAGACTGATTGTTCATCCATACACGATGGATGATCTTGATCATTTCTTCCGGCTGAACGGGGATGAAGAGGTCATGCGGTATATCCGTCCTGCAAAAACGCGGGAGCAATCAAAAGAGTTTTTAGAAAAGATCATTGCCGCATATACTGAACGACCGGGACTGGGAAGATGGGGAATGTATTCAAAAACCGGTGATCAGTTCGTGGGTTCATTTGCTGTGATACCGGTGGAGAATTCAGATAAGTTGCAATTGGGTTATGCTTTGCTAAAAGAGAACTGGGGAAAAGGGTATGCATCGGAATCTGTAAAGGGTGGCGTTCAATATGCGTTCGGTAAACTCGGTCTTGAGGAAATAGCTGCGATCACTTTCCCGGAAAACATCCCTTCGCAAAAAGTGTTGCTGAAGAATGGGTTTGTTTTCGACAAGTCCATTACCGAAGAAGGAAAGACCCTGAATCTTTATATGCTGTATAAATAGGTAACCTAACGGGCCAATGTAAACAAGCCTTTTTTGAAAGTGTCGCCACAAAGGGTTTTTGCTTTTATTACATATACGTATACACCAATATTCTGCATTTTCCCTTTGTATATTCCATCCCAGCAGGTATTGGGGTCTTTGGTGAAAAATATTCTTTCTCCCCACCGGTTGTATATGCTGAACTCAAGTTCCTGGATCACTCCCCAGTATTTTATACCGTAACAATCATTCAAACCGTCATAGTTTGGTGTAAAGGCATTAGGCATATTATAGCCGCCTGTATTAACGGCCAGGAAGTTAACAGTGACTGAGTCGTAATTGGCACAGCCGTTGGCATCCGTTCCATTTACAATATACTGGGTATTGCCGGTGGGAGTCGCAACCGGGTTTGCAATATTGGGATTGCTTAACGATACAGAGGGTGTCCATATATAGGTTGTTGCACCGGTTGCGTTCAACTGGCTGCGATCATTGCTGCAATCAATATCATTCGAGCTGGTAGCCTGCACATCAGGTAAAGGGTTTACCGTAACGGTGGTTTGCAATGTAGCGGAGATATTGCAGGTGTTTTCTGTAATAAAAACGGAGTAATTAGTGGTTACAACAGGCGATGCGACCGGGTTGGCAATGGCTGTATTGCTCAATGAAGGATCAGCCTGCCACGTATAAGTATTTCCTCCCGAAGCGGTAAGTTGAACAGCGTCTTCTTCGCAGATCGTTGCAGGCGGACTGATCGCAAACACGGGATCAGGATGAATGCTGATCTTCACGGAGTCCGTATTAGTACAGGTATTGGCGCCTGTCACTGTAACGTAATAAGTGGTATTAATAACCGGTGAAGCAACCGGGTTGGTAACAGCCGGATCGTTTAATGTTGTTGCAGGTGTCCATACATAGGTGCCACCGCCGGTAGCAGAAAGCTGGACGGTAGAATTCTTACAGATCGTATCATCGGGTGTGATGGTAATGACCGGTTTTGCGTTGATCGCAACAGTGACCGTGTCATCTTCCGCACATCCGTTGGCGTTTATGCCTGTAACGACATATTGCGTGGTATTGGCAGGTGTTGCAATGGGATTTCCAATAACTGCATTGGTTAACCCGGTCGGAGGAGCCCAGGAGTAAGTAACCGCCCCTGTGGTGTTCAGTTGAACAGGAATGCCTTCACATACTGTCATATCATCAGTCGTTTTTACGTAAGGCGTATCTACTGTTATTCTTACAGAATCTCTTTTTATAACAGAAATGGTGGTAAAGGAGATATCGTCTAATGCAAAATCATTTCCCGATGATGGAATGCTAAGCTTATTTAAAATTGTAATAACAGCCGTGCTGTTATTACCGGAATTCCAGGTGGTATTGAACTGTGCCCAGTTGCATGACGATGGGGTGGATGAATTTATCAGTCCGCCAATATTGCTGTCATTTATAAAAAATTGTACATCTCCCGGATTATTATTCTGGAGACCCAGCATCCAGGTTGAAAATGTATAATTCGTATTTGGCAGAACCGTTACTGCCTGCCTCCACACCGTATCATGCACACCGACGGCTTGCACGGCATTTACGATCATCATATTTCCGTTAAGTGAAGTATGATCGCCGCAATTAGGGAATGCGCCGCTCCATGCCAGCGGATTAGTACCGATAAAATATTGTCCTTCGGATGTATTGGGAGGAGTTTTGTAGGTGTATTGTGAGGTAAATCCGGTATTTCCCTGTGAAAAATCGCCATTTACTATAAGATTATTGCCGGTTATTTCTGCTGTATAATAGTAGGTGATGTTTTCCGGGGTGTTAGTAACGGGATTCGGTGAATTTGGATCACTCAGATAGGTGGTCGGTGACCAGCAAAAATTGGTGGAAGGTATTGTCAATAATTGTTTGGTGGTTCCAAAACATATTGTTGTATCGCTGGTACGGATAATGTTATCCGGAACAATGGAAAGACTGATCGTTTTTACAATCGTATCCGGGCATGCGGCATCGATGCCGGCAGTATAGCTCACGGTATAATTGTTTTCCGAAGGATAAATATGAACAGGCGCCAGGTTGCCGGAGTTTGTTGAGGTATCTCCAAACCACCACAGCGGGTTTTGGGTGTCTGAGCCAATTCCATTGAATTGTACAGAAAGAGGGTTACATGCATTCAACTGGTACGTAAAATCAATATCGGGCTTGCCAAGTACCACGATTTGTTTGCAGGTACTTGACTGGGTGGGGAGGCCGTCGTCAATAGTCAGGTTAATATTATAAGTGCCAGGTGTAGTATAAGCAATGGCCGGGGGTGTAGTGCCGGAATAATTAGGAATACTGGAATTGTTACAACCGTTAAAATTTATCCTTGTTATTGTGTTATTACTTTCATTAGGAATAAAACTATACAGGTCAGCGCCCACTCTGAAAAACTTTGAAATGGAACGGGGATTAGACAGGTTGCCGATATTACCCAGGGAAACAGCCGTAGGTGTTGACGTGAGGCTGCTGAAATTCAATCTAACTATGTCATTTGACACTGAATTTACTACAAACCCCACTACCTCACTACAGAATTTCATTATACAGATGTCTCTTGGCGAATGCACAGCATTATTAGGATTGCCAAGACCGACTGCCGTGGGTGCATTGACTATTGAATTGCCAAAGTCCAATCTAACTATACTTGAATTTGAACCATTGCTGGCGATAAATGCATGCCATTGCCCGTTATCATTGATTATATGAATTCCGGTAGGGAGGTTAATGTCCGGGTGTACAATACCAAAAGGGAAAGCCGTTGGCACATTATCGAAAGAACTGCCAAACGAATAACGGATCAGGGCACTGCCTGCATCAATGGTAAAAGCATACCAGTTGCCATTTTCGTTGACCAACTGAATATCCCTCGGATAAAAGGGTCCACCGAGATTTCCCCAGTTCGTTCCTACAGGGTTTGTATTAGTCAGATTAGGACCAAAATCAATTTTTACGATCCTTGAACTTGGGCCAGTGCCACCTATAATGATGGCATACCATTTTCCTTCATTGAACACTAACTGTATAGCTTCAGCAAAGTCGGGAATGACACCCCCCACATTTCCGATGTTAACAGTGGTTGGCGTATTTAATAAAGAGTTACCGAAATCCAAACGGGTCAATTTGCCCGGTGTATTATTCGTGACAAATCCATAATAATTTCCATTGTATTCTGCATAATCTATGAATACCGGTAATTGAAACTGCCCGCCGATATTTCCAAGGTTAGTACCGCCGGGGGTTGAATTAATATTCCCTGTACAGAAATTCCAGAATGAAGTGGTAGCATTTGTGGAAGTATTGGTAATAGTAACCGGGGTATTTACACAAACTGTATCCGGGGCCGTGAAACCGGGTGTCGATATCTGAAGTGAGGTCGCGAAATAATCTTCAACCTCACCGTCAGGCGCAAAGCCAGAAGAGTTTTGTGTTGAAGCAATATTTGAAGAAAGTCTCAACCTGAATGCCCATCCAGTTACAGTTCCAGGGGGAAAGGTGGCAGGCAATCCGGTCCATGTAAGGGTCGAGGTGGTTGTATTGTTCGGTATAGTATTGGTTACATATTCATTATTCTCAAAAACCCCGTTTCGGTTAAAATCAAACCATCCTGTCAGGTATGCGTTATTACCAGTGTTGTTCCTAAGGTTAACATCAAGACTATATGAACCAGAATTCATATAATAGGGCAACGAACTAACTGCATCTTCATCTGCTCCAATAGTATTGTCATTATTTGATTCTGTTGGATCAGCATCTCCTGCAATAGATCCAAGCTTTAATGTTTCAGATTGTGTTAAACTTGGAAGAGGCGGCAGGTAACTACAGGAATTGTTATTGGTAAATTCCAGCCGATGATGCGCATATCCATAACCAACTGGTAAATCGCCACGGTCAACCGGGGAAAAAATACCAAAAGCGATCGCCATTTCACCTTCTATATTACTACGATTAAAATTGCAGTTTACAGTTAAGGAACCTGATGCCGGAGCGTCTGTAGCTATGACCGGATTTTGCCCATTACCGGACGACCCTCCGCCATACGTATCACTGATAATTGCTGTATTGGTATTGCAGCCGGCAAAAGGGTTTGATGTCTGTGATGAATTTCTGAAAAAATCAACACAGAGCCAGTTACTGCCATTGGTGGTAAGTGTTGTTAGTTCGGTAACAGCGCTTGCTTCAGCATCGGCTGCTATGAATTTAAATGCAGCAGGTATACCATTTCTGGTAGCAGATATTGTTATGGTAAATTGCGAGTTTTGTGTTGTATAAGGAGAAGATAAAGCCGGCTTTATATTTGGGTTACTGAAATCGTATAAAAAATGCAATACGGACCCGTACCATGTATTCATTATTTTTGGAGTAAAGACTGGTCCCTGAACATTAGAAAAAGTTATAGTTGCGGTTAATCCATCGGCTGTTGTGATGGTTCTGGAAGCGCCATTTGAAATGGTAAACCCATTCCAATCGAACCACCAAATGTAGTTTTTTAAATTGCCCGTGCCTAGGTCTGCATATTGACTGCTCACTTCAGAATTTAATATCAGGAATATTAAAAGAGCCGAGAGAATCCTCTTCATGGCGGCTAAGGCTTTATGCATGAAGGTAGCCCAAGACATGCAGTTGGCAAACAATGGGAGCATTAATTTTTAGAGCAACAATATCGTAATATTCCTATTGCTCAAAATTAGCCGCCACCCCTGTATAATTATGCGGCGTGATCTTTTTCAATTCCTTTTTTACCTCGTTATCAACTTTTAATATATCAATAAAACGGTGAATGGCATCCTTATCTATTTTGCCATTTCCCCTTGTCAGGTCCTTTAATGCTTCATAAGGCTGAGGATAGTCCTCCCGGCGCAGGATGGTTTGGATAGCTTCTGCTACCACAGCCCAGTTATTTTCCAGGTCCTCATACATCTTATCATTATTTATTACCAGTTTTCCCAATCCTTTTTCAATTGACTTCATCGCAACGACCGTATGCGCAAAAGGCACCCCGATATTTCTTAGTACCGTTGAATCGGTCAGGTCTCTTTGCAGCCGTGATATCGGCAATTTAGAAGCAAGGTGCTCAAACAATGCATTGGCAACGCCAAAATTTCCTTCTGCATTTTCAAAATCAATAGGATTTACTTTATGCGGCATGGCAGATGAGCCTACTTCTCCTTTTTTAGTTTTCTGTTTAAAATATTCCATCGAAACATAGGTCCATATATCCCGGCAGAGATCGATCAGTATATTGTTGATGCGTTTGATACAATCGAAATGGGCAGCGAGGTTATCGTAGTGTTCTATTTGCGTGGTGAACTGCTGGCGGCTTAATCCAAGCTGCGTTACAAAATCATTTCCCATTTTCACCCAGTTGGTTTTCGGAAACGCCACATGGTGTGCATTGAAGTTGCCGGTGGCACCGCCAAACTTGGCCGTGAAGGGAATGCCGATGAATTGTTCCACCTGGTTCTGTATCCTTTCAGTAAAAACCATTATTTCTTTTCCAAGGGTAGTGGGACTGGCCGGCTGACCATGTGTATGCGCCAGCATCGGGATGTCCTTCCATGCTTTTGCCAGCAATTTTAGCTCTGTATTCAGGTTCAGCAGCGAAGGCAGGTATTCATATTCTATCGCATGTTTCCAGAGTAAAGGGATAGCCGTGTTATTGATATCCTGCGAGGTCAGCCCAAAATGTATCCACTCTTTAATTTCTTTGCCACCTGCTTTGCCCA
>DATDIX010000159.1:0-4030 GCA_036520835.1 Chitinophagaceae bacterium | reverse complement strand
GCCGCATGGTACTCTTCAGAATTCACATCTTCCTTTCTCCAGATGATGGTATCCAGCATTTCTTTCAACCGCTCAGGGGTTACCTGTTGTTTCGCATCGCTCCAGGCTTTATCCGGGTCAATATGACTTTCGATCATCAGGCCATCATAGTCGAGGTCAATGGCACGCTGCATCACTTCCAGTAAAATATCGCGGCGGCCACAGATATGCGAAGGATCATTGATCATCAGCATATCGGGGTGTTTCAGTTTCATATCAATGGCGAGATGCCACATCGGTGCATTCCGGTATTCTGTATTTCCGTAAGAAGAAAATCCGCGATGGATCAACCCTATCTGTTTAACCCCGGCTCTTGCCACACGTTCTACCGCACCGCTCCACAATTCAAGATCAGGATTGATCGGGTTCTTGATCATTACCGGAACATCCACACCTCTCAATGCATCAGCCACTTCCTGCACACTGAAAGGGTTCACGGTTGTTCTTGCCCCAAGCCACAACACATCCACATCAAAAGTCAGTGCATCCTGTACCTGCTTACCGGTTGCCACTTCTACCGTTGTTGGCAAACCAGTCAGTTTTTTTGCCTGTTGTAACCAGGGCAACCCTTTGGCGCCGATACCTTCAAACATACCGGGCTTGGTACGTGGTTTCCAGATGCCGGCACGCAGCATATCTACTTTGCCGGTAGCAGCGAGGCGTTGTGCAGTCGCCAGCACCTGCTCCTCCGTTTCTGCACTGCAGGGCCCGCTGATGATCAGCGGCCGCTTATTCCATGCCTGCTGCACAGTGTCTTTTGTTGGTTGTTCCAGAGTTTGCATATTTAGATTGATTTGTAAAGTTAACCCCATTCCCCTAAAGGGGTGTTATGAGATATTTATTTTAATTTTTTGTATCCACTTTGGTTTTTCATAGCATCGCCTGTTGCTGTTTTACCCTGCGCAAAGTGAAGGGCAGTCTTCGCCATTCGGTTCTCTATTGAGCAATTATCTGAACAGTGCCTAATGGAATGTTATTTCTCATTCATCTCCTTAATCTTATTCATCCTGGTTCAGACTACTTTATTATCCGCCTTATCTTATTCGCATTATCAATCAATTTCATCAAATATTCACTATCCTCCTTTTCCAGGCTTTCTTTAAATCTTGTCAGCTGTGCAATATGCTCTTTCAATACATCCAGTACATTTTCCTTATTCTGCATAAAGATCGGTACCCACATGGCCGGGTTACTTTTAGCAAGCCTTACCGTACTTTCAAAACCGGCAGACGCTAATTCAAAAATGGCCTGTTCTTCTTTCTCTTTTTCCAACACCGTATTGGCAAGGGCAAACGAAGTGATATGGGATATATGGCTGACGTAGGCTGCATGCAAATCGTGTGCCTTCGCTTCCATTTCCAGGAGGTGCATCCCGATCTTTTTATACATCTGTTTTACCCATTCCAGCGCATCTGCATCACTTTCCTCTGCATTACAAATGATCACGGCCTTATTTTCATAGGCCCCACGCACCGCTGCCTCTGGCCCGCTGTACTCAGTACCCCACATAGGATGCGTGGCTACATATCTCCCTCTTTTGGGATGGTTTTTAATAACGCTGATCAGTTGAGCTTTGGTAGAGCCCAGATCAACAACGATCTGTTTATCTATCCTGTCCAGCAGCGCCGGCAATAATTCGACCAACTTATCAACCGGTATTGCCAGCACTATTATATCCGAGGCTTCAATAGCATCATCAAGACCCATCACTTCGTCCACCAATTCCAGTTCCAGTGCTTTTTGTTCATGCTCCTTATTCATATCCACCCCGATCAGCCGCGATGAAATTTTCTTTTCATGCAACTGGATGGCTAATGAACCCCCGATCAATCCCACTCCTACGATGGCTATTTTTTTCCGTTTCATGTATTAATTATGAATTATGAGTTAAGAATTATGAAAGACAACTTTGCTTTTCATTCATAATTCATCATTCCGCCTTCTTAATTCTCCTGATCGCTTCTTCAAATTTTTCAACTGTAGCACACAAACTCACCCTTACATATTTATCACCTGCGCTCCCAAATATCCCGCCCGGGGTGATGAATACACTCGAATTATACAGTACTTCATCACTTAATGCATACCCGTCTTTATATCCTGCAGGGATCTTTGCCCACACAAACAATCCCGCCTGTTCTTTGGAGAATTTGCATTTCAACAGCTTCAGTAACTCAAAAACTTTTTCCCGTCGTTCCCTGTACACTGCATTTACTTCATCCTGCCATTCTTTTCCCAGCGATAAAGCTTTGGCGGCTGCCAGCTGTACAGGCAAAAACATGCCGCTGTCCATATTACTTTTGAATCTTAACACTTCCTCTATTCTTTCTCTGGCACCGCAAAGCATCCCCACTCTCCATCCTGCCATATTATGGCTTTTGCTTAATGAGTTCAGTTCGATCACACAATTTTTTGCTCCTTCCATACATAATAAACTCTCCGGGTGTTCATTCAGGATAAAAGAATAGGGATTATCATGAACAATGAGAATATTATGCCTCCTTCCAAATGCCACTAACTTTTCAAACAACGCTTTTGTTGGCGGCTGACCTGTCGGCATCTGCGGGTAATTCACAAACATGAGTTTTACTTTCTTCAACTTTTTTTCATCCAGCTTATCAAACTCAGGTTCATAGTTATTCTTCTCCTTCAATTTATATTCCACGCATTTGCCTCCCGCCAGTTTCACAGCACTTCTGTAGGTAGGATAACCCGGATTGGGCACCAGCACTTCGTCACCTTTATCCAGGTAAGTCATGCAGATATGCATGATCCCTTCTTTACTTCCTATCAATGGCAATATCTCCGTGTCAGGATCCAGATCAACATAATACCATTTCTTATACCACTCACTTATTGCTTTTCGCAATATGGGCGCACCTTTGTAAGACTGGTAGGCATGAACATCCGGTTTAGCGCTTTCTTCCTGCAATGTCCTGATCACATCCGGGTGTGGCGGCAGGTCAGGACTACCAATGCCAAGATTGATGACTTGTTTGCCCTGTTTATTCAGTTCATCTATCTCTCTCAGCTTTTGTGAGAAATAATACTCGCCGATGCCTTCCAAACGTTTTGCTACTTCCATAAACCCCTTTTATAAACTCCGTAAACTTTTATTTCAGCCGTTAAAGGTCTTATTGATTCAATTACTGTTTCGAACTGATCCGCTGAATCAAATTCCATATCTGCGTGAAAACTGTACTTGAAATCGCTGCCCGGTATCGGGAAACTTTGCAACTTGCTTAAATTGATCCCGCCTTCAGCAATTGTGGTCAGCACTTTCGCCAGGCTCCCTTTGGAATGATCAGTATGAAAATTCACTGATGCCTTATCAGCATTTTCCACTTTTGCAGCCGCCTCTTCTCTTTGCAGAACTAAAAAACGTGTATAATTATTTTTCAGGGTTTGAATATTGGGAGCGATCACATCCAGGTCATATAATTCTGCGGCGAGTTTACTGGCAATAGCGGCTATATGCTTGCTCTTATGCTGGTGGATATGCTTAGCGCTTAAAGCAGTATCATCCGTCTCTACCAGTTTCCATTTATGTTTATCTAGAAAATCATAGCATTGTTGCAAAGCCATGGTATGCGAATGCACTTCTTTTATATCTTCCAGTTTCACTCCGGGATTGACCAGGAGGTTCTGCCGTATCTGTAAATAGATCTCGCCAACGATGGTAAGATTTGATTTCTGTAATAAATTATAGTTAGCCAGTATACTTCCGGCAATAGAATTCTCTATCGCCATCACCCCTCCGTCGCTTTCCTTCCTATTGGCAGCGATCCTCACTACTTCCCTGAAAGTATCGCATGGGATCACTTCCACATTTTTGCCATAAAACTGCTGGGCAGCCACCTGGTGAAAACTGCCTTCATAACCTTGTATGGAAATGCGCCCCCCCCGCCCCCTAAAGGGAGAGCCAGGAAGACCCTTCTCAGTTATCGAAGTACTTTTTTCAATCATACCATTCATTTTTATTCCTCTCCTT
>DATDIX010000158.1:0-2551 GCA_036520835.1 Chitinophagaceae bacterium | reverse complement strand
TTTTCCGCGATAAAAGTATCCAGTTATTAATTGCTACAGATGTAGCAGCCCGCGGTATTGACGTAACCGGCATTACCCATGTTATTAATTATGAATTACCGGATGATGTAGAAGTATATACGCACCGGAGCGGTCGTACGGGCAGGGCCGGTAAAAGCGGTATCTCTGTTTCTATTGTCACCCCCAAAGAAGTGTATCGTCTCAGGCAGATAGAAAGACTGGTGAATACCCGTGTGCATAAAATGGATGTGCCAAGTGGTAAGGATGTTTGCCGCAAACAGTTCTTTCACTTTATAGATAAAATGCTGCAGGCCGACATCAGCCATGGTGAGTATGAAGCGTATTTGCCGACATTGAAAGAAAAATTCGCATCAGTAGAGAAAGAAGAGATATTGCAAAGAGTAGCCGCATTAGAGTTCGACCGCTTTCTTAAATATTATGAAAATGCTGCGGATCTTAATATGCGGAGTGATGACAGGAGAAGTGATCGCAGAACAGACAGGCCTGAAAGACCCGCATCCCGCGACCGTGATACAAAAGGAAGAAGCTTTGGAGGCAATGGCAATTACCAACGGTTGTTTGTAAACCTTGGAACCAAGGATGGTTTTTATAAAGCAAGTTTCCTGCAATTCATCCTTGATATGAGTGACCTGAAGAAAGAAGTGCTCGGCCGGATTGATATGAAGGAGATGACGAGCTGGATTGAAATTGAACCATCAGCAGGCAAGAGAATGATCAAAGCGATCGACGGAAAGAATTTCAAAGGACGTAAGATCAGGATGAACGATGCTGAAACCGGTGGCGGCCGCAGAAAATAATTTGCATATCAATTGGATTTTATTACCAATAAAACATATATTTGTTTCATGACAACGACAAAGACATATTTCGGTTTCTATTTTTATTACTTCTTTTTTGGAAAGAGGCCGGGAATGCTTTTGTTGAAAACAAACTAAGGATAAGTAAAATCAACATAAAGAATCCCGGCCAAACGGCCGGGATTCTCGTTTTAGCCCCTGACCTTTCGCTTTGGTGGGACAGGCTCTGAAGAGGAGTAATAAAAATGAATGGTATGATTGAAAAAAGTACTTCGATAACTGAGCAGGGTCTTCCTGGTTCCCACTTTAGTGGACGGGGGGGGCGCATTTCCATACAAGGTTATGAAGGTAGTTTTCACCAGGTGGCTGCTCAGCAGTTTTATGGTAAGAATGTAGAAGTGATCCCCTGTGATACTTTCAGGGAAGTAGTGAAGATCGCTGCTAATAGGAAGGAAAGTGACGGAGGGGTGATGGCGATCGAAAATTCTATTGCCGGAAGTATCCTGGCTAACTATAATTTATTACAGAAATCAAATCTTACCATCGTTGGCGAGATATACTTACAGATACGACAGAACCTTTTGGTCAATCCCGGGGTGAAACTGGGAGATATAAAAGAAGTGCACTCGCATACAATGGCTTTGCAGCAGTGCTATGATTTTCTCGATAAGCATAAATGGAAACTGGTGGAAACGGACGATACGGCTTTAAGCGCTAAGCATATCCACCAGCATAAGAGCAAGCATATTGCCGCTATTGCCAGTAAACTCGCCGCAGAATTATACGACCTGGATGTGATTGCTCCCAATATTCAAACGCTGAAGAATAATTATACACGTTTTCTAGTGCTGCAAAGAGAAGAGGAGGCTGCAAAGGTGGAGAATGCTGATAAGGCATCAGTGAATTTTCATACTGATCATTCAAAAGGAAGTTTGGCGAAAGTGCTGACCGCAATTGCTGAAGGCGGGATCAATTTAAGCAAGCTGCAAAGTTTCCCGATACCGGGCAGCGATTTCAAATACAGTTTTCATGCAGATATGGAATTTGATTCAGCGGACCAGTTCGAAACAGTCATAGAATCAATAAAACCTTTAACGGCTGAAATAAAGGTTTACGGAGTTTATAAAAGAGGATTATGGAAGTAGCAAAACGTTTGGAAGGCATCGGCGAGTATTATTTCTCACAAAAGCTGAGAGAGATAGATGAACTCAATAAGCAGGGCAAGCAAGTTATCAATCTTGGTATTGGTAGCCCTGACCTGCCGCCACACCCGGATGTGATCAGGACATTGCAGGAAGAAAGCGCAAAACCGAATGTTCATGCTTACCAGTCTTACAAAGGTTCGCCTGTATTGCGGAAAGCGATAAGTGAGTGGTATAAGAAATGGTATTATGTTGATCTGAACCCTGAGACGGAGATATTGCCATTGATCGGGAGTAAAGAAGGCATCATGCATATCTGCATGACTTACCTGGATAAAGGTGATGAAGTGCTGGTGCCCAATCCCGGTTATCCTACTTACAGGAGCGCTGTGAAACTGGCGGGTGGCAAATGCGTGGAATATAAATTGAAGGAGAGGAATAATTATGAACCTGAGTTTGATAAGCTGGATGAAAAGAAGCTGAAGAAAGTAAAAATCATGTTCGTGAATTACCCGCAGATGCCGACCGGTCAGCCGCCAACAAAAGCGTTGTTTGAAAAGCTAGTGGCATTTGGAAGGAGGCATAATATTC
>DATDIX010000157.1:0-4135 GCA_036520835.1 Chitinophagaceae bacterium | reverse complement strand
CAGAAAGAATTCTTTGCGGCAGGCAAACCTGTTTATTGTATATATGTTGCGATCGGGCAAAAAGCATCTACTATCGCGGGTGTAATGAAAACATTACAAGATGCAGGAGCCATGGATTACACAGTGATCGTTGCAGCATCTGCATCTGATCCTGCTCCATTACAGTTCTATGCTCCGTTCGCCGGTGCAGCCATCGGTGAATTTTTCCGCGATACCGGACGTCCGGCCCTGATCATTTATGATGACCTTTCAAAGCAGGCAGTAGCTTATCGTGAAGTATCCTTGTTACTTCGCCGCCCTCCCGGTCGTGAAGCATACCCCGGGGATGTATTCTACCTGCACAGCCGTTTGCTGGAACGTGCCGCAAAGGTTATTGCCAATGATGCGGTAGCTAAGAATATGAATGACCTTCCTGATAGCATCAGGCACCTCGTAAAAGGCGGAGGTTCCCTGACAGCATTGCCGATCATCGAAACGCAGGCAGGTGACGTTTCTGCGTATATCCCCACCAACGTGATCTCTATAACAGACGGCCAGATATTTTTGGAGAACAACTTATTTAATGCAGGTATCCGTCCTGCGATCAACGTCGGTATATCAGTAAGCCGCGTGGGTGGTAATGCACAGATCAAGTCCATGAAGAAAGTAGCAGGTACATTGAAACTGGACCAGGCGCTTTATCGTGAAATGGAAGCCTTCTCTAAATTCGGCGGTGATCTTGATGCGGCTACAAAGAACGTATTGGATAAAGGTGCCCGTAACGTAGAAATATTAAAGCAACCTCAATACTCTCCTTTTGCCGTAGAAAAACAAGTGGCTATTATTTATCTTGGTACAAATGGTTTGATCAGGGAAGTGCCTGTAAAAAGAGTGAAAGAATTCGAAGAGCATTTCTTAATGGAAATGGATAACAAACTGCCGGAAGTAATGGCGGAATTTAAAAAAGGTAATTTGCCGGAAGAAGGATTAAAGAAAATGGTGGAACTGGCAAACACATTAATACCCCAGTACAAAAAGTAATTGTCATTTCAATAAATATCATACAGACGGTTGGCTTCATAGCCAGCCGTTTTTATTTTATAGCTTACCTGATACATTTTAATAACGGGTAATTATCTTCCATTAATGTTCCCATTTTACCTGAATTATCTTGATCCAAATTGCATCATCATTATCTGCTTTTATTACTGCATATACTTTTTTTTAGAAATATATTTTTCCTGCTATTCGTAAACTTACGAGGACTATAATTATAATAGGTTGACTCACAGGAGCAGGGGAATTAACGTGCAGAAAATACGCAAATTTTATAGAAAAAGTCCTCGTAAAACTTGCATCATTAAATACCGTATTATATCTTGTGTAAGAATTCGAAGAAACCCTAAGAAAACAACGTAATCCGATCATGAGACAAACCACACTTCAAAGGGATACTGCTCCCGGTCTGCCTCTCCACTAACAAATCGGTTTAATTGATTTCAAGGGTCTGAAACTAGTAAGTTAATTCAATCTGTACTTTTAAACCGTGAGCCATGAAAACATTTGTACCCTTAAAACAAAACTCTGCAACCCTGATGCTGGTAATATTATTTACCGTTTCAGGCATGATCTCCCTGGCACAAGGAAACGGAAATCAAAACTCCCCTAACCTTAATTTCAGTAACGGAAACTTGAATGCAGGCCAGGCAGGGAATATAAATGCAACCTACTTTTTCCCTGCTGTCAACGAAAGCCTGGATGCTTTTGTAAGAATCACTGACCGGTCCTCATCACAGGTAAGGCTGGAACGAATTGACATTACCAGTACGGGGTTCATTAAGGCGCTTCAGCCCGAAATTTCCTATAGCAATGGCAGTGTTAGCAGCGCTTCAAACTGGTGGATGGAATTTGAGATCAGTTTTGTAAACAAGAACACCACTACACCCGCAACTATCAATAATTTTAAAGCCACAGCAATTGATATTGATGGTGATAATAACAGGCTGAAAGAATGGATGTCTTTCTATGGGCTGAGTTCTTATATGACGGAAAATAACTCCATGCTGGTTGTAAATAACCTGACCCAGGTTGTTTCGGGTCTTTTGCAAACAGTCGGTTCTACATTTACGGCTCCTATTAATCAGTATAATGGTATCGATACGAATCAAACAGGTATTATGACGACTGTTACGTACCAGAATAAAAGCTCGTTCAAATTCCGTGTCGGCGGATCTACCACCGGCGCTGCAAGTTCTACTAACCGCATGTATTCTATCTGGTTCAGGGAGTTTATGTATAGCGCACCGATAATAACTTCATTGCCTGTTAAACTGACTTCTTTTACGGCGGTGCTTAGTCAAAACCAAAATAAAGTTGACCTGAAGTGGACAACAGCATCTGAAATAAATGTGAGCCATTTTGTAATTGAAAGAAGCTTTGACGGTAAGAATTTCAGTGAGGCAGGACTTGTATTTGCTACTGGTAATACTTCTGAAAATGTAAACTACAGTTTTGCAGATAATATCACCAATACGAAGCAGCCCATGATCTATTACCGTCTTCGTTCGGTAGATAATGACAGCAAATCACAGTGGTCAGATGTAAGGGTCATCCGTGTAGGTAAACAGGCCGAAGCCGTTACCATGGTAACTTACCCTAACCCTGTAAGCAATGAACTGCGTGTAACCGTTCCTTCATCCTGGCAGGGTAAATCAATGGTGCTTGAAATATTCACTCAAAACGGCCAGCGTGTTAAGACACTGAAAGCCGGCAGCGCCAGCCAGACCGAAACAATAGCAGTAAGCGACCTGGCAAAAGGATTTTACCTGGTGAAGGCCAGTTGCGGAGATGCTACAGCCGTGCAAAAGATCATTAAGAACTAGTCTCCTCTTCCTCCAAATACTAAGTACGAGTTCCGGGGTTCAGTTTTCTGAACCCCTTTTTTCTTTAAAATAAATTTGGTTTATGATATAAACTACTTTATGTTTGTGTCAGAAATCGAAAAAACGAACTTATGAGAGTCTTAAAAACCGGGTTACTCTTAGCAATACTGGCAAATGTCGCAGCTATTGCAAATGCCCAGGTAACCATCAGCGGTAAAGTAACGGATAAGAAAAAGCCGATGCCGGGAGTAAACATTGTATTAAAGGATACATACGATGGTGCCACCACTGATTCATCCGGCAGCTATTCTTTCAAAACAACAGAAAAAGGTGAGTTTGTGCTGGCGGCCAGTTCTGTCGGGTACAAACCATTTGAGCAAAAAATAAAATTGGAAAATACCCCGGTAACCATAGATATTATATTAAAGGAAGAGGTCACTGAATTGAGCGCCGTCATTGTATCTGCAGGCACATTTGAGGCAAGTGACAGGAAAAAATCCGTTGCCGTTCTTGATCCGATAGATATTGTCACCACTGCCAGCGCTAACGGGGATATAACCGGTGCGCTGAAAACCTTACCCGGCTCTCAATTGGTGGGGGAAAGTGAAGGTTTATTCGTTCGTGGTGGAACAGGTGCAGAAACAAAAACCTTTATTGATGGTACATTGGTCAATAATTTCTTTTATAGCAGTGTGCCCAACATCGCTCAGTTCAGCCGGTTTTCCCCCTTTATTTTTAAAGGAACGGTATTCAGCACAGGAGGTTACTCCGCATTATACGGCCAGGGGCTCTCTGCTGCGTTGATATTAGAATCAATTGATCTGCCGGACAGATCATCAGCCAATGTCGGGGTCAGTGTTTTAAGCGTCAGCGGAGGTTACCAGCACCTGGCAAAAAATAAAAAATCATCCTGGGGTGTCAACTATGGTTATACTGATCTTACACTGGCCTTTGCCATCATCAAACAAAACCAGGATTATTCCCAGGTACCTGTTTACCATAATGCGGATGCAAATTTCCGTATCAAAACTTCCAATACAGGAATGCTGAAATATTATGGCTATTTAAGCAGTAATAAGCTTGCATTTACTGTCAACAGTATAGATTCATTGGGATATAACGACAGGTTCAGGATGGGTAATACGAACCACTATCATAACCTTAACTGGAGAGAATCACTCGGCAAAAGATGGAAGGTCATTGCCGGCTTGTCCTATACCAACAATAAAGATGATATCAGCAGCGGTATGCAGGATAATAATGAGAATGATGTA
>DATDIX010000156.1:0-52621 GCA_036520835.1 Chitinophagaceae bacterium | reverse complement strand
GATCTTTCCAGCATCGTACGAATAAAACTCAACTGGTTCCTCTTAAGGAATTTTTCATCAAAGAGGTCTTTATGAAATTGAATAGTTACTTCCCGTATCTCTTTGCTTTTACACTTATAGGTCTGCCATACATGGGGCAGGTTAGAACCTACCAATACCAGTTCCGCATCATTAATTTCAGCTAAATGATCGCCTACCACTCTTTTTGCTCCCGGGGCATTCAGGATCAGATTCAATTCCAGTTCCTCATGGCTATGTAAAGGGAAATCAAATTCTGATTTGATACGTGTAAATATGGTAAAGCAATCGCTGCTGGTCAGCGGGGTTATCTCCCGCATTATACTTGTTTGCATGACACTTATTGTACATTAAAGTTATAGAAAAGCTGATAAAATAGTATTAGGGGTTAAAATTTTATATGATGCCTGTATGTCTGTATAGTACTGAAATAGGGTCAGTTTATACACTGGATAGACAAATATACAGCGTGATAAAGCATTATGATTTGATAAAATAGTATTAGTTAGGGGTTGTTCGAAAGGGCTAAATTTGGTAAAACAAACTTGCTATATGAGAAATGAATTGTTCTACCGGATAACGGCCGTTATCTGCGTTTTTGTTTTCACTACTACCATCGCATTAGCCCAAACGAAGTCTGTTTCGGGAGTTGTTTCTGACGAGGCTGGAAAACCTTTGGAAGGAGCAACGGTTAGCCAAAAGGGAGGGGCGGCTGTAACAACCACAAATAAAGATGGAATTTTCAAATTTGATATTGCTTCCGATGCAAAGTCATTAATGGTTTCCTATGTAGGCATGGAGGACCAGGAAATCAGTATTAATGGCCGGTCAAATATCCCTGTAACATTGAGAACTACTGACTCTAAACTTGGGGAGGTAGTGGTAGTTGGGTATGGAAAGGCGAGAAAAGCTAACCTGACTTCAGCACAGACAACTGTTTCATCAAAGGACATTGAAAAGACCGTGAATACCACAATCGAACAGGCAATTCAGGGTCGTGCTGCCGGTGTGTATGTTACCCAGAATTCGGGACAACCCGGCGGAGGTATATCTGTAAATATTCGCGGTATCAGTTCCCTTGGCCGCACGCAACCATTATATGTAATTGACGGAGTTCAAATGCAGGTAAATGAGGACGTTTCTTTTGGTTCTTCAAGTTCTTCTAATCCGTTGGCAGGTATAAATCCTGCAGATATTGAGGATATGCAGATCCTGCAAGGGCCTTCTGCAACTGCTATTTATGGTTCCCGTGCCAGTAATGGAGTAATTCTGATAACAACAAAACGGGGAAAAGCAGGTGATGCTAAGATAAATTACATTTACCAGTATAATCTTCAAACGCCTCCCAAGCACCTTGATGTAATGGATTTGCCGCAGTATGCGCAAATGGTTAAAGAATATCATGTGCTTGCAGGTGGAACAACCCCGGATGAATTTTTAGATCCTTCAATATTAGGCCCCGGAACTGATTGGCAGGAAGAATTGTTCAATAATGCCCCAATGAACAAACACCAATTAGGTTTGAGCGGGGGCAGTAATAATACAACTTATTATGCTTCGGGTGAATATTTGAATCAACAGGGTGTGGCAGAAGGCTCTGGTTTTAAAAGATATGGCTTCAGGCTGAATTTAGATAGTAAGCCCAGGGAGTGGGCCACTTTTGGTGTCAATCTCAACTATAATCAAACCAATGAAACCCTGACCACTACCAACTACGGTGATGCACAGAGTCCACTTATAGCAAACGCATTAAGGTTGACCCCGCAGATACCGGTTACAAACCTTGATGGATCATGGGGCGGAAGTGACCCGGTAAACGGCGCTAATCAATATGCACCCGTAAATCCTATAGCGCTTGCTAATCTCATCACCAACAACAATATGAGAAGACAATTCCTTGGAGGTTTGAACCTGGGGATAAACCTGGCAAAGGGATTGGTATTAAGGACCTCGTTTAATGGAAGTACCGGTAATGGCGTTTCTACTTATTATACACCAACTTATAATATTGATCAGTGGCACTATAACCTGGATGCTTCTTTACAAAGCGGCACATATTCAAGTTGGTATTGGAACTGGAACCAGATGCTGGAATACACTAAACAAATCGACAAACATAATTTTTCGATCATGGCAATTCATGAGGCCCAGGAGTCAGAGTGGAAAGCTTTAACTGCCGGAAGAACCGGGTTTCTTACCAATGATATATTTGATGTAAATGCCGGCAACCCCATTTCAGCTACAAACGGAGGCGGAACCTATCCCTGGTCAATGGAATCTTACCTGGGGAGAGCTAATTATAATTATGATAACCGTTATTTACTTACAGCTACTTTCAGAAGAGATGGTTCGCCCTATTTTGGCTCTGATAAAAGATGGGGAAACTTCCCTTCTGTTTCTGCAGGATGGAGAATAAGCCAGGAAGAGTTCTTTGATGTTTCTTTTATCAGCGAATTAAAACTAAGATATGAAACCGGTCTGACGGGTAACCAGGGAACAGGTTCAGGTATTTACGCTCCATTGGCTACAGGAGCTACGCCCTGGGGTACTGGCTTCTTACCATCCTCATTCGCCAATTCCGAGCTGGGCTGGGAAGAAACAAAAACGAACAATATCGGCCTGAACGCTGGTTTTTGGAAAAACAAATTCAGCGTTGAGTTCGATTATTATGTAAAAAATACTGATGACCTGATATTAAATGCCAATCTGCCCTGGTATATGGGTACTAATGGCAGCCCCGGTTCAATAGCTGCTCCATTAGTAAATACAGGGTCTCTGGAGACCAAGGGTTGGAATGTCACCTTGCTGGCAAATATTGTAAGTTCAAAGAACTTTAAGTGGGAATCCAACCTGAATTTCTCCCGTTTCCAGACCACTGTTAAATCACTGAATTCAGATAATCCTTTTATCCAGAGAACCTCCTGGTGGATGAATAACTGGACACAACGTGCAGCTATAGGTTATCAGCCATGGCTGTTCAGGGGATATATTGAAGAAGGTTTATTCCAGTCGGTGGATGAGATATCCAGGAGTGCATTGCCGGTTGACAACAATGGCAACCCACGGCCAATTGATCCGCAAAACGGGATATGGGTAGGCGATGTAAAATACAAAGATGTTAATGGTGATGGAAAGATTGATGTAAACGATGAAACCAATATTGGAAACCCATGGCCTGAATTCACGGGTGGTTTTTCCAATACATTTTCCTATAAAGGCTTTGAACTGGGCATTCTCTTTACAGGATCTTATGGCAACGATATTTATAATTTCATAGCTGCTCAAAACAGTAATCCCAATAACGTTAACCTGAGCCGGAATTTTTTGGTGGATGCAATGAACTATGCAAAATTAACCACTGACGGAAGCGGGAATATTGTGCTTTCCAACCCAGGAACAAGTATTCCCCGCATTACGAATAACCCTGTTTCCTCAGATAATAATTATGGAAAAACTACAAACAGGTTTGTGGAAGATGGATCTTATCTCAGGTTGAAAAACATCTCACTTTCCTATAATGTGCCTGATAAATATTTAGGACATACCAAAGTGATAAAGGGATTCAGGATCACGATCGGGGCCCAGAATGTATTTACCCTGACAAAATATAAAGGCTATGATCCTGAAGTGGGAGCTTATGTTGGCACAGGTGCCGGTGCGGGAAACCAGGCGATAGGGATCGACTTTGGCCGCTATCCTTTATCACCAATGTATAATGCGGCTTTAAATGTAAACTTCTAAACCTATTAATATGAAGAAGATAAATTATTTAATTGGCTTATTGATCGCAATCGTGGCATTGGCTGCCTGTAAAAAAGAGTTTTTGGAAAAGCCGCCATTAAGCTCAATAGTCGATGCTAACTTTTACAAAACTGACGAGCAGGTAATGGCAAGCACCAGTTTACTTTATAGCCTGGTATGGTTTGACTATAACGACAAAGCCATGTACAACCTCGGAGATTTCAGGGGAGGCTCAGCTTTTTCGGCTTGGAATGACCGGGGCAACGTTTTGTTTAATACTACCGGCGATAATGGAGAGAACGGGGCATCCTGGCGGGCATTCTTTAACGTAGTAGCACAATCAAACCTTTTCTTATACAATATTGAGAAGTACGGAGGCCCGGCTGTTTCTCCCCAAATTAAGAAAACGGCCATAGCGGAAGCAAGGTATATGAGGGCATTGGCCTACCGGTTTTTGGTAATGAATTGGGGTGATGTCCCGGTTATTGAAAATAATTTTGACCATCTTTTTGATACCACTATCAGGAGGAATACCATATCGAGTGTGTGGCGTTTTATAACCCGGGAAATGCGTGCAGCGGCTGAGAATTTGCCAACAACACCGCCGCAGGCAGGAAGACTTACAAGGTGGTCAGCCGAAGGAATGTTGGCCCGTTTTTACCTGACAAGAGCAGGTGTTGAATCCACTGGTGGCACAAGGAAGCAACAATTCCTGGATAGCGCTAAGTATTATGCACAAAGGGTCATTACGATGAGCGGCCATAGTTTATTATCTAATTATGCCAACCTGTTTAAATATCCTTATGATAATAATGCAGAATCTTTATTCGAACTGCAATGGGTTTACTCAGGACCTAGTACATGGGGTACCAATAACAGCATGCCGGAATACCTTGCTTATAACCCCGATATATCATTTGGAGGCTGGGGCGGTGATAAAGGCGCTACCTGGTGGTTAATGCAACATTATGATGGTTTCCAATTGCAGGCTAACGGTACCTTAAGAGGCAGAACTTTAGACCAACGCCTACAGGCTACTTTTATGTTGCCTGGATTTCTTTACAACGAGATTACAAAAGTTAGTGATACTACAAAATTGATCTATCCTGCTCCTGCTACGGGAGCCGACAACAATTTTTTGGCCGTTAAAAAATATGTAATTGGTTCTCCAATAGACCTGGCCGGAATAGCCTCTCAGCAGCGCTATCCGAATAATACTTATATGCTGCGACTGGCTGAAATGTACCTGGTTTATGTAGAAGCAACAATAGGTAATGGCAATTCTACCAGCGATGCTACAGCTATCGAATATTTCAATAAAGTACATACAAGAGCGGGACTGCCTCCTTATGAAGTCGCAGGTGTTAACGGTAGCGGGCCTTTAACATTAGATTATCTTTTTTCCGAAAGATATAAGGAGTTTGCTATGGAAGGCATGGCCTGGTATGACATGGTGACCCTTCACTACTGGAATCCTTCGAAAGCTTTTTCAATACTGAATTCACAGGACAGGGGTTTATTCGTTACTCAGCCGGATCAAATGCCCAACCCCACCCAGTGGACACTTACAAAAACATCATGGTATTCAGAAAGAACAATCAACGCAAATGAAGGGAACTTCCGTCTGCCGATACCGAATACCGAGTTGAGCCAGGCGCCAAACCTGCTGGCCCCCCCGGTGGAGTATCCATAAGTTTTATCAAACATTTTTAAAAAAGAAATGAAATTGAAATGAAAACAATAAATAAAATCTTACTGGTATCGCTCATAGCAATTGGAGGTATGTTTACTTCCTGCACAAAGGATGATTCAGACTCAGGTACACCTTCCATAAAATATGTAAGGATAACAAGACCGGAATCATCCGATTCACTGCTGATTGCTGCCGGCCAGGGCCAGCTTATTGCAATCATGGGTAATAATTTGAAGGAAGCCGTCCAGGTCTGGTTCAATGACCAGCCGGCCCGGCTGACACCCACTTATATCACTAATACCTCACTTCTTGTTTCTGTTCCCAGTCAAATTCCGATTGATATTACTAATAAGCTGAAGATCATTTTTAAAAATGGTTACGAGCTATTATATGATTTCCAGGTGCAGATTAGTGAGCCATTGATATACGGCATGACCAGCGAGTATGTGAACCAGGGCGATGTAGCGACCATAAGAGGCAATTACTTTTATGCACCATTAACAGTAAAATTTACAGGCGGAGTTACCGGTGAACTGGTTGTAATTGATGACCAGGAACTCCAGGTGAGAATACCGGCCGGTGTACAACCTGGACCGATAACAATAACTACCAATTTTGGAGAAACAGAATCAGATTTCTGGTTCAGGGACAACAGGAATTTACTCATCCACAACGATCCCTGGACAGGATGGTGGGGACAAACCAACGTTGTCAGCGGAACAAATCCTTTAGCAATCAGCGGCAATTTTACCAGGATCACACAAAATATTGGCGCTTGGGCATGGACGGAATGGATCGGAGGTAAAGAAGATGCTTTAGCAACAAGTCATAATCTCCCTGATGAGGCTGTTCTGAATCCGGAAAAATACAATTTGAAGTTTGAGATCAACACATTTAAACCTTACAATGGCAACAGGATAAAGATCATGATCGGGCAGGTTAATGGTCCGGATCCTAACTGGGATACTGAACCTTATTATTGGAATGCTCCATTTAATACCGGTGGCAAATGGCAAACGGTCGTAATTCCTTTCGATGAAGTGGTAGCTAATTATGTTACAAATTGGGGAGTACGGCCGCAAGGTTATGGTGTTAAGATTTGGTTCCATGGACCAGGTTCTTTGGAAGCGGATATGGCTTTTGACAATTTAAGGGTAGTCCCAAAGGTTCTTCCATAAACGAAATATTACGAACAGTATAATAAATCATAAGTAATGATAAATACATTTAACAAAACACTGCTTCCTTTTATATGCCTGCTGATGTCAGTAGCTGTGCTGGTATCATGCGAAAAAGATGACAGCGAAGGGACATCCGATAAAATAGAGTTATTAAGCTTCGGGCCAACCGGTGCAAAGCACGGGGACACCTTGCGTTTTATAGGCAATAACCTCGACAAGGTCACTTCTATTGAGTTTACCGGCAATTCTGCGACGGTTGCCCAGGCAGATTTTAAGTTAAGGACATCGGAATTGATCTTGCTGATTGTACCACAAGCGGCAGTAAAAGGTTATGTAACATTAAAAACACCACAGGGAGATATAGTAACAAAAACGCAACTAAACTTAGGGGTGCTTGTTACAGTTACTTCGCTTACTGCGCAAGCCCGTCCCGGCCAAAATGTTACAATTAACGGTACGTATTTGAACTGGGTAACCCAAGTGACATTTGTCAGGGATAAATTGGTTACGACTTTTGTCAGTCAATCATACAACCAGTTGGTGGTAAAAATACCCGATGACGCGGAAACCGGCCCATTAGTCCTTAGATACAGCGGAACGGATTCAGCCGATGTGCAGACAAGCGATACGTTAAAGGTAACTCTGCCCGTGGTTACTTCTATGGCACCAATGCCGGTAAAACCTCTAACGAATGTAACTATTACAGGAACAAATCTTGACCTTGCAAAGAAAGTTATATTCACAGGGGTTTCAACACCGGTTACTGCATTTGTAAGTCAGTCAGCAACGCAATTAGTAGTGAGAGTTCCCGAAACCGCCAGAAAAGGTAAATTAACTTTGGAAGCTGCTTCGGGAGTGCAAACAATAACAGGCGCAGACTTAGATATTGTGTTGCCCGCTGTCACAACATTTTTACCGGGTTCAATTAATTTAGGAACAAATATTACTATTACCGGAACAGATCTTGACCTCGTAAAGAAGGTTATTTTCTCAGGAGTAGCTGCGCCGGTTACTGTATTTTCAACACAAAATATCACTCAATTGGTGTTAGCAGTTCCTGCCGGCAGCAGAGATGGTAAAATAAAATTAGAGGCCGCTTCCGGCGTACAAACTACTTCTGCCAATGACCTGGATATAGTATTGCCTGCTGTTACTTCAATGTCGCCTAACCCGGTTTTCCCGGCAACAAATCTTACTGTTACAGGAACCAGGCTGGATATGGTCACTTCAATTGCTTTTTCGAATGCCCCTGCAGCAGTCACATCATTTGTAAGCCAATCCGCTACTCAAATTGTCGTAACAGTTCCTAATGGCGTATTAGCAGGAAAAATAACACTTGGCATATCCAATCCAACAGATACTGTTCAGTCACCGGATGTTTTAGGCATAAACGGTGGCGTTCCACCGCCTACTATAGCACTTCCTATCTATGATGATGCAGTTACCTCCAACTGGACAGGTACCGGAGGTTGGGTAGGTGGCGGATGGGGAGGCACTGCCGATTATAATAATACTGCGCCTGTGAGAGTCGGATCAAAGTCAATCAGGATTGATTACACGGGTCAATGGGGCGCACCGGTACAACTTGGTGCAGGCAATGTCAACGTATCAGCCTATACCACATTTAAGATTTCAATTTACGGAGCTGTGGGCAGTGGTGGTAAAAGGGTTAATATAGGAATAAACGGCGCCGACGCTTATACCATTATTGTTGTAGAAGGAACATGGACGGATTATGTAATTCCTATAACTACGCTGACTGCTTCTAATACGATCACCGAAATCCTTGTAAAGGAATATACGAACAATGGAGCCGCTATTCCATTCACTGTTTATGTAGATGCTGTAGGATTTAACTAATTGCCTGGTGATAGTAAACAATTAACCTGGTAGCTGTAAAATTTTACCACTACCAGGTTTTTTTTAAAGCAGTAATAGCAAACTATTTTTTTAAATTAAGAATGAAAAAAACGACAGGCATATTTTTTTTCTTTCTTTTAGCTCTTTCTTTACCGGCGCAGGAATTTCCTTGTGACAGAGCTGCAACCAAAGAAACTACTGCTCTCTACAACAACTTAAAAAAATTATTGAACAAAGGCATCATGTTCGGTCACCAGGATGACCTTGCTTATGGAGTGGGATGGAAATATGATGCTTCGGCTGGCTCTGCAGGAAGAAGTGATATAAAAGATGTGACCGGGGAGTACCCGGCAATATACGGGTGGGAGTTGGGCCATCTTGAAATTGACAGACCGGTTAATCTTGACAGTGTACCTTTTAAAACGATGCAGCAGTTGATTAAAAAGGGATACGAAAGAGGGGGTGTGATCACGATCAGCTGGCATTTGAATAACCCGTTAACAGGTAAAACTGCATGGGACCCTGCACAAGGAACGGTTGCATCTGTTTTGCCCGGTGGAAGCAAACATGATCTTTTTAAAACATGGCTGGATAAAATT
Source organism: Chitinophagaceae bacterium (assembly GCA_036520835.1). Classification (GTDB taxonomy): domain Bacteria; phylum Bacteroidota; class Bacteroidia; order Chitinophagales; family Chitinophagaceae; genus VBAT01. The sequence goes on along the minus strand of DATDIX010000156.1, from coordinate 43,529 downwards.
GTGGTTTTTATGAATGGCTTAAAAGGAAACAGCGGTGAATTTATTCCCGTTATCTTCCGGCCATACCATGAGCTGAACGGAAGCTGGTTTTGGTGGGGTGGAAAAAATTGTACACCAGATGAGTTTAAAAAACTCTGGAAGTTTACGGTGTCCTACCTGAGGGATGAAAAAGATCTGCATCACCTTTTATATGCATACAATACGGATCGCTATTCTTCTAAAGAAGAATACCTGTTGAAATACCCCGGGGATGAGTGGGTGGACGTTATCGGTTTTGATATCTACCAGCGGAATGATTCCAATGAAAAATTTATTGCAGATGTCGGCAGAATGCTTTCAACACTGGAAGATATCGCTACCGAAAAGAATAAAATTCCGGCATTGACTGAATTCGGCGGGAATCTTACAGATAATAACTGGTGGACCGGGACTTTTCTGAAAGCTCTTTCAACTCATAGGATATCCTATGTTTTAGGATGGCGCAATGCGGGACAGAAACCTGGTGGTGAGTTTGAGTATTATGTTCCCTATAAAGGACATTCAGCGTCTGCAGATTTTGTAAGATTTTATGAGTCTGACCGGACGCTTTTTCAAAAAGATGTAAATAATGAGAAACTGTATCAATAATCGTTTTACACGCAGCAATCGTTAGAACAATGGTTGCGGGATGATTCTTCGTCCTGCAACCTCTTTTTAAAAGTGGAAGGTCTAAGGTTTAACGTTTAAAGTGTTGATGTTTGAAAAAGACCGGAAAGATGCAGGAAAATGAAACTTTATACTCTTTAAACTTTAAACGTTTTTAAAGCCGCCAAATGAAATTAGAGCTAATAGACGTAAGTATAATTGTTCTGTACCTGGCCACGATGGTGATCATCGGGTGGGTATTGAGAAAGAAAGCAAGACAGAATAAAGAAAGCTACCTGATGGGAGGTAAAAAGCTTCCCTGGTATATGCTCGGCATGAGTGATGCATCGGATATGTTTGACATCAGTGGTACAATGTGGATGGTGGCGCTATGCTTTGTATATGGAATGAAGAGTATCTGGATACCCTGGCTCTGGCCTGTTTTCAACCAGGTGTTCAATATGATGTTCCTGGCAAAGTGGCTCCGGAGATCAAATGCAAATACCGGGGCAGAATGGCTGACAACGAGGTTTGGAGCGATTGGGAAGGGGGTGAAAGGTTCTCACAATATAGTAGTGGCATTTGCATTGATCGGGTGTCTTGGTTTTTTGGCCTATGGTTTTATCGGTTTGGGAAAGTTCATTGAAATTTTTGTTCCATGGAATTTAGTACAGCCGTATATCCCTTTTGATATTGCCCCGGAATATGTAGCGCATTTCTATGGGATCGTCTTTACACTGTTCGCCATGTTTTATTCTATTCTTGGAGGTATGCACAGTATTGTCTTGGGCGATCTGATCAAGTATGCGATCATGACGGTGGGCTGTATCGCCATTGCAGTGATTGCGATGATACACCTGAACGGGAAAAGCTTGCAGGTGCCGGAAGGATGGGGCAATCCGTTCTTCGGCTGGGATCTGAATCTCAACTGGGCAGGTATTGTTGACGATGCCAATAAAAAGATAGCTGATGACGGGTATAGTTTGTTCGGTTTGTTTTTTATGATGATGTTATTCAAAGGTGTGTTTGCTGCGCTGGCAGGGCCCGCACCAAATTATGATATGCAAAAAATATTATCAACCAGGTCGCCAAAGGAAGCATCAAAGATGACAGGTTTTGTTTCCATTGTGCTATTGCCGGTAAGATACTCGATGGTGATCGGCCTGACCGTTCTCGGGCTGCTCTATTACAACCAGCTAAACCTGAACAATGGCACAGGCGGGGTTGACTTTGAAAGAGTATTGCCCGGGGCTATTAATAGTTTTTTACCTGTTGGAATATTAGGGTTGGTTCTGACAGGTTTACTCGGCGCCTTTATGGGGACTTTTTCCGGAACGCTGAATGCTGCACAGGCTTATATAGTAAACGATATCTACCTGAAATATGTAAACCCAAATGCTTCTAACAAAAAGGTGATGCGGATGAATTATCTGACCGGGGTTGTGGTAGTAGCAATTGGAGTAACACTTGGTTTTTTTGCTAAAGATGTCAACAGCATTTTGCAATGGATCGTATCAGGGTTGTATGGCGGTTACATTGCAGCTAATGTGTTGAAATGGTATTGGTGGCGTTTTAATGCGAACGGTTTTTTTTATGGTATGCTTACAGGCATTGCAGGGGCATTGGTCTTTTCACGGTTCTTTGAAGGAGTAGAGTTCCTGTATTACTTCCCGGTATTGTTCGCTTTGTCGATCGCAGGTTGCCTGATCGGTACTTATACAGCGCCTGCCACTGAAGCGGAAACACTGAAGAAATTTTACAGCACGGTACGCCCATGGGGTTTCTGGAAGCCGGTGCATGCTATGGTAATGGCTGAGAACCCATCTTTCGAATCGAACAAAAGATTCAAGCTGGATATGTTCAACGTGGTGCTGGGTATTATAGCACAATGCTGCCTGACCATTTTGCCCATGTATATCGTATTATGGATGAAACTGCCTTTATTGATAACAGTTATTATTCTCGTGGTAATCGTTTTGATATTGAAAAGAACGTGGTGGAATAAATTGGAAAATTAAAAGAGGAGCCTTTATGAGCGGAAAATTTTTTGACCGGTTAACAGCAATGGAAAAGAAGCAGGAGTCCTTGCTGGGTCAGCTAAATGAGAAAGCAGAGAATGGTAATGGCATTTTCGATCGTTACAAGCATCCTGTTTTAACAGCGGCACATACTCCATTATTCTGGAGATACGACCTCAACTCCAAAACGAACCCTTTTTTGATGGAGCGTTTCGGTATCAATGCGGTATTGAACCCGGGTGCTATTAAGTGGAACGATAAATTTATCCTGGTGGCAAGAGTGGAAGCGGCTGATCGAAAATCTTTTTTTGCCATCGCAGAAAGCCAAAACGGCATTGATAATTTTCGTTTCTGGGATTACCCGGTCAGCATGCCGGAAACAGGAATAAAGGATTCGAATACCTACGATATGCGGCTGGTGCAGCATGAAGACGGGTGGATATATGGTTTGTTTTGTACGGAAAGAAGGGACCCGAAAGCCCCTGCTTCTGACCAGTCAGCGGCTATTGCCCAATGCGGGATTGCCCGGACAAAAGATATGGTACAATGGGAAAGATTAAGCGACCTGATTACTCCTTCACCGCAGCAACGTAATGTGGTACTGCACCAGGAATTTGTAAATGGTAAATATGCCTTTTATACCCGGCCGCAGGATGGATTCATTAATGCAGGCAGCGGAGGCGGTATTGGATTTGGATTAAGTGATTCCATTGAGCATGCAATTATCAGTAAGGAGACCGTTATTGATCCAAAAGTCTATCATACCGTGTATGAAGCCAAGAATGGCCTGGGCCCTGCACCGCTCAAAACAAAACATGGCTGGCTTCACCTGGCACACGGCGTGAGAAATACGGCTGCCGGTTTGCGTTATGTGCTCTATATGTTCATGACCGACCTGCATGACATTTCCAAAGTGACCTATAAACCTGCCGGTTATTTCCTGGCGCCTGAAGGAGAGGAGAGAGTCGGTGATGTTTCCAACGTAGTATTCAGCAATGGCTGGATATTAAACGATGATGGCAGCGTGTATATTTATTATGCATCATCCGATACAAGGATACATGTCGCCACTTCCACGCTGGACCAGTTGTTGGATTACGTTATGAATACACCTGCTGATGGGTTCAGTTCAGCAGAAACAGTGAAAACACTCAACCAGGTCATTGAGAACAACCAGCCAGATGTTTTGCTGCATACTATTCTATCCTCACCCGGCAGAAAAAAGTCAAAGTAAAATGACGATAACTGAAGCTGTTCATATATTACCCGTTTACCGTGAAGAATTGTCTGCTGAACTTTCTTCCATTCTTGATTACTGGATAAAGTATACCATTGATGAAAAGAACGGTGGTTTTATTGGCAGCCTTGACAATGATAATAATGCAGATCCTGCTTCTCCGAAAGGAGTTGTTTTGAACAGTCGTATCCTCTGGACATTCTCAGCTGCTTACCAGTATGAAAAAAAGCAGGAATATCTCGATATGGCTTCAAGAGCATATAAATATATCGTGAATCATTTTGTTGACCGGAAGTATGGAGGGGTTTACTGGTCGGTAGATAGTAAAGGGGCGCCGCTTGATGCGAGAAAACAAATATATGGTCTCGCTTTTTGCATATTTGGCCTGACCGAGTATTATAAAGCATCAGGAGAAAGGATAGCGCTGCACCTGGCAAAAGATATTTTTGAGCATATAGAGAATAACAGCTTTGATAAAAAGAATGACGGTTACCTGGAAGCTTTCACCCAGGGGTGGAAACTAATTGATGATCTCCGGTTGAGCGAAAAAGACGATAATGAGAAAAAGACAATGAATACACATTTGCATATCATCGAAGCCTATGCAAATCTTTCTTCAGTTTGCCCGGATAAAAGAATAAAAGAAAGAATAAGACAGACCCTGGATGTTTTTGAAGAATATATAATAGATAAACAGACCTCCCACCTTCATTTATTCATGGATGAGAACTGGGAGGTAAAGTCATCATTGGTTTCTTATGGTCATGATATTGAAGCGGCCTGGCTCCTGTTGGAATGTGCAGAGATCATTAATGATGAAGAGTGTATACAACGGTTCAAAGATTTAAGTATAAAACTGGCGGATGCTGCGGCTGAGGGGCTGGATAAAGACGGGGGGCTTTGGTATGAGTATGAACCTGCAAAAGATCATTTAATAAAAGAAAAACATTCCTGGCCGCAGGCGGAAGCGATGGTTGGCTTTTTTAACGCTTACCAGTTAACAGGTAATGAAAAGTACCTGCATTACTCAGCAAATACCTGGGAGTTTGTCAAGCAGCATTTAAAAGATAATAGCAATGGTGAATGGTTCTGGGGTGTGTACGAAGATTATTCAGCCATGAATAAAGAGAAAGCCGGTTTCTGGAAATGCCCTTATCATAATAGCCGGGCCTGCCTGGAACTTATTCGCCGGATCAAACAATATAAATAGGAAGCAGTTGGCTTTTAAATCAGCTTTGTTGAAAAAATTTTCTATCACCATATTATCCTTTGCGCTATGTTTTTTTACAACTATGCTGTTTGCACAGGCGCCTTCCGCAATAGTAGCGGCCCCTGTGAGTACAACTGTTGCCAGGCTGGATAAATTTGAACTGAATGTTTCTTTTAACGCAGGCTACACCAATCCTTATGATTATGATGATATAACTGTTCGTGGCATTTTTACAGCTCCGGGGGGAAGAAAAGATACTGTTGATGGTTTCTTCATGCAGGACTATACATTGAATACAACCAATGGTTCTGTTGCCGCCAGCGGGCCGGGTGGTTTTAAAATTCGCTTTACCCCCAACGAAACAGGCGCCTGGCAATACACAGTGCAGGTATCCAATACACTTGGTACAGCAACTGCTGCTGCACAAAGTTTTCAATGCAATGCTTCAACTGCAAAAGGCTTTGTACGAAAAAATGGAACCAATTACCTGAACTTTGATAATGGGGAACAGTATGTACCTGTTGGGCAAAACCAGGCATGGCACCAGAATAATATTTATCTCAATTACAAATCATGGCTGCAAAAGCTGAGTGATAATAAAGCTAACATTATCCGGATATGGCAAGCCGTATGGGGATTTGGTATTGAATGGAAAAACGGGACAGATAGTTATACAGGTCTTAAAAGATACAAACAAACCAGCGCCTATTATACAGATTGGCTGATGGAGGAGTGTAAAAGCAAAGGGGTGTATATCATGTTTTGCGTCAATCATCATGGCATGGTTTCTTCTAATGTAAATCCTAATTGGCCCGAGAGCCCTTATAATGCTGTGAACGGCGGCCCCTGCGCCAATACATGGGATTTCTTTTCCAATACAATTGCCAAAAACCTGCATAAGAACAGGCTCCGCTACATTGTTGCACGATGGGGTTATTCACAAAGCGTCATGAGCTGGGAATTGTTTAATGAAGTGGATTGGACGGATAATTTTGCCACCCATAAAAATGCTGTTAAAGACTGGCATATTGAAATGGCAGGTTACCTGAAATCAATTGATGTCAACAAGCACCTGGTTACTACCAGTTATGCCAATAACGTATTTGACCCCAATACATGGAGCAGCCCGTCTGTTGATTTTACACAAACACATAACTATATCGGTTCGCCTAATGTGGAAAATGCGCTGGCTTCCGGCTGCTCTGATTATGTAACGCAATACAACAAGCCCGTATTAAACGGTGAGTTTGGAATTGACGCTGGCAGCATATCGCTTTCGACGATTGACCCGAATGGAATTTATATTCATAACAGTACATGGGCCACCGCTTTCAGCGGAGCAATGGGTGCAGGCATGAGCTGGTGGTGGGACACTTATATTGACCCGCAAAATCTTTATCGGCATTATAAACCTTTAAGTGAATTCATCGCCACACTGGCATTAAAAAATGATAACTATAAAAAGACCACATCTGCTGTTACCGGTGGAGGTACGGCAGACCTGTCACTTACGCCGGGTATCGGTTTTTCATTAGCCGGCGCTTCGGCATTTACAATTGACGCATCGGGGGCTGTAACGCCTTCGGCCGCACAATTATCCAACTATTTATTTGGAAACGTTTTCAATACACAATTCCGCAGTCCGCCAACATTTACAGTAACCTACCCGGTTGCTGGCCAGTTTAAAGTAATTACCGGTTCAAGCACCGGTACGGCAGCCAAAGTAAATATTTATCTTGACGGTACTTCAGTGCTTGCACAGGATGCAGCCATTAATTCTACCTATTCAATTAATGTACCAGCTGGCGCACATACTATAAAGGCAGATAACCTTGGTACTGACTGGATCAATATTGCCAATTATACTTTTACCAATATCGGCTCGCCATTAAACACCTATATTCTGAAAAGCGCCGACTCCTCAAAAGCTGCCGGGTGGGTTCATAATAAAAAATATAACTGGCAGTATGTAAAAGATAACGGTGTACCCACGGCAGTAAGCGGCGCAACAGTCATCATACACGGTATGAGAAATGGTTCCTACATGGTGCAGTTTACCGATTGCACTACGGGAATGGTTACAGGCACCGCAACTGCAACCACCGTATCAAACAACCTGGTAATTACGTTACCATCCATTGCCTGGGATGTGGCAATAACTGCCGTATTTGGCGGGGCTACGCCGGTTATTGATCTTACTTCCGCAAAGCAATTAAAAATATACCCTAACCCTGTTGAGAACGTTAAGCTTTTCCTGGAGTATGATCTTACGACAACTTCAAAAGTAAGTATTGATCTTTTTGATTTAGCAGGAAGGAAAGTGGCTGTTATTTTTTATGGGAAGCAATTGCCCGGACATCAACTGATCGAATGGAATGTAATGGAAAATAAGATCAAAGCAGGATTTTATATAGTACGGTTTAGTATTGGAAACGAAACGGGCTCAAAAAAAATCATTATCAGCCCATAATAATGTGAAACTTGTTTTTCATCACCCTGATAAGTAATTAATAGCAGGTTGTGATAGTATATAAAAAAGAAGGAATGATCATGAAAAAGAAAAATTTGCTCAGCTATAGCATAATTATTTTTGTAGCAATGTTTTTTTTTACTGCCTGCAAAAAATCGGGCGGTGGCAATCCTAATCCCACACCCCCACCTCCGGATACTACCGTGGTAGTGAACCCGGCCATTGATCCGCCCCTGGCCAATACGATCGGTTTCTTTCTCGATGACTGGCAGCCAAGAACATTTGTTCCACCTTCATATACGGATACAACGGTTCCTTCATCAGCAGCAATTATTGTAACGGTTGACCGTAGTTCTGTTATCACCAAAGTTCCCCGGTCACTTTTTGGTAATAACAGTAACCTCTGGATGACGCAGATCGTGACAGAGCCCAGTCTGATGAATCATATCACTACTCTTCATCCGCATATCATCCGGTTTCCCGGTGGTAGCATCAGTGATGTTTTTTTCTGGAATGCCATGCCGAATACACCCCCGGCTGATGCACCGGCCGAACTGGTAAATGCTGCCGGCGTCAGTGCAGCAGCCGGTTTTTGGTATGGAAAAAATTCAGCTAACTGGACATTCTCTGTTGACAATTATTATAACATGCTGCAACAGACAGGTAATAAAGGGATCATTACTATTAATTATGGCTATGCCCGCTATGGTAAAAGCGCCAATCCTGTTGCAGCGGCGGCACATATGGCTGCTGACTGGGTGAGATACGATAATGGGCGTACCCAATACTGGGAGATAGGCAATGAGAATTTTGGTGACTGGGAGGCCGGCTATAGAATAAAACTCGCCGATAACCAGGATGGCCAACCAGAATTTTTATCGGGCCAGTTATACGGACAGCATTTCAAAGTATTTGCCGACTCGATGAAAAAAGCAGCGCTTGAGATCGGTAAAACAATTTATATCGGGGCGGTGATGGTGGAAGCACAAACACAGGCATGGGAAACAAGTACCCGCCGCAACTGGAATACAGGCCTGTTGCCGGAAGTGAACAGCAAAGCAGATTTTTATGTAGTGCATAATTACTTCACGCCGTATAACACCAACTCCAATGCTGCGGATATCCTGAGTTCGGCATTGGTAGAAACGCCGAAAATGATGGACTTTGTTAAACAGACATGGCAGTTAAATGGCGCAACCGCCAAACCCGTAGCGCTTGATGAATGGAATATTTTTGCGACAGGTTCAAAGCAACAGGTGTCGCATGTCAATGGGATGCATGCAGTTTTATTACTTGGTGAATTATTGAAAAAAAGTTATGGCATGTCCGCCCGCTGGGATCTTGCCAATGGATGGGATAACGGGAACGATCATGGTATGTTTAATAACGGGGATGAACCGGATGCAGTACCAAAATGGAATCCACGCCCCGCATTTTACCATATGTATTTCTTCCAGAAATTTTTGGGTGACAGGGCCGTTACTTCTTCTATAGCGGGTACAACAGAGATCGATACCTATGCATCTTCTTTTACATCGGGTGAAACAGGTGTGACGCTGGTCAATAAGTCTGCTAATTTCAGAACCGTGGAGATCAAAGTGCAGAATTTCAGGAAGGGGAGCCGCTATTACTGGTACACACTGACCGGTGGCAGTGATAACGGGGAGTTTTCCCGCAAAGTATTTGTCAATGGCAAAAGCTCGGTGTATGCTTCCGGGGGGCCTGCTAATTATACAACACTCAATGCATACTCTGCCAGTACGGCTAACGGCATCCGGTTAATGGTCCCGGCAAAGTCAGTGATCTGCCTGGTGATAGATAAGCAATAATATTCAGACCCGGTTAGTACGTAAAGGATATTTTTGTTGTCTTTAGTACTGACAAAATAATACTAACGATTTAATATGGCTGTTATGAAAAAAAACCTGGTTTTCATTTTTGTTCTTTGCTATTGCATAACTGTTACTGCACAAACTGACCAGCAAAAAGCGGAAGCGCTTGTAAAGAAAATGACCCTGGAAGAAAAAGTGGGTCAAATGACACAGGTCACTTTTGCCGTGATCGCCAAAGGCGGCTGGGGGGACAGGGATGGCAATATAGACCCGGCTGCTTTGAAAAAGGCTTTGTCTGATTATCATGTTGGTTCCATCCTGAATGTAAATGCTCATGGATTTACTGTTGATAAATGGAACAGCATCATCACGCAGATACAGGATGAATCAAAAAACACAAGATTAAAGATTCCGGTGATATATGGTTTGGATGGAATGCATGGTCAAACTTATACACTCAATTCAACATTGTTCCCGCAGAATATAGGCATGGCTGCAGCAAGAAATCCCGGGTTGGTAAAAGCTGCGGCAAAAATAACTGCAATGGAGTTAAGAGCTTCCGGTGTTCGCTGGAACTTTGCACCTGTATTAGATATCGGCCGCCAGCCATTGTGGTCAAGGTTTCCCGAGACGTATGGTGAAGATGTTTATATTACAAAAACATTAGGAGCCGTTGCAATAAAATCGTATGAAGAAGACGGGCTGAAAAATCCGACTGCCGTTGCCAGTTGCATGAAACACTATCTCGGCTACTCAGGACCAAGAACAGGTAAAGACAGAACACCGGCTTATATACCGGAAATTGAATTGCGTGAATATTATCTTCCTTCTTTTCGTGAAGCTGTCAAAGCGGGTTCTTCCACCATTATGATCAATTCAGGTGAGATAAACGGCGAACCGGTTCATGCCAGCAAATATTTACTGACAGATCTGCTGAGGAAAGAATTAGGATTTCAGGGAATGATCGTTACCGACTGGGAAGATATAAAACGGTTGTATGACAGGCATAATGTAGCGGCCTCTCCGCGGCAGGCCGTAGCTATGGCAATCAATGCAGGCATTGATATGAGCATGGTGCCATCCGATTTTTCATTTTATGATCTGCTGATAGAAGCGGTAAAGAATAAAGAAGTGCCTATGAGCCGTATTGATGATGCCGTAAAAAGGATATTGGTTTTGAAATATAAATTGGGATTGTTTGATAATCCCTACCCCGAGCCTGCAGCAAAAAGCAATTTCGGTAAACCGGAGTATCAGTCACTGGCATTCGATGCAGCCCATGAGGCGATGACATTATTAAAAAATCAGAATAATGTATTACCGCTGTCAAAGAATGCAAAAGTATTGGTGGCTGGCCCCTCTGCACAAAGCATCAGCGCTTTGAATGGCTGCTGGAGTTATACCTGGCAGGGAAAAGAAGAACAATGGTACCCCGCAGACAGTAAAACGATTTTGCAGGCCATCACCGATAAGATCGGGGCCGCTAAAGTGATAACGACAACAGGCAAAGGATTTGATAATGCGATGAATTATGACGCAGGTAGGCTGACCGCTGCCGCAGCCAATGTTGACGCCATTATTTTATGTATTGGCGAAGATGCTTATGCAGAAAGCCCGGGGAATACCCGTGAACTGGCATTGCCCCGTGAGCAGGAAGAACTGGCAATTGCAGCAGCATTAACCGGCAAGCCTGTAATACTGGTTTTGACCGAAGGAAGACCACGGTTTATCACCGGCATCGAACCATCTGCGAAGGGAATATTAATGACATACTGGAGCGGAAAGAAAACCGCCGAAGCGGTAGCTGATGTATTGTTTGGCGATTATAACCCCGATGGACGTTTACCATTCACCTATCCGCGGAGCATGGGTGAGATCGTGATGTATGACAGGAAACCGACGGAAGAAGTAAGGGAAGTGTTCAATGACAATATCAATTCCGGTTACGACCCGCTTTATGCCTTCGGTCATGGATTGAGCTATACTACTTTTGAATACAGCGGTCTTCAGCTTAGCAGCACGACGCTGTCAGGCGATGCAAAACTGGCAGTAAGCATTACAGTAAAAAATACCGGGAACCGGGATGGCAAGCATGCGGTCGAATTATATACCCGGGACCTCTATGCAAGCATTACACCTTGTATGAAAAGATTAAGAGCATTTGACAAGATCAGCCTGAAAGCCGGCGAAAGCAAAACAGTGACGTTTAACATTGATAAGAATGACCTTGCATTTGTGAATGCGCAATTAAAAACCGTGACTGAACCGGGAGAGTTTGAAGTAATGATAGGGGACAAAAAAGCAAAATTTACATATAAATAAACAATGAACAATAAGGGCCTGGCCGGCATTTTTTTAGGAATGACATTAATGGTAACAGAGGTCAACAGCCAGGCGCTTAATTTTTTTGCAGCCGATCACCCGAATATTCAATACACAGGCAGGATTGATTTTACCGATCCAAAATTTCCACGCTTCTGGCAACCGGGAGTATATATTACTGCAAAATTTACCGGTTCATCATGTGAGATCATTTTGAATGATGAAGAATTATGGGGGAAGAACCATAATTATATCGAAGCAGTGGTAGATGGCAAAGCCGTTCGTCTTCAAACCAAAGCAAAACGGGACACTATTAAAGTAGCTGAAAATTTATTACCCGGTGAGCATACTCTTGTCATTTGTAAAAATACAGAAGCCAATATTGGCTATCTCGAGCTGGTGGGCATTCGCTGTGATCAATTAGCAGAGCCTGCCCCAAAGCCTGGAAGAAGAATTGAATTCATCGGTAACTCCATTACTTGTGGCACAGGAAGCGATCAGTCTGCCATTCCCTGCGGGAAAGGAGTGTGGCAGGATCAGCATAATGCTTTTTTAAGCTATGGGGCCATTACAGCAAGGGTATTGAATGCACAGTATCATTTATCAGCAGTGTCTGGTATCGGCTTGATGCATAGCTGCTGTAATATGGATGTCATTATGCCGCAGGTATTTGATAAGGTGAGTATGCGTAACAATACTATTGCCTGGGATTTTAAAAAATACCAGCCGGATGTCGTCACCATCTGCCTGGGACAGAATGATGGTATACAGGATTCAACGGCATTCACGAATAATTATATTGTTTTTATTAAGAAGCTCAGGGTTTATTATCCAAAAGCAATGATCATTTGCCTGAGCAGCCCGATGGGAGATGCATCACTGACCAAATTTATGAAGAGAACATTGACAGCAGCAGTGAAAAAGATGAACAGTGATGGCGATAAGAAAGTAAGCAGTTATTTTTTCTCAAAGCAATATCACAATGGCTGCGATAGTCATCCCGATCTGGGTGAACACAAGCAAATAGCGGATGAACTAACGGCATTGATCAGGAAGAAAATGAAATGGTAATTATTCAGCTTTTGGATGATAAAACAAATCAACGGAACTTAGGCCAAAAACAAAAATGACTTATACTCCTTCAGCAGACAGGTACAGCAAAATGCTGTATAACCGTTGCGGTAAAAGCGGAATAAAACTTCCTGCCATTTCCCTGGGTCTCTGGCAGAACTTCGGCTCCGTTGATGATTTTGAAAAGGGGAGAAGCGTCATTCGCAGGGCGTTCGACCGGGGTATCACCCATTTTGACCTGGCTAATAATTATGGCCCTGCTCCAGGTACGGCAGAAGAGAATTTTGGAAAAATATTGAAACAGGATTTCGCAGGTAATCTTCGTGATGAGCTGATCATTTCCAGCAAAGCGGGTTATTATATGTGGCCCGGTCCTTATGGTGAGTGGGGTTCAAGAAAATATTTATTATCAAGCCTTGATCAGAGTTTGAAACGGATGCAACTGGACTATGTTGATATTTTCTATTCGCATCGCCCGGATCCCGATACGCCCCTGGAAGAAACTATGATGGCATTGGATACAGCAGTAAGACAAGGCAAAGCATTGTATGCAGGTATTTCCAACTATAAAGCGCCGGAAGCAAAAAAGGCTTTTGAAATATTAAAACAATTAGGGACACCCTGTTTGATCCACCAGCCAAAATATTCTATGTATGAAAGATGGGTGGAAGACGGGTTGCTGGATGTAGTAGAAGAATATGGTGTAGGATGTATTCCTTTTTCTCCGCTGGCGCAGGGTTTGTTGACGGACAGGTACCTCAAGGGTATCCCGCAGGATTCAAGGGCAGCCAAAGCTTTATTTCTTAAGTCAGCAGATATTACTGATGAGAGACTCGGGCAGACCAGGGCGCTGAATGAAATTGCGAAGCAGCGTAACCAGTCATTGGCGCAGATGGCATTGGTGTGGCTGCTGAAAGATAAGCGAATTACATCCGTATTGATCGGCCCCAGCTCGGTGGAGCAATTGGATAATAATATAGACTGTCTTAACAACCTGCAACTAAGCGATGGAGAATTAAGGGCCATCGAAAACATTTTGAAAAGGCAGCCGTAAAATTTTGTTTGCATGAAAAAGTTTTGCCCTGTTAAGGAAATGCAAGACCCAACCATTCATTACCCATGAGTATGGGAGCCCCTTGTCATCAACTGGCTATGTAATATAGTGGATGAAGCACCGCTGCAGATGCTGGCTGATAACCCGACTGCCTATAAGAAAGAGGTAAGAAAAATTTCAGCAAAGGATAAATTGATTATTCAATTTTCAAATGGATGAGGATGGGCAGGAAGAATTTATCGAGTTGAGTAATAAAAGGGTAAGACATATTACACAGAAACAGAATGTGAATGGCCCTTTCAGCGATAAGGAGTTTCTGTGCTGTTTGGAATTAAGTTTAAAACCCGGAAAAAAGGATTTGTTGGTTTTTTGTGATATATTTAATTGTAGTAGCGGCTTATACTAATAAGCCAGGTTCCTAAAACTAACTACGGGTTTCTTTTATTAACTACTGATGAAAGGATATTCAGTAAAGCCTGAGATCGATTTGCTGCAACGCTTGCAACAGAACAATGAGGGGGCACTTGCTTCGCTCATGGATATGTTTTATGCTGATCTTTATAATTATGCCGCCAGGTTTACAAAAGATGATGGGTTAATTAAAGATTGCATACAGGAAGTTTTTATCAGCCTGTGGCAGCGAAGAGAAACAGCCCTTACTATTTTATCTCCCAAATATTATTTTCTACGGGCCATCAAAAACAAGATACTTAAGGCCATACATAGAAATGCCCGAAAAGAGACGGCGGATGATTTGTTGGACGAATATGATTTTTTTCATGAATTTTCTATCGAACAGATAATTATCGAAAAGCAGGTTTCTGAGGAAAAAGCCGGCAAACTAAGAAAGATATTGTCCCTGCTTTCAATAAGACAGAAAGAGATTATCTATTTGAAATATTATCAACACCTGGATAATGGCCAAATTGCCGAGTTGATGAACCTCAGCCGGCAATCTGTATATAATTTACTTCACGAAGCCATCCACAAGCTTAGAAGCTTGTGGCACACAGAGTTAGTGGCAAATTGAGTGCTACTCAAAGTTTTTGTCTCCTTCTCAAAGAGCATTTTGACTTTAAGTATTTAAAAAAACATTCCATAAAACCAGTAGGTTAACTGGATTCAGGGAACTTACATATAGAATAAGCATAGTATGAAAGATTTCAGATTATTTGATATTTCAGATTTTGTCATGGACGAGGATTTTATCCGGTGGGTAAATGAGAAAAAAGAGGCTGATAATGTTTTTTGGGAAAACTGGCTGAATCAACACCCGGGCAAACACATGGTGGTTGCAGAAGCAAGGAGGATACTGGAGTCCATCGGCACAGAACAAAGAGTCATCGATGAGGCCGAAAAGAAACAGGAAATAGAAAAACTAATGCACACCATCAGGGGCCATTTTCAGGAACCTGAATTAAAAGGCAGGGTCATTACTGTTTCCAGGAAATGGTGGTATGTTGCTGCAACACTGTTACTGGCAATAGCAACTACAGCAAGTTATTTTCTTCTAAAGCAGGACAAAAAAGCAGAAAAATTTGATTATGCATCAATAACCCCTTCTAAGGGATTGATTGAAAATGTAAATACCTCTGAGAAACCTATTATTTTAAAACTACCGGATGGCAGTACTGTGGAATTAGGGAGTAATAGCCGCATTAGCTATGCAAATAATTTTGAGAACCTTGATACAAGGGACGTTTATTTACTGGGGGAAGCTTTTTTTACTGTCACAAAAAACCCAGGCCGCCCATTCCGTGTTTTTGCCAACGAAATTGTCACGAAAGTATTGGGAACCAGTTTTAAGGTTCGCTCTTTCGAACAGGATACAGTTATCCGGGTATCCGTACGAACAGGAAAAGTCAGTGTCTATTCGCAAGCCTCCACGGATACTAAAGAAACAGCATCCCCTAATCATCTGGGCGGAATTATCCTGACTCCAAACCAGGAACTCGTATATCAAAAATCAAAGGAAAAATTTCAAAAAGCATTGCTTGAAAACCCTGTTATGGTAAAAGCCAAAGCAGAAGACCAGGATATGTTGTATGAAGAGGCTCCTCTTAAAAAAGTGTTTAGCCAGCTTAGCCAGGATTATGATATCAGCATTGTTTATGATAGTGAATTATTGAATAAATGTACTGTCACAGCGGATCTTAGAAATGAGACTTTTTACGTGAAGCTTGAACTTATATGCAAGGCTATAGGAGCTAGTTATGAAATAATAGATGGCCAGGTTGTGATTCAGGCGGGTGGTTGTGAATGATTGTTAGCCCAAACCTGATTTTAGTTTTTGCCTGTACCCTTAACGATTTGCGAAGCAATTTTTATCTAAATACGTGTACTTGCTTAAACCAAAATAATGCTATATGAAAAAAAAAGATGCCGTCTCCAAAATCTTCCGGCAGTTAGTAACAGGATTGGTTCCATTAGTCCTTGTTATTTTTCTTCCCCACACGACGTATGCCCATCCTGGTTATGACGCGGATGTGCTTGACAAAAAAATCAGTCTTGTTGTTGAACAAAAAGAAGTCAAGACCATTTTGGCTGAGATCAGCAAACTGGCTGAAATAAAATTTGTTTACAGCTCCCAAAAAATTCCTTCCCGAAAAAAAGTAAGTCTCCAGGTATATGACGAGCGACTGGGTGATGTGCTCAACTCACTGTTTGGCCCGCTCGATGTATTGTATTATGTGTCAGGCAGCCAAATCGTATTGATGAAAAAAGGACAGGAAAAAAAGGAACTGGAAAAACTGGTAATCCTATCATCCGATAAGGCGAATAAGATAGATTTTTTTAAGACTATTACGGGCAAAGTGACCAATGAGAAAGGCGAAGCTTTGGAAGGAGTTTCTGTGCAGGTGAAAGGAACGTCAAGAGGAACCACTACCAGCTCAACGGGAAGCTTTACTATCGATGCAGAACCGGGCGAAACATTGACCATATCAATGGTAGGATTTGCTGTATACGAATTAAAAGTTGGAGAAGAAAACACTGTTGCCATAAAACTTGAGCCTACTGTTTCGAATATTGATGAAGTAGTTGTAGTTGGTTATGGTACGCAGAGCAGGGCAAACGTAACAGGTGCAATTACCAGGATCAATAGTAAAACAATTAATGAAGTCCCGGTTATAAGTGTACAACAGGCATTGCAGGGACGGGTAGCCGGCGTGAACGTAACTAATAACGGGAGCCCCGGTACTGAGCCAATTGTGCGTATCAGGGGTATTAGTTCCATAAGTTATGCTTCTGATCCTTTGTATATAGTTGATGGTTTCCCGACTGGCAATCTTGCTACAGTAGATATGCGGGATATTGAATCGGTAGATGTTTTGAAAGATGCCAGTGCTGCCGCCATCTATGGTTCAAGAGCTACAAATGGTGTGATCATGATCACTACCAAGAAAGGCAGAAGAGATAGTAAAATGCATGTTAGTCTTGATTCGTATTACGGTACCCAGAAAGTGACCGAAAGGCTTGACTTGTTAAATACAGAACAATTCAAGCAATATGCACTTGCTTACAGGGGCAGTCAGGTGCCGCGGCTTTTGCCTCCCTATGTTGATCAACCAACGCATACGGGTGCTACGAAAACATATGGACAAACCAATACAAACTGGCAGGACGAGTATTTTGAAGATGGGGCAATGACCCAGACCTCCATAGGGTTGAGCGGAGGAAATGATATATCCCGTTTTTATGCTTCAGCCGGATTTATGGATCAGCAAGGTACCACTCCAAGTGTGGCATTTCGTCGCTATAATTTCCGCATTAATTCAGATCATGTTATAAGTAAGGTATTCACTTTTGGAGAGAATTTATACATTGCTTCCGGCGAACAGGATTTTGATAATAATGAAACCGGGTCCAGGTCAAATTTGGTGAATGTGATCAGGATGATGCCGCATATGCCGGTGTATGACCCAACTTCAAATGGTGGTTATAGAGGAGTTAATTCTACCTTAGATGGCGGTGACCCTACGAACCCTGTGGAAGATGCAGAGTTAAAAAATCCCGGAACCAGGACATTGACTAAAATTTTAGGAACTGCTTTCCTCGAAATTAACCTCTCTAAAGCATTTAAATTCCGTTCAACGTTTGGCGTTGACTATGCCAATGGGCTAACTTATCGCTTTGCACCAATTTTTAATGATAACGGCACTATTGCAGGTTCAAGTGCAACCCAGGCTACTATAACTAATAACCGGGGTATTTCAAGTGTGCTGCTGTTTACTGAGCAGCTTTCATACGACAAGACTTTTGGCGATCATCATGTAAATGCTATCGCGGTTTTCGAACAGCAGAACCAGGAAACAAAGCAGGAAAATGCAAGTGGCAACCAGCTTTCCAATGACCTCAGGACATTGAACAACGCCAGCAATGTTTCTGTTCAGACCCTGGTGGGAGAAAATTCCATCATGTCTTTCCTTGGTCGTGTGAATTATGATTTTAAGGGTAAGTATTTGCTGAGCGCCGCTGTTCGCCGTGATGGTCTTTCAGTTTGGGCTCCGGGTAAAAAATGGGCCACCTTTCCATCTGGTTCTATAGGCTGGAGAGTTGACCAGGAAGATTTTATGAAAGGCCTGCAAAGTATTTCTGAGTTGAAATTGAGAGTCGGCTATGGTATTACGGGTCTTAATGGAACGATACTGGGGAACACTCCCTGGTTGGTAAGTGTTAGCTCCAATAGCGCTTACTATCCCTTTGGTGGTGTAATTAGCAATGGTCCTGCCTCCTCCATTCAGAGTTTTGGCAATGAAGAGTTGGAATGGGAAACAACCAAGCAATCAAATATAGGTTTGGATTTAGGTTTCCTGAAAAATAAGATCACCTTATCTGCTGAGTATTATAAACGCAAAACCGACAACTTAATTCTGAATGTACCCCTTCCCCCGACTATGGGTTATATAAACAGTTCTGTGCCGATCAACGTTGGTTCTATGCAGAATAGCGGATTTGAATTGCAATTAGGATATAATGAAAGAGAGGGCGATCTTAAGTGGAATGCAAGCGCCAATATGAGTATTATTACAAATGAAGTGGTCGAGTTAGCTGATGGCGTTACAAGTATTGCTGCAGGAGCAGATCAGGATTTTGGCACTTACGCTATAACCAATACAGCAGTTGGCCAGGCCATTCAGTCCTTTTACGGCTGGGAAGTAGAGGGCATTTTCCAGACTGCTGCCGAGGTTAGCGCTCATGCTGTACAAACTGCCGCCACAGCTCCGGGTGATCTTAAGTTCAGGGACCAGGATAAAAACGGTGTAATTGACTTAAATGACCGCGTCTATTTGGGTACCTTCCTTCCTAAGGTTTCTTATGCATTTACCCTGGGAGCAAACTATAAGAATTTTGATGCCTCTGTTTTCTTTCAGGGTGTACAGGGCAATAAGATCTTTAATGCCACAAGAGTAATTACAGAAGGCATGGTTCGTTTTTTCAACGCCGGCACACAGGTTTTAAATGCCTGGACACCTTCCAATACAAACACTGATATCCCCCGTGCTATTTCTTCAGATCCAAATCAAAATGCTCGTCCCTCTACCCGTTTTGTTGAGGATGGTTCTTACCTGCGTCTGAAAAATCTGATGCTGGGCTATACAATTCCTGCAACTAAGTTGCAATCGATGACAAAAGGTGTGGTAAGCAGCTTCCGTATTTATGTCTCGGCCCAAAATATCCTGACTTTTACAAGTTACAGTGGCTATGATCCGGAAGTAGGTAACAGAACACCCAATATATCATTAACCAACGGTATTGATTTTGCTGTTTACCCTCAGCCAAAAGCTTACCAGGTAGGTATTCAAGTAGGTTTCTAAGCAAAAAAGCTCAACCTTTGTTAACAATAAATAACATAGTATGAAACAAAATATAAATAAACTGATTACTGCGGGCCTGGTGCTGGTTGCCTGTGTAGTAAGTTGTGATAAAAAACTGGATGTGCTCGATGAAAATAATCCAACAACTGAAAGTTATTTTAAAACTGCAGGAGAACTCCAGACCGGGGTAAATGCGATTTATTCTACCCTGCGTTCGGCAAGCCTTGTTGGCCGCGAATGGTTTTTTACTCATGATATGAGAGGGGGCGAAACCTGGGCCGGTGGCGCTCAATTGGAGGCTCCAAGAGCAGAATTATTAAAACAAGTTTCACCTGCACCCTCCAATGCTGTCATGACGAATGTATGGACGGGTTGCTATCAAATGATAAACAGGGCAAACCTGATGCTTTCCAAGGCGCCTGCTGTAACCGATGATGTGGCACTCAGGGACAAATTGGTGGGCGAATGTAAATTTTTAAGGGCATGGGCCTATTTTGAACTTGTTTCAATGTGGGGTGAAGTTCCGATTTATACAGATGTTGTTGCTTCCGTTACTGACTATAAGGGCAAGTCGCCTGTAGCTGATGTTTATGCACTTATTATTGCCGATCTGACTGAGGCTGCTCAAAAATGTCCTGCGGTTGCTTCTCAATTGGGAAGGGTAACAAAAGGTGCAGCCAATGCACTATTGGGAAGGGTGCAAATGCAGAAAGGGGATTACGCAGCTGCAAAAACTGCTCTCTTACAGGTGTTTGGTCAATACAGCCTTGTCCCCTTTTCACATAATTTTGATGGCGATGTTTATAGTGGTCCCCCACTTTACAGTAGTCCAGGAATTGTTACAATTGGTAATGAGTTCAACGCAGAATCAATTTTTGAAGTTGCCTTTGTTGATAAAGGGGATAACAACTTTAACTGGGGTTATAATGGAGAAGGTGCTACAAACCCGGTAAGTACAGTGCGCAACCAGGAATATGGTATAGTTTGGGGGAATGTCATTCCTTCCGACCGGCTGCTAAATGAATTTGAAGCTAATGATCCCCGCTACAAACTCACAATTCTTGAAGTTGGAGACGCCATTCTGACTAAAGGAGGCACTGTGCCCGGGAAAGTACTTGTCGCTGCTGATCTGAATGTTGATCCAAGCATCAGGAACGGGGTATCTATGAAAAGAGTATTCCGGAAATATTGTATCTATGATTGGGATGAAAATGGGTTTCATCCGGGTGGTGTCAACCAGCGTCTTATTCGCTATGCTGATGTTCTTCTTATGCTGGCGGAATGCGAGGCTGAAGTTGGGACCCCGGGCCAGGCGGCAACATATATCAATATGGTTCGTGCACGTCCGGGTGTAAATATGCCCGCGATAACTGCGGCCACAAAAAATGCGGCACTGGCAGCTGTGATGCATGAAAGAGCCGTTGAATTAGCCGCTGAAGAGGTTAATAATATTGATATGCTGAGATGGAGAGCAAAAGGATATTTCCCATCCATCAGGCCTGATCCAAAACCTACGCAGGTGAGTTTATTCCCCATTCCTGCGGCTGAGATTTCTGCGAATCCTTTATTGCGCTAAATAGAAATTAATTTTAGATAAATAGAGGCTATACAAATAGCCTCTATTTTTTTGCCAGGTTGTAAATCTAAGTACGATCGGCACTTTAAAGGCATACAATTATTAAAAAGTAACTTGCAATCCATATGAAAAAGAGATTCAAATACTGTGGATTTTTAATTGCTATTGTTTTTTTGGCTTCATGCAGTGATAAACAAAAAGACAGTTTGTTTACGAAGCTGTCATCAGATAAATCCGGTATTCATTTCAACAATGAAATTCATGACAACGATTCTTCCCACTCATTTATTAATGAGTTTGGATACATGGGCGGAGGTGTGGGAATTGGCGACTTTAACAACGATGGGCTAAAAGATATTTTTTTTACCGGGAACCAGGTTAGTTGTGTTCTCTATATCAATAAAGGGAATAATCAGTTTGATGATATAACCCCCAAAGCAGGTATCAGTACTAATGTGTGGGCTACAGGTGTAAGTATCGTAGACATTAATAGTGACGGGTATGATGATATATATGTATGTGTGTTTGGAAAGGATCTGCTGCATAAGGCAAAAAACCTGTTATTTATCAACCAGGGGGATCTTACATTCAGGGAGGAAGCGGATGCATATGGCCTTGCTGATACCGGTTATTCCACGCAAGCAGTTTTTTTTGATTATGATAAGGATGGCGACCTGGATATGTTTTTGGCGAATTATTTTTTGGGCGCTTCCAATACCAATACAATTGTTCCCCGCGACAGAAGTGGCCGGTCTCCTGCCAATGATAAGTTATACAGGAATGAAGGTGATGCTAGCGGAAAAGGCCACCCTGTATTTTCCGATGTGACTTTAGAGGCCAATATCAGGGAAGATGGTTATGGATTAGGCGTATCGGTAAGTGATTTTAATAATGACAACTGGCCGGATATTTATGTAGCCAATGACTTTTTATCAAATGATGAATTGTGGTTGAACAACCGCAATGGCACATTTACAAATTGTATTGCCAGGTCAATGCAGCATCAAAGTTATTCCAGTATGGGCTCAGATGCCGCTGATATTAATAATGATGCATTGCCTGACATTGTTACGCTGGACATGCTGCCCGAATATAATGAGCGGAAAAAGACATCTTTTTTCTTCATGAATTATGAAAGATACGAGGCAGAACGGGCAATGGGTTATGAGCCCGAGTTTGTGCGAAATATGCTGCAACTGAACAATGGCTGTTATGCTGCCGGCGATACAAGTATTCCATTTTTCAGCGAAATCGGGCAGTTGGCAGGTATTGAGGCAACGGATTGGAGCTGGAGTGTATTATTGGCAGATTTTGACAATGATGGGTGGAAAGATATGCATGTTACCAATGGGATAGGGCGTGATTTTATCGATGCTGATTTTCTCGAATTCAGTAATGAGGTATTTAAAAACAACCAAAGTCAGGCAGACAAGCAAAAAGCGATAAGGAACAAACTGGCGTCGCTTGAACATGTTGAACTTCCCAATTATTTATATATCAATAAGCATGATTATACTTTTGCTGATGTCTCTGAAAATGCAGGCATTAACGAACTATCCATGTCCAATGGAGCCGCCTATGCTGATCTTGATAATGACGGCGACCTTGATCTTGTGGTAAATAATATCAGTAAAGAAGCTTTTGTGTTTATCAATAATACAATAAGAAAGGGAGAGCCGCCTGTTAATCATTTTCTGGCCCTGCGATTGAAAGGCGATAGTTTGAATGGGGATGGTTTCGGCACAAAAGTTTTCATCTACAATGATGGCAAAGTACAAATGCAGGAACAATACCCTGTTCGTGGTTATTTTTCATCAGTTGATCAGCAAATGCTTTTTGGGTTAGGTAAAAATGATCATGTTGATTCACTGGTTGCTATATGGCCGGATAATAAGAAACAGGTATATAAAAATGTCACTGCCGATACTATCATGACTATTTCATGGCTGGACGCGGGTGACTATAACCCGGCTGCGTTTTCTGACGCCGCTCTTCTTTTTTCAGATATCACTTCGTCTGCAGGTATTTCATACCGGCACCATGATCATTCATTCAATGATTTTGCTATTCAGCGATTATTGCCGCAGAAGTATTCACAATTGGGACCATTCATAACTACCGGTGACATCAATAACGACGGGTCAACGGATATTTTTACCGGGGGGGGATTCAATTCTCCCGGTCAGATTTTTGCACAGCAAAAAAACAGGTCTTTTATTTCAAAGAATATTACTGACAGTATTAAGATGGAAGAAGACATGGATTGTGTTTTATTTGATGCGGATAATGATGGAGACGCTGATCTCCTGGTTACAGGAGGTGATATACAATATGAAGAAAATTCCGCTTACTATAAACCGCGTTTATACAGCAATGATGGAAAGGGTAATTTCAACCTGCAGTCAAATGCTTTTCCCGGAACCATAACTACAATAGCTGGTTGTGTGAGTACGGGAGATTATGATGGAGATGGAGATCTTGATCTGTTTATCGGGGGCCGTGTTTCCCGAAATTACCCGACAGCTCCCCGAAGTTTTATATTACAAAACAACAAGGGTGTTTTTACAGATATTACTTCAAAAGTTTGTCCTTTGTTGCAAAGGCGGGGAATGATTACATCGGCTGTGTGGGCAGATTTTGACAATGATAAACAAATAGACCTGGTCATCGCAGGGGAGTGGATGCCTGTCAGGTTTTTTAAGAACAATCGCGGAGTTTTCCAGGAAGTAACCGATTTGACAGGTCTTACGAACATAAACGGTATGTGGAGAAGTCTTAACGCAACAGACATTGATAACGATGGTGACCTGGATATTATAGCCGGTAACCTGGGATTAAATTGCACTTATGATGCCAGTGCTGCAGAACCGATGCAACTATTTGCGAAGGATATGGATGGCAATGGCAGCCTGGATCCTGTTTTTTTCTATTATATAAAAGATAATGACGGTAAAAAACATTCGTACCCGGGCATTGGCAGAAGTCAGTTCTCTGACCAGGTGCCTTCTATCAAGAAAAGATTTTTGCTTCACGAGGATTATGCTCATGCGACCTTTAATGATATTTTTAAGGGAAAGGCAAAAGATAATTTGTTGCAGCTCTATTGTGATGAAACAAGAACCTGTTGGTTTGAAAATTTAGGCAATGGAAAATTCAGTAAGCATTCTTTGCCGATGGAAGCGCAGTTTGCACCGGTAAATGCGATTATTTGCGAGGACCTGGATAAGGATGGATATAAAGACCTGTTGCTGGCCGGCAATGAATACCAGGTGGAAGTGGTGACGGGAAGATATGATGCATCATATGGATGTTTTCTTAAGGGTAATGGCAAAGTATTTACCCCTGTGCCGCCTGTGCAAAGTGGCTTTATTCTGAGAGGCGATGTAAAAGATATGTCACTTATGCAGTTATCAAATGGTGATAAATTAATATTGGCCGCAGTCAATAATGATTCGTTGCGGGTGTTTAGAATTAACAGGTAAGAGGTTTGACTAACTACAATCTAAATTAGATTTACGGTGAGATGTTTGGTCAATTATGAAAGGAAAAATCTTTGTCGCGATATTGGTTATAATATCGCCGGGTTCTTGTTGTTTATCCCGCTTTTCTTATTTATTTCCTGCAAACATCAGGTATTACCCAACCAGGAAATGGTTTCGCTACTGCAGGCGGCAGAAAAGTATGATCAGCATGCTGAGAACATGTTTTCTGCGGAAGCTATCCTAAGATTTTGTGATTCTGTATTGAACACATCGTCCCAGCAAATGACCCTTGAAGAGGCAAAATATAGAAAAGGGTTGGCCTTACTACAGTTGGGAGAGGAGGGAAAGGCCATAGAAGTTTATAAAGAGTTACTGAATAATGTATCCATGGGCGAATTTGATAAGCGCCGGCAGATCATGAAAGATCTGGCCGTTTCTTATTTGAGATTGGGGGAAAGAATGAATTGTATTCACAATCACAGCGCTGAGTCATGCATATTTCCAATAACAAGTGGGGGAATACACAAGGATAAAACTGGCTCTGAAAAAGCTATTGAATTATATAAAACATTATTATTGAATGATCCCAGCGACCTGGAATCAAGGTGGTTGATGAATGTTGCCTACATGACTATCGGCGGGTATCCTCAACAAGTGCCACCTGCTTACCTGTTAAAAGTTGCGGATGATGATTCTATGCATTTGATAAAACCTTTTACAGATGTAGCGGCGAATATCGGGTTAAATTTAAGGGATATGGGAGGAGGAAGTATTGTGGATGATTTTAATAATGACGGGTACCCGGACATTGTTCTGAGTAGTTGGGCATTAACGGAACCCATGCATTATTTGAGGAGCAATGGCAACGGCACGTTTACGGATGCATCTGATTCCTCCGGGCTTGGGTATTTGACAGGGGGATTAAACATCATGCAAACAGATTATAACAATGATGGATTCAAAGATATCTTTGTTTTGCGTGGTGCATGGAAAGGAAAATTTGGGAAAAACCCAAACTCTTTATTAA
Organism: Chitinophagaceae bacterium; assembly: GCA_036520835.1. Lineage (GTDB taxonomy): Bacteria > Bacteroidota > Bacteroidia > Chitinophagales > Chitinophagaceae > VBAT01. The sequence continues at coordinate 17,790 of DATDIX010000156.1, read as the reverse complement.
GGAATAATGGCGACGGCTCGTTTACTGATGTAACAAAAGAGAGTGGGTTGCTCTCATTTCATCCCACGCAAACTGCTACCTGGGCTGATTTTAATAACGACGGATGGCTTGATGTCTTTATAGGTAATGAAACTACTCCCGCCGGCGGAATAAATGCATGCGAGTTGTTTATAAATAACCAAAATCAAACCTTTACAGAAATTGCAACGAAAGCAGGTTGTGCTATAACTGAGTTTGTAAAAGGGGTCACCTCTGGTGATTACAATAACGACGGGAAAACAGATATTTTCATATCTACATTAAATGGAAAGAGAATATTATTAAAAAATGAGTCTGTAAGCGGAGTCGTTAAGTTCGAAGATGTAACACAGCAAGCTGGTTTAAACAATAACATGACCCGCAGTTTTCCCACCTGGTTTTGGGACTATGATAATGATGGATGGCTTGACATACTTGCATGTGGCTATGAATTCTCTGAACCACTTGCTTACTATGCAGCAGCGGAAGCAATACAGGCGCCTGTAGGAAATGCAGGTAAGGTGTTTTTGTTCAGAAACAAACACGATGGGACATTTGAAGACGTATCCGTTAAGGTTGGACTAACTAAAATCGCTTTTGCAATGGGCGCTAATTTTGGTGACATTGACAATGATGGCTACCTTGATTTTTACCTGGGTACAGGCAACCCACTATTTAAATCATTAATTCCAAATAAACTCTTTAAAAATATAAATGGCAGCCATTTTATGGATATCACCACTTCTGCGCGGGTGGGGAATTTGCAGAAAGGGCATGGAATTTCATTTGCAGATATGGACAATGATGGTGATGAAGATATTTATATTGAAATGGGTGGCGCTTATACCGGCGATGCATATGAAAACTCATTTTATCTCAATCCCGGCCAAAATAAAAACCATTGGATAAATATTTCCCTGGAAGGGGTTGTTTCCAATAAAGTTGCTATTGGCGCTAAGATAAAAGTAAGCTTCAAAGAAAATGGGATCGTAAGATCGGTGTACCGTGATGTAAATTCTGGCGGGAGTTTTGGTTCAAATCCTTTGAGGCAACATATCGGCATCGGCCAGGGAACATCTATCGACAGTATTGAGGTAAAATGGCCCGTGACCGGCAAAGTACAGGTATTTAAGAATCCTCCTATCGATGCAAATATTAGTATAAAGGAAGGCGACCATGCTTTTGCTATTTATAAACTGGCCCTGATTGATTTTAAATCTGTAAAGTCAGGATTAATTCGTTGTTCATCCCGCCATGAATAAAAAAAGTATACATTTAGTAATTGCAGAGGGCCGGGGATTTTCCATCCGGTATAGAATGTATTGAAAGAGCTTGCAATTATTTAAAAGAATTTTAGAATGGTGAAAAACTTGTTAACCCTGCTATTGCTGATCTTGTTTTCAATCGCATCTTTCTCTCAAAAGAAAATGTGGTTGATTGATAAGAATGCGACAAGGGAAACAAATGCTTTATTTCATAATTTATTTGAACTTTCCAAAAAGCATATTCTTTTCGGCCACCAGCATGCAACAGAATATGGGCATGGCTGGAGAGGTGATGCGGATCGTTCGGATGTAAAATCAGTGACCGGTTCCCATCCTGCAGTTATCGGTGTTGACTTTAGTGGTTTGTCAGGAAGACCAGAGGCGGATATAGAAAGAGAAAAGATTTCTCTAAGAAAAAATATTGCTGATACTTACAATCGTGGAGGAGTGACAACCGTATCATGGCATTTTTCCAATCCTGCATCGGCAGGCGGTTTTTATTGGAAAGATTCTGTGTCAGCGCCTGCTGTCAGGCTGATCATTCCCGGAGGATCGCATCATGAAAAGTATAAAGCAATTCTCCGGACGATTGCTGACCTGGCCGGGTCTGTAAAAGGAAATGATGGCCGTCTTGTTCCGATGATCTTCCGGCCTTACCATGAATTTGACGGTGGCTGGTTCTGGTGGGGAAAACCGCATTGTACTGTTGAGGAGTTTACAACACTTTGGAAGTTTACGGTGTCTTATTTAAGAGATAGCCTGGGTGTTCACAATTTCATTTATGCATTTTCACCAGATAACAGGTTTAATACAGAAGCGGCATTTTTGGAACGTTACCCGGGTGATGAATGGGTGGATATGGTGGGGATGGACGACTATGGGGATTTTGGCCGCGATGGAAAGTATGACCTGGAAGCAGGGATAAAAAAATTAAAGATCATTTCTGATTTTGCGAAGAGATCTGGTAAACTGGCTGCCTTCACAGAAACAGGGCTGGAATCCATTCCCAATACCACATGGTGGACTGATGTTTTATTAAAAGCATTGAAGAAAGAAGGAATTCAACTCACGTATGTGCTGGTCTGGAGAAATGATGTAACAAGTCCCACACATTATTATGCCCCGTTCCCGGGTCATGTAAGCGAAGCCGATTTTATAAAATTCTATAACGATCCCTATACTTTGTTTGAAAAGGACCTGCAGGATATATATAAACTTAAAAAGAAGCAGCAATGAAAAAATTTATAATGGGACCATTGGCTACCGGTTTGGTTTTTTTATTCACCATAACAGTGATCAATGCACAACCTGTAAAAAAACATGGTGCATTGAAAGTAGCTGGAACAAAACTCGTGGATAAAGCCGGTAAGCCGGTTATGTTAAGAGGGGTAAGCTTTGGCTGGCATAATTGGTGGCCGCGATTTTACAATTCAGGAACTGTGAAATGGTTGTATGACGACTGGAAATGCACAGTTGTAAGAGCTGCAATGGGGGTGGAGCCTGATAAAGGGTATATAAAAGATTCAGCAGGCTCTGTAGCTAATGTCAAAGCTGTTGTAGATGCAGCTGTTAAGGAAGGCATTTATGTGATCATTGACTGGCATAGTCATAATATTAATCTGAAGGAAGCGAAAACTTTTTTTACAAGCATCGCTGCACAGTATGGCAAGTATCCCAACGTGATCTATGAGATATTTAATGAACCTGACCAGGAAACCTGGCCGGAAGTAAAAGCTTATTCAGAGGAAGTAATAAAAACGATCCGGGCAATTGATCCTGATAATATCATATTGGTTGGCAGCCCCCGGTGGGATCAGGATATTCATTTGCCTGCTGCTGACCCGATCAAGGGCTATGAAAACCTTATGTACACGGTTCACTTTTATGCGGCCACCCATAAGCAATGGCTGCGGGACAGGACGGATGAAGCAATTAATAAAGGCCTGCCTATTTTTATTTCCGAATGTGCCGGCATGGAAGCCTCCGGCAATGGGCCGCTTAATTATGAAGAATGGCAGAAATGGATCGATTGGATGGAGGCAAGAGGATTAAGCTGGATCACCTGGTCAGTGTCTGATAAAGATGAAACCTGTTCCGTGTTAAATAAGTCAGCGGCATCAGAAGGCAACTGGAAAGAAACCGACCTGAAAGAATCCGGGATAAAGACGAGAGACTTTTTGAGAAGGTATAATGCAAATGAATAGAATGGGAAAAGGCCTGGTTAATGCATTAAAAAATAATTATATCAGCCTAAGCGTGATATTGTCGCTCTCAGGTGTATAAAACGCTGATTTTCAGTATATTTTATATTTTTACCGAGTGTGGTATTTACCGTTTTTGACGGGGAATTTCAGGAGTTATTTATCCCTTTTCTATTCATGATGCAGGGTCTATATTAGCTGTATAATCATTATCACATGAAAACAAAACACCTGATCTGGACGCTCATCATTCTTATTGTACTTGAATCATGCAGCAGGGCTATCAGCCCCTACGAGGCAGCTAATAATCCCAAAGGAAGACATTGTAAAAGGATCCGTTAATACTTATTAACTGCCGAAGAGATTGCCTACTGCTCCTTCGAGCATTGGGAATTTCTCGACAACATAATTCTTAATGGCTTCAATGGCCTTTTTGGCCTGCTCATCAGTTAAACCGGCTTCGGCTTTGAGTTTTTCTATTAATTCCTGCATGGAAATAATTTAAAGGTTCAAGAAGTTTAATGGTTTAAAGTTAGCAGTAAATAAAAAAATGCCGGAAATTTTTTCCGGCATTTATGTTTTTATGGCTAAACTAACTAGCTGATCGACCTTCTCAGGCTACTTTCAGCAAACTTAGTTTGCTCTTATCAAACTTTCTCCTGGCATAATCCATATCCAGTGTAAAATGCGTGTCTTTGGATGAAGGCAATTCAAACATCGCATCTGTCAATATGCCTTCACATATGCTGCGCAATCCTCTTGCCCCTAACTTGTACTCCACTGCTTTTTCAACCATGAAATCCAAAACATCTTCTTCAATGGTCAGTTGAATACCTTCGAGTTCAAATAACCTCTTGTATTGTTTGATCAGTGCATTCTTTGGTTCTGTAAGGATAGCACGAAGTGTAGGTGCATCCAGCGGGTCTAAATGAGTAACGACAGGCAAACGACCTAAAAGCTCAGGTATAAGGCCAAAGGATTTAAGATCCTGTGCATTGACGTAGCGGAGCAGGTTCTTCTTCATGCTCTCCTGCTGGTCCTTGTCAACATTGAAACCGATTGTATTGGTCTGCACACGACGGGCAATGATCTTGTCAATACCGTCAAATGCGCCACCGCAAATGAAAAGAATATTCTGTGTGTTGATCTTGATAAGCTTTTGCTCAGGATGCTTACGGCCACCCTGCGGGGGAACCAATACATCTGTTCCTTCCAGGAGCTTCAGCATTCCCTGTTGCACCCCTTCGCCGCTTACATCTCGGGTAATGGATGGGTTGTCTCCTTTCCTTGCGATCTTATCTATTTCATCTATATACACAATGCCACGTTCAGCAGCATTCACATCATAGTTACAAACCTGCAGCAATCTTGTCAGGATGCTCTCCACATCTTCTCCCACATAACCAGCTTCTGTGAACACAGTAGCATCCACAATAGCAAACGGAACATTCAGCATACGGGCAATACTTTTTGCCAGCAATGTTTTACCTGTTCCTGTTTCACCTACCATCACGATGTTGCTTTTTTCAATTTCAACTTCGTTGCCTGAGGTGGTATCGTTATTTCTTTGTTGTAAACGTTTGTAGTGATTGTAAACGGCGACTGCCAATACTTTCTTTGCTTCGTCCTGGCCGATCACATATTCATCGAGGAATTTCTTGACCTCAACAGGTTTTTTAACGGTAAGCTTAAAAGAGGAAGGAGTTTTTTCGTCACGAACCATCAGTTCCTGTTCAATGATCTCCCGGGCATGCTCTACGCAATTTTCGCAGATATGACCTTCCTGCCCGGCAATGAGTATTTTAACTTCATCACGGTTGCGGCCACAAAATGAGCAATGCAATGGATTTTTCGCCATGAGTTGTAAAAGGATATGAGAAAATACTAATCAGTTCGTACCTGCAAAAATATAAAACCCCCCTGATAAGGAGGGCTTTTTTAAGACATATATTATTTTGTAATAGTAAGTCTACGAAACTGGTTTTTAGGCCTTAATAACCAACAGGTTAAAGCTTATTTATTATTTTGTCAACGATGCCGTATTGAACAGCTTCATTGGCATCCATCCAGTAATCACGGTCAAAGTCTTTCAGGATCTGTTCAACGGTCTTTCCGCAATTATCGGCGAGTATCTTTGCGCCGAGATCCTTTACTCTTTTTGTCTGCCGGGCCTGTATCTCAAGGTCGGTGCTTACGCCGCGGATAAAGCCCCCTAATGAAGGCTGGTGGATCATAACTTCACCACTTGGATAGATATACCTGTTGCCCTTTTTGCCCCCACTCAGCAAGATGCTGCCCATTGATGCAGCTAGGCCCATACAGATCGTAGTTACCGGGCTTTTTATCATTTGCATCGTATCATACATCACCATGCCGCTGGTCACTACGCCACCGGGGCTATTGATATAGAATTTTATTTCTTCACCCGGTTTATCGGCATCCAGCAGTAATAGTTTGCTTACTACATCCTTTGCACTTTTGTCATCGACCACACCCCACAGGTAAATACTGCGGCTATCGAAAAAATATTTTTCCAGCTTCTTGCTGAACATCATCAGATCGGACTTGGGTTGTTCTTCTTTTTCTTCTTCTTCCTCGTCATCAGCTCTCCAATCATTATATAAAAAATTCTTGCGGTTCATAAGTATTCGTTTATCGTTTCTGTTTTTTGTTTTTGGTGACCGGTTCCGTTTTTTACCTTCTGAGTTTGCTGAAGGATGGCCTCTTAATCTTTCTTTTCTTTTCTTGCATTGATCAGCAATACCTCATCCACCAGTCCATACTCTTTTGCCTCAACGGCTGTCATCCATTTGTCGCGGTCAAAATCCTGTTCGATCTGTGATACGGATTTCCCGGAGTGGTAATGGACGATGTCATACAATTCTGTTTTCAGTTTCCTGATCTCGTTTACGGTTATTTCTATGTCGCTGGCCTGTCCGCCGATAGCACCGCTGGGCTGATGCATCATGATGCGGGCATGTTTTAAAGCAGCTCTTTTCCCTTTTGTTCCCGCGCCAAGCAATACACAACCCATGGAAGCTGCCATCCCGATACAGATAGTAGCCACATCCGGCGTGACATATTGCATGGTGTCATATACCCCCAGGCCTGAATAAACACTGCCACCGGGGCTGTTGATGTACATATTGATATCCCTTGTTCTATCGGTAGAATCCAGGAAAAGCAACTGGGCCGTTACAATATTCGCCACTTCATCATTGATAGGATAGCCCAGGAAGATGATACGGTCCATCATCAGGCGGCTGTACACATCCATCACCGCAACGTTCATGGGACGTTCTTCAATAATATTTGGGGTAAGGCCTGTTACCATCTGCGAGGCATAGCTGTGCAGCGTATTGCTGGAAAGGCCACGGTGTTTCACAGCATACTTTTCAAATTCCGAATTAAAACTCATGATTGATCTTTTAGTCCTGCAATATTGCGGGGTGGATTTTCAATTCATCAAATATCCGTCCAAATGCCAAAACCACAAAATTGATGGCAGGAAGATATGATTTCAGGACGAAATGGCATTTAGAAGAGAAAAGGAAAAGGGATTACGCCTCGGCACCTACATTCAAAAAACAATAGGCGATAGAAGCTTGTTCTTTTTCATGCAGCGTCAGTTCAACCAAACCACCTGTTTTCCGGGCCTTTTGGCAAACATGGCCAATATCTTCAGGCAAAGCAGGACTGATAGTTCCTTTACTTTTTAACTGTACCAGTATTGTATGGCCATATACCTTGGCCGAGATAAGAATAACACTGTTCTGGGCATGCCTGAGGGTTGTATGAAAAAGATGATCGAGGACAGAAGAGATGATAGTGCCATTCGCTTCCATCTGCAGGTCTGCAGGTATATTGTTGACGATATAGTTCCGGTTATGAACGGCAAGGGGGGCTGCTTCATGTATAAGATCGTTCACAATACTATGCAGGGTAGGATCCTTCTGTGCTAAGACTGCGTTTATAACCTGTTGAATTTGCATTAATTTTTCCTGTTTATTTTTTTGTTTCGACCGGGCCGGCAGAAAGGCTTTCACGGGATACGGATCAAGAGAATGCTTGCAATAGGGTCAATCACGATTTAATACAGGATATGGATTGTTTGTGATTTGCGAGTGCAAAGAAAAAACAAGAGTGGGAGCAGGAAAATAGAACCAATACTTATATGTGTGTAATAGTTACTGACCCTGAAATGTAGCTGATTAACTACAAGCTTAACTGTCTCAGTTCAGGTAGATTATCACAGGTTTCTAATCTTTACTTTCTGTAGGATAATAAAAAAACAGCAGGATTATTCCTGCTGTATCATGTTAAAAACAAAGTATTTTTTGATCAGGTGTTCGGACGCAGCCTGAACAGGTGACTAATGATGATGGTGCTGGTGCTCCTCTACCATTTTGGAAAACTCTTCTGCGCTGATCTCTTTTTCTTTTGGTTTCAACTGTGTCTCGGTCCATTCAAATATCTTTTGTGTCTGGAGGCGGGTGTATGCATCTTCAATATACTTCCTGTCCTTCATCATTTTTTCTACATAATCATTTACCCAGGGCTGATCCTCTGCTACCGTACCCATACCGCCCATATAACCGAACAGTTGCTGTTTGGCGAAGTTGCGGATCTCATCGGGATTTACCTGTATGGCATTATCCTGGACGATCCTGTCAGAGATCAGCGTCCATTTTAACTGGTTAAGGAAAGCCGGGAATTCCTTTTCCACCTCTTCGTCTGATTTAGACTCCGGCTGCTGGTTTTCTGCAGTAGCATTGCCCTGCGTCTTCATCCATTTTTTTAAAAAACCTTCCGGGAATTTTATTTCTGTATTGTCAACCAACTGATGAAATACCTGGTCGTGAATTTGATTTCTTACCTGGCTTTTCCAATAGGCCTCTATTTCTTCTTTTATCTTATTGCGGAAATCTGCTTCAGTTTTTATTTCCTTACCGGGATATAACTGGTTGAAGAAATCCTCATTCAGCTCTTTCTTTTCGAGCAAGCCGATCTTGGTGATCGTTATTTTAAAATGTTTTTTTGAAACGGCAGGATCATTTTTATCCAACCCGAGATCGCTGAGAATGAAATCCAGTTCTTTTTCATCAAAAGCATTATCCAATTGCGCTGTTACAAAATCATTTACTTTTTTGCCGATAAAATTTTTGCGAAAAGCTTCTTTGAAATATTTTACCAGTAATGAATTGTCTTTGGTAATGCCGCCTTCTGTTTTTGTTCCGCTTGCATCTGTCTCTGTGAAGGTCACATTCAATACATTCTCCTCTGAGTTCACCGTTTCTTCATCTTTCATATTGCCGTAGCGGTTTTGCAAACGGGTGATCTCGCTATCTATCATTTCATTGGTTACAGTCACTTTGTAGCCGGTGATCTTAGCTTTGGCAAGATCAGGTAATTTGAATTCAGGTTTCATCCCTACTTCAAAATGAAAAGTATAATCAGCGGGGTTATTGACATCCAGTTGGCGGATATCTGTTTCAAGCGGGAGAGGTTGGGCAAAAATGTCCAGTTTGTCAGTTTGCAGGTAGCTGATCAGTTCACGGTCAACAGAACGCAACACCTCATCAGTGAACAATGAAGGGCCATACATTTTTTTAATAAGACCGGCAGGTACCATGCCTTTACGAAAACCGGGGATATTGGCTTTCTTGCTATAGTCCTTCAGCGCTTTTTCAAACGAAGGCAGGTAATCGGTCTTTTCCAGTTTCACGGTCAGCTTTTCATGCAGCAGGCCGATGTTTTCTTTTGTTACTGTTGCCATACAGAAAGTTAAGCCCCCGTCCCCTGAAGGGGGGTATGAAAAAATTCACTCAAGTGAAACAGCGCAATCAATAATTACTGTTTCAAATCATATTGCCAGTTCATAGTTCCCCTTTAGGGGTCAGGGGCATTGTCCGGATGGAGGGACTCGAACCCCCATACCTTACGGCATCAGATCCTAAGTCTGACGTGTCTACCAATTTCACCACATCCGGAGAGATGTTTCAAAAGTTCCAGATGTTCAAAAAGTTTAAGATTTTCGAAGCTGTTATGATAACTTCTGAAACCTCTGGAACACATTGAACCTTTGAAACCTTAAAACGGGCTGCAAATGTAGGGCATTTCAGGGGAAAGAAAGCCTTTGAGAAATAAAAAATGAAAAGGTATGAACCGGCTAATGAAGAAGTTTGTTGTGTTAATGTTTTGAGTTTGTTGTGCTTACAATTTCTTCATTGTATTTCAGTAAATTCGTCCAGATAGTCACCACGATGGAAACCGTAGCGCAGATACCGAAATATAATTTAAATGAAGAGCAGGAACGAAAGCTTATCCTGCGGGAATACCGTTCCCTGTTACGATCCCTGAAAAGCAAAATAAAACCAGGTGATAAAGATCTTCTTCGCACTGCCTTTGAAATGGCGGCTGATGCGCATAAAACCATGCGCAGAAAAAGCGGTGAGCCTTATATTCTTCACCCGCTTGCCGTCGCCAAGATATGTGTTGAAGAGATCGGTTTAGGTGTACGTTCCACTCTCTGTTCTCTTTTGCACGACACCGTAGAAGATACAGATGTAACACTGGAAGATGTGGAAAGGGAATTCGGAAATGAGATCGCAAGAATTGTAGACGGACTGACGAAGATCTCCAATGTCATAGATGTAAACGCTTCGCAGCAGGCGGAGAATTTCAAGAAAATATTGCTGACGCTTACCGATGATCCCCGGGTGATACTGATCAAGCTGGCTGACCGCTTGCATAATATGCGGACGCTGGAAAGTATGCGACGGGAAAAGCAATTGAAAATTGCTTCGGAGACCGTGTATGTGTATGCGCCCCTGGCACACCGTATGGGTTTGTACAATATCAAGACCGAAATGGAAGACCTGGCCATGAAATACATGGAACCGGAATCTTACAAAGAGATCGCACAAAAACTGGCAGAAACGAAAAGGGAGCGGTCTAAATACATCAATGAGTTCATCAAGCCTATCAAGGAAAAATTGGAGAAGTCGAAATTCAATTTTGAAATATACGGCCGGCCAAAAAGTATCCATTCCATTTCCAATAAAATGAAAAAGAAAGGGGTGGACTTTGAAGAGGTGTATGACCTGTTTGCCATCCGTGTTATCCTGGACTCACCGCAGGAAAGGGAAAAGGAAGATTGCTGGAAAGTATATTCCATGATCACGGATGAATACACTCCATCGCCGGAAAGGCTGAGGGACTGGCTAAGCAACCCCAAGTCGAATGGCTACGAAGCTTTGCATACTACCGTGATGGGGCCGCAGGGCAAATGGGTGGAAGTGCAGATACGGACAAAAAGAATGAACGAGATCGCTGAAAAAGGGCTGGCCGCCCACTGGAAATATAAAGAAGGAGCAACAGATGAAAGCCGGTTTGATAAATGGTTTCACCAGATACGGGAAGTGATCAGCAACCAGGAAACAGACAGCATTGATTTTTTGCAGGACTTCAAGACCAGCTTCCTGGCAGAAGAGATATATGTCTATACACCCAAGGGAGATGTAAAGATGCTACCGGTTGGGTCAACGGCACTTGACTTTGCCTTTGCCATACACAGCGCTATTGGCAGCAAGACCATTGGCGCTAAAGTAAATCACAAATTGGTTCCGATCAGTCATAAGCTTCGTAGCGGCGACCAGGTGGAGATCATTACCAGCAATAAACAAAAGCCATCGGAAGACTGGCTGGGATTCGTCGTCACTGCTAAAGCAAGAGGCAGGATAAAAGATGCGCTGAAAGAAGAAAAGAAGAAGATCGGGGATGAAGGGAAATATACCGTGCAGCGCAAACTGGAAGGAATGGGCGCCGTGCTAAACCAGCATAATATTGACGAACTCGTGCAATGGTATAAACTGCCTTCCCATGTTGATCTTTTTTACCAGGTAGCCATTAAAAATATTGATCTGAAGGACCTGAAGGAATTTATAGTAATGGGAGACCGGATAGAAGCGCCGAAGCCCATTAAGATATTTGATCCAAAGCCGGAATATAATCCGAACCTGCCCGGCAGTTCGAAGAAGGATGCTGAACTGATCATCTTTGGTGAAAGCAGTGATAAGATCGTATATAACCTGGCCAATTGCTGCAAGCCTATCCCCGGTGATGATGTATTCGGATTCATCACTACCGGTAAAGGATTAACTATTCACCGGACCAATTGTCCCAATGCGGCAAAACTATTGGCTAATTACGGGCACAGGGTAGTGAAAACAAAATGGGCAAGAAATAAGGAAATATCATTCCTGACCGGTCTGAAGATCGTAGGTATGGATGATGTTGGGGTCATTCATAAGATCACCAACCTTATTTCAGGTGAATTAAAGATCAACATCAGCGCTTTAAGCGTAGAGGCGAAAGAAGGTTTATTCGAAGGAAATATCAAGGTTTTTGTTCATGATAAAGAAGAACTCGGAGAATTACTATCCCGCCTTAAAAGCCTTCCCGGGATCGAGTCTGTTGAAAGATATGATACCGGCGATATTGCCTGACAGTCTGCCTTTTTAATAGGGGAATAATTTTACCAGGAATCAGGGTTTACCCTGCATCCTGTACTGATATTTTCTGTAACTTGTCTTCCTGATTTGCTGCCGTATATCACCCCAAACTATCACCCTGCTATGAGATCTGCTTTGCTGAGGCTTTTTATTGCCGTACCAGTTGTGTTGTTCCTGTCCGGCCCCCTGTCCGCACAAAATTGCATTAATACCGGCCTCAACGGGACAGTTATCGATCTCCCCTGCAACCAGAACTGTGTGAATGTGCCGGTAAGGATACCACATTTAAAATCAACTTCTGATTATACACTTAATACAATAGCTTATACCCCGTATCCATATGTTACAACCGGTGGTGCTGAAGATCAAAACTTATATAATGATGACAGGTACAGTTCTTTATTTGACCTGCCTTTTTCTTTTTGCTTTTATGATTCTTTGTTTAGCCAGGTATCTGTCAGTTCCAACGGGCTTATTACTTTCGACTATGGTTTGGGGGCTTGCAATGTGGCCACTCTTACAGCAGCATGGAATATATCTAATACCATACCTTTTAATCCCGGCACCGGGTCTTGCAGCGGAGGTATAAGTGATTATCCAAGGGCTGCAATAATGGGAGTCTTCCAGGACCTGGATCCCCGGCCCGGACCTACTTCTACAAATATTAATTCAAGTCCTCCTGACAGGAAAATTGAATGGAGAGTAGAGGGTACTGCACCTTGTCGCCGGTTTGTTGTGAGTTATTATAAAATTGGTGTATTTCAGCAAGTCGCCTGCGGACTTGTAACACCGGCCACTTTTCAGATTGTTATTTATGAGTCAACCGGTATTATTGAAGTTTTTATAGAAAATAAAAACTGTGTGGCAACCAGTTCAAATGGTGGCAATGCAATACTTGGTATTCAAAACTGGAATAGAGATAAAGCACTGGCAGCTCCGGGAAAAAACAGGACAGCCTGGACTGCTTCCAATGAAGGTTATCGCTTTACACCATCAGGCGGCGCTTCACGATTTGTCAGTTGTGAAGTATATGACCTGGGCGGAACTACTCCGTTGGCGGTTGGAGATACTATCACTACCACCCCCGGTTTATTGGATGTAACATTCCCGAGTTTCTGCCCTACCGGAACAGGGGGACAGTATGTCGTGAAAACAATTTTCTCTGCCTGCGATAATCCCGCGAACGAATTAGTCAGCTATGATACTATAACTATCAACAAAACAAATTCACTGGATGCGACACTGGCTGTAACGCCGACGAGTTGCGGCGTTACGGGGTCAGGTACTGCTACGGTTACTGTTCCTGCCGGCATCGGTACAGCGCCTTACAGTTTTGTATTAAATCCGGGTAATATCACTTTAACAGGGAACAGCCCACAGACATTTACTGCTCTTACTGCTGGTCCTTATGTTATTACTGTAACTGATAACAGCGGTGGTTGCGGCAGCACACTGCCTGTTACTATTACATCAACAGGAGTATTGGCTGTAACCTATAACGTGACTAACACTTCCTGTACAGGCGCTGCTAATGGAAGTATAACGGTTAATCCGCCTAACGGAACCCCTCCGATTACTTATTCCATCAATGGCGGGCCATTCGGGACCAATAATGTTTATTCAAATCTTTTACCCGGAACTTATTTCATCAGCACACATGATGCGGCAGGTTGTGTAAGAGATTTTGATCCTGTAACGGTCACAACCGGGCCACCGATCACGATGACCTTTACTACTACTCCTTCATCCTGTCCCGGCGCTAATAATGGTACTATCACCATCACTTCAACAACCGGCACCGCACCTGTTCAATATGCCATTAATGGTGGGCCTTTTCAAACCAGCAATACATTTACCGGTTTGCAGGGAGGTGCTACATATTTTATTGATGTGCGTGATGCGATAGGTTGTACTATTTCATTCTTCGCAATACCTGTAGCGCAAGGTACCGGTACAGTAACGGGCACAGCAGCAGCTGCCCCCACTGCCTGTGCGGGGGTTAATAATGGAAGTATTACCGTGACGCCAACGAGTGGTACCGGGCCTTATCAATACTCGCTGAACGGGGGACCTTATCAGACTAGTAATACATTCAGTGGATTGGCTCCCGGAAATTATACAGTAACGATCAGGGAAGCGGGTCTTTGCACATCTGCTCCTATTGCTGTCACTGTAACAGCAGGGGCCGCATTGACGGCTACTGTTACACCGGCCACAACATCGTGCAATGGCGCTGCTGATGGAACCATTACCATCACACCTACAAGCGGCACAGGCCCCTATACATTTATTTTAGACGGAACTGTTACGCAATTGGGCGCCACTACGGTATTCAATGGAGTTAGCAGCGGTGCACATTCTGTTGTTGTAAGGGATGCATTGGGTTGCCAATCGGCGCCGATCCCTGTAACTGTTACTGCCGGGCCTGCACTTACCGGAACAGCAACTTCAGCTCCCACGGCCTGCCCAGGTGTCAACAACGGATCAATAACAGCAACAGCTTCGAATGGCACAGGTCCTTACACCTATGCACTGGATGGCGGTGCCCCGCAGGCAAGTAATATTTTCAATGCTGTATCTGCCGGGCCACATAACGTTGTTATCCGTACTGCGGCTGGATGCATATCGGCCAATATTCCCATTACAGTTAATGCAGGTTCAGGGATATTAGCGACAGTCACGCCAACATCCACTGCCTGTACCGGGGTTAATAATGGAACTATAACTGTTACGCCAACAAATGGAACAGGGCCATATACATTTGTATTGAACGGAACAACCACGCAAACAGGGGCCACAGCGAACTTTACAGGAGTAGCCACTGGATCACATACGATCACTGTTACCGATGCAATAGGATGTATTACTGCGGCGCCGCTAACAACAACGGTTACGGCTGGCGGAGGGTTTACAGCTACATTTACTTCAGCTAACAGTTCCTGTACAGGCGCTGCCAATGGCAGTATCACCATTACACCCGGAACAGGCGGTACCGGACCTTATACATTTGTATTAGGAACAACTACCCAAACCGGCGCCGCGAATACAACATTCAATAATCTTATTTCAGGAACATACAGTGTGCTGATCACAGATGCTAATGGCTGCCAGTTCACATTAAGCAATGCAACAGTTAACGCCAATACAGGCTTTACTGCTGCCTATACTTCCACTACCACATCCTGCTCTGGTGCAGCTAACGGAAGCATTACCGTAACGCCGGGAACAGGCGGTACGGGTCCTTATACATTTGTATTGGGAACAACCACTCAAACCGGGGCAACAAATACGACATTTAATAATCTTGCTTCAGGCACATATAGTGTGCTGGTCACAGATGCCAATGGTTGCCAGTTCGCATTAAATAATGCAAATGTTACTGCAGGCGCTCCATTGAATGTTGCGCTTACACCAGTAAATACAACTTGCCCAGGAGTAAACAATGGAACGGTTGCTGCAACCCCTGCTAATGGTAATGGTCCCTATACTTTTGTGCTGGATGGAACAGTTACCCAAACCGGCGCCACTACTACAACTTTTACCGGGTTAGCTGCGGGACCACATACAATGGTTGTCACAGATGTAAATGGTTGTAGTATAAATCTGCCTCTGTTTACTATCGGATCAGGATCGGGAATAACAGCGAATGTAAATCCTGTCAGTACATCCTGTAGCGGCGCCACAAATGGCAGCATTGCGATCACACCGACTAACGGCACCGGGCCTTATACTTTTGTGCTGAATGGAACAACCACGCAGACAGGGGCAACCACTACCAGTTTTGGTAACCTGGCGGCCGGCAACGCTTATTCTATTGTTATTACAGATGCTATTGGTTGTACCGGTACATTCAATACTATCAATGTTCCGCAGGGATCGGCTTTGCTGGCAAATGCTGCTCCTGTAAGTACAACTTGCAGTGGTGCATCTAACGGGCAAATAACAGTAACACCGACCAACGGTGCAGGGCCATATACTTTTGTATTAAATGGTACAACAACACAAACGGGAGCAATAAATACTTTATTCGCAGGACTTGCCGCCAGTACTTATAGTATTGTTGTAACAGATGCAGCAGGTTGTGTAAGTAGCCCGATATCGTCAACAGTGAATCCAGGGGCAGCCATAACCATTACACCAGCCAAAGTTGATGCAGCCTGTTTTGGTTCTTCAACAGGAAGTATAACAGCTACTGCTTCCGCCAATGCAACTGCGCCGGTAGAGTTTTCTTTGGATAATACTACCTGGCAGACCGCTACAAGCTTTACAGGTCTTGCCGCCAACACTTATACTGTTTATATCAGGGATGCGGCGGGTTGTACCAATTCAGCCGGTATTACTGTTGGCCAGCCTTTGCAATTAGCTGTATCAACTACCATAAAAAATGTTCTGTGTAATAACCAGAGTAACGGTGTTATCAGGATAATAGCCAGTGGCGGAACACCTGTTTATTCTTATTCGCTGGACAATATCACTTTCCAGGCGGCTGACTCATTTGCAGTTCCGGCAGGAAATTATACAGTATACGTAAGAGATGCCCGGAACTGTCTTAGCCAGGTAACTATAAACGTTACGGAACCCAATGCGCTTACTGCAACTGCTGTAACCGCCAATGCGACCTGTGATGGAGGAAATGATGGAACGATCACGGTTACACCTGCTGGAGGCACATTACCTTACCAGTATGCAATAACAGGTGGTTCTTTCCAGGCAACCAGTGTTCTTAATGCAGGACCGGGTACATATGATGTAACGGTAAGAGATGCCAATGGTTGTTCTTACCAGGTTAACGGCGCTATAATCGGGCTTACTAATAATCTTACACTGACGCCGGCTATTGACCCAGCGCCGATATGCGAAGGCAACAGCACACAATTGCAGCTAACAACCAACGCCACCCAGTTTGCATGGACGCCTGCAACAAATCTTAGCAGTTCGACTATCAGAAACCCTATGGCGAATCCAAAAATCACAACATCATATTCTGTTGTAGTGACACTTGGCCGTTGCACATTGACAGATGATATACTGGTCTCTGTGATGGCTGCACCAGTACCTGACGCAGGAGTAAATGGAGATATTTGTGTCGGACAATCTTACACGTTGCAGCCAGTGGGAGATCCTTCTTATACTTATACATGGTCGCCGGCTACCTATCTCAGCAGTGCGGCAGGCTATAATGTTATATCAACTCCCGGCCGGACTACCACTTACACTTTAAGTGTGACTGATAATAATGGCTGTCCTTCATTGACGACAGACCAGGTAACGGTGAATGTGACACCACCAATACAGGTAAATACTTATCCCACCGATACCGTAGTATTTGCAGGTGCGCAGGTTCCGTTGCTGGCCATATCAGGCGGTACTTATTACACATGGTCCCCGGCTGCAGGTCTTGACAATCCAAATATCGCCAACCCGGTAGCAACAGCCCCGGCAATTGATGGTGCGGTCGTGACCTACCAGGTTACCACAACTACCGATGCGGGATGCCAGGGTGATGGGTCTATCACAATAAGAGTATACAAAGGACCGGATATCTATGTGCCTAATGCCTTTACACCAAATAATGATGGAAGAAATGATCAATTCATACCTTACCCGGTGGGCATTAAACAACTCAACTATTTCCGGGTGTTCAACCGCTGGGGACAATTATTGTATTCTACCACTACACTTAATAAGGGCTGGGATGGCAGGTTAGGTGGGGTAGAGCAGGCAAGCGGGGTATATGTCTGGATGGTGGAAGGTGTAACAATGGATAACAGGAAGATCACCAAAAAAGGTACT
>DATDIX010000155.1:0-10744 GCA_036520835.1 Chitinophagaceae bacterium | reverse complement strand
AAAACCTGCAGGAAAAAGTTTTAAGTAACTATACCTGGCGCCAGGCTGCGATCCGTACGCTGGAGGCATATAAAAAAATTTTACCGGGAATAAATACAGGAGCTTTTCCTGGTAATTAAACTGTCAGAAATGATAAACCTGGACATACTTGAAACGAATAAAGAAAAGCTAAGATCAGATTACTTGCTGGCAAAGCCCTTCCCATACCTGGTCATTGATAATTTTTGTGACAGTCAAAAAATTGAAAGCCTTTATAACAAGATCCCGGAACTGAACAATAAAAGCAGGGACTACGTGTTTGCAAAAAACAAATTTGAAAAAGCGAATTACAGGGAACTTGGCAATGAATTCGAAGAATTGTATACCGATCTTATTTCCGAAAGGATGAACCGCTTCCTGAGTTTTATTGCAAACGAAGAAATATTTGTTGATCCTGAAAATCATGGCGGGGGACTGCACCAGGGCAAGCAAAAAAGTTTTTTGGACATGCACCTTGATTTTAATTATCACCCGCTGAAAAAAGGATGGTACCGGAATATGAACCTGCTGCTATACCTGAACAAGGACTGGAAGCCTGAGTATAAGGGTCACCTGAAACTGGTTGACCTAAGGACAAATGAAGAAAAAGAACTGGAAGTGCCTTTTAACCGGATGATCATACAGCAAACCCGTGCCTTTACCCTGCACGGATATGACAAAACAAATTTCCCCGAAACCAGTTACAGAACATCTATTGCGACCTATGCCTATACGATACACAAGCACCTGGTAGAAAAACCGCGGACAACCGACTGGTTTGTAACAAACGGGCATCCCTTTAAAAAGGTGATCGCCTCTGTTTATGGACCAGCCGTTAAAATAAAAAACACTTTTTTTGGCAGCGGAACTGCCCGAAACAAATAATTCAATATTGACAATATGAAAATAGGAATATTGGGAACCCGGGGAATACCTAATCATTATGGAGGCTTTGAACAATTTGCTGAGCACCTGTCCCGTGGCTTATTACAACGGGGGCATCATGTGTACGTGTACAATTCCAGTCTCCATCCCTATAAGGAAAAAGAATGGAACGGTGTAAAGATCATTCATTGCAGCGACTGGGAACATAAGATCGGCACCGCCGGCCAGTTCTTTTATGATCTGAATTGCATAAACGATGCCCGCAAAAGAAACTTTGATGTGTTGTTGCACCTTGGCTACACCAGCGACTCTGTCTGGCACTGGAGATGGCCGAAAAATACAGTGAATATTGTAAATATGGACGGGCTGGAATGGCAGCGAAGTAAATATAATAAGCCTACCCAACGATTTCTCAGGTGGGCCGAATCATTGGCAGCAAAAAATGCGCATACACTCGTAGCCGATTCACCCGGTATTCATGACCATCTTTTAGCCACTTATGGAAAAAATCCTGTGTATATACCTTACGGGGCCGAGCCTTTTACTCACCCTGATCCTTCCATACTCGGAAAGTATAAATTGCTACCCCATCTTTATTCTTTACTGATAGCAAGAATGGAGCCCGAAAACAATATTGAAATGATCATACAGGGGCACCTGGCATCCGAATATAAATATCCCTTGTTCGTTATCGGGAATATTACCAATAAGTTCGGGCAATACATTACTGCAAAATACAGGAGCTCTTACCTGAAATTCTCCGATGCCATTTACAACAAGACTGAATTGGACAATCTCCGTTATTATTCCTCCTTATATTTTCATGGTCATTCCGTAGGCGGCACCAATCCATCCCTGCTGGAAGCGATGGCCTGCGGATGCCGTATTGCTGCCAATGATAACCGGTTCAACAGGGCCGTATTGCAGGAGGAAGCCAGTTATTTTCGTACGGTTAATGATGTTGCAGCCGTCATCAACACACCAATAGCCACCACTGTTATTGACAGGTGGAAAAAACTAAACCTTGATAAGATCAGGACGATCTATGACCAGGATAGGATCATTGATAACTATGAAGAATTGATGCTAAGGGCTTGTGGAGAAAAGAAAATGGTCGTCAAGCAGGCAGTTGCTGAGGCGGTATAATGTTAAATTTGTTAGCGGGCTTTACATCAAACTGGCGAAATACATTTGTAAATGCCAATATCCAGATCACATATTCCGCTACATTGGTAATAAAACTGCCGGTAAACTGGTAAATGAACATGAAGAAAAAAAGCAGCAGGCGGTAATAGTTGATCCATACCCGGGTGTAAAAGAAAAGGAATATTTCAATAAAAAGTCTTACTGAAAACCCTACCCACCCGAATATGGCCAAAGTCTCTGCGGCGGCATTGGGTATGGCCGCAACAAAATCTTTGTAGTACAGGTAATAATTCCCAATGATAGTTTCTCCCACTATTTTTATCTGGCCTAACCCTGCACCCCAATACTCATTGCCGGTTTGCAGGATTTTATTTGCAAGTATGAAAGCATCAACCGTCCTGCCTTTGCCCGAAGTATCCTCCCCTGCAAATACATTTCCCAGCCTTGAGAAAACAGGATTATTACGAAAAAACAATAACAGGATCATCATACCTGAAATAAAAAAAGCCCCGGAAGAAATAAGAGCATTCAGTACCCTGCGTTTTCTTGTCAGCCTCCTGAACCAGATCAGCCAGGTAAAGAAGCCGGCCAGTAGTACAGCCCCGATAACCCCGATAGAAAAAGAAAGTACATAGGGAAGAAACAGCATGATCAAAAGCCATTTTGCCATGATCGTGTTTTGCCCGAAAAAATATTGAAGCAGGAAGTAGAAAAAAACAGGGGTAAACAGCGTTGCATAATAGGATGGCTCATACGTAAAGAGTTTCAACCTTCGTATGTCTGTTATTCCTGCGGATATATTCTGTTCCATCCAGAACCATTCATAATAGGAGGTAAAATAAAATGGTATGGCAATAAGACATAAAATGAAATTAAAGATCAGGATGCTGCGAAAAATCTTTTCCGGGTCATTGCAGACTTTGAAAAAGGTATATACAGCCTGGCAAAAAATGTAGATAAGCAAAACATTTAACAGGGAGATAGCATAGCTCCAAGTTTCAACTCCTGCCAGGAAATGAGCAATAATAAAAGGAATAAGGAGGATAATAAAAGGCAGGAGGACATCCCTTTTTCTGATATACAGTAGCCATGCATAAAAAAAAGGGGCAAGAACCGCTGTATAAGTCAGGCCGAATGGCAGGGCCAGTGAATTAAAGAAAAAATAAATAAAGGCAAATGGCAAATACCTGTTAAGTTTCATGCGGCTTCATTTTTAAAAAATCCCTTGCGCCTTTATATACCCCTTTTGCTCTCGCCCATTGACCGGTGACCAGCCTTTTTAAAATCCTTATCCCCATAAATAATATTACTACCGGGATATTTTTCTTACGGTACTTTGAAATGAACAATAACCCGTTACGGGCATAATAATAATCTGACATAAACCCTTTGCCGATCACCGTACTGATCTTATCATAACAGATCGCTGTCGGGCAAACAAGCAACTTATAGTTCTGCTGTTTAGCCTTGTAGCACCAGTCTGTTTCTTCCCAGTACAGGAAATATTCTTCCGGTAATAATCCCAGTCGTTTGAAATTTCCTGCATGCATAAACAGGCAGCCGCCGGAAATATAATCGAGCCCGGAAGCTTTGGCTGGTCCTTTGATCAGCGTAACCGTTGCAGAAATAAAATTCACCTTACCCCCACCGTAAAAGAATAATCCCTGGTTGCCTGAGTAAGATCGTACTTCAGCCCCTATGATAGAACCAGGGGACTGCCGTTCTGCGAAACTGACCAGTTCTCCCAGGGTATTTTCCTTTACTATCATATCAGGGTTCAACAACCATACATAAGCATTTTCCTCTTGTAAAAAACGAAGCACAAGATTATTCCCTGCGGCAAATCCCTCATTTTTGTTGTTTTGAAAAAATACTACTTTAGGAAAATCAGAAAATAAAAGCGGTGCATCAATTCCTCCTTTTGCCAGCAATAAATGCTTTACCGAAATAGTGTTATTTTTCAGCCACTCAGCTAAATGTCCAAGTGAATCATTGCCGGAATTATTATCAACCAGTAATACCGAAAAATTGGTATAGGCAGAATGAAGTACAGAATTGAGGCAATCCCTGGAATCCTCCCATTGTTTATAATTCAATATTACTATATATACTTTTGGATCATTCATCCTGCCGGCCGGGATCATTTAATAATACCGGTATAAGATAACACAAAATATAAGTTCAGTTTGACGGAAGCAACCAAAATGTTTGTGCGCCCGTTATGATGACCGGATTAATCCGCGGGGATTCTTGTACCCGGTTGTGATTGGCGGATTCCCCATAACTTTAAGTTTCATTATTGACGTGTATGACTACGGATCCGCAAA
This sequence comes from Chitinophagaceae bacterium, assembly GCA_036520835.1. GTDB lineage: Bacteria > Bacteroidota > Bacteroidia > Chitinophagales > Chitinophagaceae > VBAT01. The sequence continues at coordinate 6,368 of DATDIX010000155.1, read as the reverse complement.
AACACCATACGACCACGGATGACATAGACCTGCTATTGTTGCTGGAAGGTGCTATTAAGTTCTTCAGGAGATACAAGTGGGTTTATATTATAGCTGTTGTACTGGGGCTTTCATCCGGCTTCTTCGTTTATAAGTACCTCCCGAAGATATATACATCCGGCATGGTAGTCCATTCTTTTCTTCTTACCAACCAGGAACAGATACAGATCACCGAAAACTGGAGCAGCCTGCTGGGAAAAGGCGAATCCGGGGAACTGGCGAAAATCTTCAATTGCAGTGAAAACATACTTAAGCGGGTTAAAAAAATAAAAGCAGAAGAGATACAGAAGGTTTTTAGCACGGTCAATCCTCATGGATTTACCATTAAAGTAAATGTCACTGACAATGCCGTACTGGATGAATTGCAAAAAGGCATTGTTTATGGATTTGAAAACAGTGAATATGTGAATGAGCGGTTAGATGTCAAAAGAGCCAGGCTGAAAGTACTTATTGATCAAACCAGTACAGAAATCCGAAAACTCGATTCGACAAAAAAGATCATAGAGAGAATCATTGCCGGCAAAGGCGCCGGTTCTTCTGCAATTATCATAGATGCCGCCAGCGCCAACAGGCAACTGATCGAAATGAATGAAAGGATGTTAGCCTTTAAAGAAGAATTGAAGTTTACCAACGCGGTGCAGGTATTGCAAAGTTTCAGCAAATTCCGCCGTCCCACCGGACCGAAATTGATACCCTGGCTGGTTATAGGGCTTATGGTCTTCCTGTCGCTGGCCTTTCTTTATTCATCGTTCCGCTCAATAAGCGAAAAAATGAAAAGCCGTTCAGGCACATCAAAATAACAGGGTCTCAAAAGCACTGTTTAACGCAATAATTTTATGCAGAGGGAAAGAGCTCTTTCGTTAACCATCCAGGTCTTGTACGTTGTTTTCCTTACCAGCCTGGTTTGTACCTTCAGGGCTGTCAGCAGTATGAGCATTGGTCTTATCCTGCTAACCGGCATCATCAAAAATAAATCAGGGTTAAGAACATTTTTTCACCTCAATTTGAAAAATTCTTTCCTGGCAGGTTGCTTTTTACTTTTCCTTATCCATCTTATTGCACTTCTTTACACGCAAAATATCAATGAGGGGTGGAATGATATACGATTGTCTAGCGGACTACTGTTTATTCCGCTGGCTGTCTGCTTTACTAATGACATTACTAATGAAATAAAAGAAAAACTACTCATCTATTACTGCCTTATAGTCTCTGCCGCTTCCCTGTATTGCCTCGTCAGGGCCCTTACACATTATTTTCATTCAGGAGACCTGTCATCATTGTTCTACCATTCATTGGTCAGGCCATTGAAACATCATGCGGTCTATTATTCCATTCTTGTTTTTATCGGCCTTGCCTTCTTACTGGAAATCCTGGCAAAAAACATAGCACCTGTCAAAAGATACTTTTATACTTCTATTGTTATTTTCCTTTCTGGCTTTCTTTTTCTTCTTTCCTCCAAACTTGTGCTGGCATTTTACACACTCTATTTAGTTTATTTTTTTGTACGCCTGGTAAAAGGCAGACCTGTAAACCGGGCATTGATAACCGGCTTGCTCATACTGTTCGTTCTGCTTGGCTGGTTGACCTTAGCCACCACTAACCCGGTAAGTAAACGGTTTTATGATATTACAAAAGGGAATATCAGCATCGTAAGTCAGGAAAAATTCGACCCCGGAATGTACTTTAACGGGGTTCAGTTCCGATTACTGCAATGGAAATTCACAGGGGAAATTTTAAATGAAACCAATAGCTGGCTCACAGGAGTAAGCCCCGGCGATGCAAGGTATTTTCTTGATCAAAAATATCTTTCTACAAAGATGTACACCGGGGATCCTGCAAGAGGGGACACGGGCTTCCTGGGTTATAATACTCATAACCAATTCCTGCAAACGTTTTTGGAAATAGGGATCGCCGGTCTTGCAGTGCTATGTCTCATTTGTATCACCCTTGCCCGTACTGCCCGAAAGAAAAAGAGGATATTGCTGAACTCTGTTATTATACTATTGCTGGCCTGGTTTTTTACAGAATCAGTTTTGGAAACCCAAACCGGCATCATGATATTTACTTTTTTTCCCTTGTTTTTAAGTTTCGGGGAAAATGAGGGTTCTGGCCATTAGAAAGTTTTTGTTTAAGAAGAAGGTACCACAGGACATAATAACACAGTCCGGCAAACCTTTTGAACAATTATTACGTTTAACAAAAGGTGGGAGACGCCAATATGTCTCAGGGCGTTAAATAAATAGCATATGCAGCCACTGTCCGTAGTGATAATTACCTACAATGAAGAGCACAATATCGCCAGGTGCCTTAACTCGGTGCGGTCATTGGCTGATGAGATCATTGTGCTGGATTCCTATTCTACTGACAATACCGTTGCCATTGCCAGTTCTTTCGGCGCTACCATTTATTTCGAAAAATTCAGGGGCTATATCGGTCAAAAGAACCTGGCCATGCAATATGCTACCCACAATTATATACTCAGTCTTGATGCCGACGAAGCGCTGGATGACCGGTTAGCAACAGCGATATTGAAAGAAAAGGAAAGCCTCCTTTACCGCGCTTACCGAATGAATCGTTGCACCAATTACTGCGGCCGTTTTATCCGCCATGGATTGTGGTATCCTGACAGGAAGATCAGGCTTTTCGACAGGCGGATCGCTAAATGGGGAGGCCTCAATCCACACGATAAAATAATACTGCAGGACGGCTTTCCTGTTCATCATTTAAAAGGCGATATTCTTCATTACTCTTTTAATACCATTGACGACCATATCTGGCAGAACAACCGGTTAAGCTCCATTGCTGCTGCTTCTTTGTATAATATTGGTAAGCGCAGCTCATGGTATAAAATGCTGGTAAGACCGGCCTGGGCATTTATTAATGGTTACTTCTTCCGCATGGGGTTCCTGGATGGCGCCAGTGGATTAACAATTGCCGTTAACACTTCACACCAGGTCTTTTTAAAATACAGCAAATTGTATAAGCTGCAACACTCCGCTCACAAAAAAACCTCTTCCTCCATAAAAAAACCGGTATTGCCTGAAAAAAAATCAGCGGTTGGCGATGGCTAGTGATGCAGATCCGGGGTTAATAAAGAGCACTTCAGTGCCGATGACCTTTCCTGGCCTGCAAGAAATTTGTTTAATCACGATAATCTTTAAACTTAGCGGAATTCACTCTAAATTTAATGCAATGCTATAAAGAGCATTCAACCTGGTGAAGCGTATTCTGAAACATACATGGGCAGTACTTGATCAAAAAGAAAGGAAGAAGTTTGGTATCCTGGTCGTATTTGATATTATCATCAGCATAGTTGATATTCTATCCCTCGCCCTGCTTTTATGGATCATCCAATTCTATATTCAGCCTGTTCAAAGCAAGATCCCTTCAATTCTGCCTGGCTGGTTGGCTGACAGGAACTCTATAGCCATCATCGCTGTCTTCTTTTTTCTTTTTTCCGCCAAAAACTTCGTTGCATACGTTGTAGCCAAAGCTCATTATAAATTCAATGGCGAAGTGGCCATCAGGATCACCCGCAATAACTTACTGAACTACCAGCATTCAGCGTTTGAGGAATTCATTAATGTGGATTCATCGGCCCATATCCGCAAGATCAGTTTTCAGCCATTTGAGTTCTGCCAGTATATACTCTCCGGCATTCAGCAGATCATCATCCAGTCCTGTCTTATCCTGATCGCTATTATTGCCATCCTTATTTACGATGCCAAACTATTCCTGTTATTGTTCTGCATCCTGCTGCCGCCTGTTATTGTCATTTTCTATTTTATTAAATCCCGTCTTAATGCAACCCGGAATCATATCCGCATCAGCAATGAAAGATCATTCCAGCATTTACTGGATGCCCTGAAAGGATACGTGGAAAGTAATATCTACGACCGTCATGACTTCTTCTTGCACCGCTATATCGAACACCGCAAAAAATTTAGTACCCATTTATTTGAATCCATCAGTATCCAGAACCTGCCGCCCCGTATCATCGAAGTATTTGCCGTATTGGGGCTGTTTATCCTGATCGCCATTGCGAAATGGTCAGGGAATGATGACAGTGCTACATTGATAACCATTGGAGCCTTTATGGCAGCAGCGTATAAGATCATTCCCGGGATCGTAAAGATCATCAATTCCCTAGGCCAGCTAAGAATTTACGAGTTTTCTGTCAATGACCTGGTGCAAAACAGCAGCGCAACAGGAGCAGCCGGGCAAAGCGCCGCTGCTATTCATTCCATCCAGTTAAAGAATATAAACTTTCGCTATAAAGATCAACCGGTGCTTAACGGGCTTTCCTTTACTATTAAAAAAGGAGACCTAGTGGGTATATCCGGCAAATCAGGAAAAGGCAAGACAACGATACTAAACTTATTGCTGGGTTTCCTGCCACCGGCTTCCGGCGAACTTTTTATTAATGATATGCCTGCCGGGAAAGAAAACATACAACAGTACTGGCCCTTTATTTCTTACGTCCGGCAACAACCATTCTTTATTCATGACACTATTTTACGGAATATTACCCTGGAAGAAAAAGACTATGATGCCGAACGCTTGCAATATGCACTGAAAGTTTCGGGGCTGGATGAACTGATGGCAACATTCCCTGAAGGACAGAATAAAATGATCACAGAAAATGGTAAGAATATCAGCGGTGGCCAGCAACAACGAATTGCCATCGCACGGGCCCTTTATAAAAATGCTGACCTGATCATCCTGGATGAGCCTTTTAATGAACTGGATGAAGCCTCTGTTATTACTATGCTTGAACATTTCCGCGGGTTGGTGAGGCTAGGCAAAATGATCGTCCTGGTCACCCACGATAAAAAAAGCCTGGCTTATTGCAATAAAATCATTTCACTGGATGAGCAGGAATAAAAAAACGTTGGTCATTCTTATACCCGGCTTTCCTGCAAATGAAGCTGATACGACCTGTTTGCCCATGCAGCAATCATTTACCCGGAACTTAAAGGAACTATACCCTGGCCTGGAAATTATCATCCTAAGTTTTCAATACCCTTATTTTAAGAAGCGCTACCAGTGGTTTGGCATACCTGTGATAAGTTTCGATGGCAGAAACAAAGGTGGCTTAAACAGGCTCTTGTTACGTCAAAGGCTTTACAAGATATTAAAAGAAATTCATCGATCGTCAGAAGTAACTGGCTTGTTAAGCTTCTGGTTTGGAGAATGTGCGTTAGTGGGCAAAAAATTTGCGGAGAAATATGGGCTCCCGCATTATTGCTGGCTCATGGGGCAGGATGCAAAAAAAGAAAATAAATACCCCGGCCAATTACGGCCAAATGCAAATGAGCTAGTGGCATTATCTGATTTCCTGCAGGATGAATTTGAAAGAAATCATGGCATAAGGCCTCAGTACATGATACCTCCGGGTATAGACACAAAGCAATTCAATTACACGGTAAAAGAAAGAGATATTGACATTCTTGCAGTTGGTTCACTAATTCCGTTGAAACAATACACTATTCTTGCAGGGGTTGTAGCTGAAGTAAAAAAGAAAAACCTGGGCATAAAAGCAGTATTGATCGGTAATGGCCCTGAAAAAAACAAATTACAGGCCCTTATTGCAGAATACGGATTGCAGTCAACTATCATGCTCACCGGCGAACTTGCTCATCCGGAAGTGCTGAACTATATGCAAAGAACAAAAGTCTTTCTGCATCCTTCCTCTTATGAAGGTTTTGGTGTAGTAGCCATTGAAGCGCTGCAGGCTGGTTGCCGGGTGATCAGCTTCTGCAAACCTATGAAACAGGAAATTGAACATTGGCATATTGTAAGGTCAAAAGAAGAAATGTGCGAAAAAGTACTGACTATCTTAAGCGATCCTTCTGCAAATTATAAACGGGTTACATTCTCAACTATGGAAACCACTGTAAAGAAAATAATGGATCTATTTCTATAATCAAAGTATGATCTTATTGATCTTTCCGGCAATAGCGCCAAAAGAAAGTTCCTCATTGAACTGCGCTAATACCTTTGCACGTTCTTTTTCAACATCCATTTTTCCTGTACTTAATAATGCAGCTAACAACTCTTTATCTTTTCCAGGTTCGTAAAGCAATCCGCATTTTCCCTGGCCTGTCATGCCGCGAAAAGATAAAATATTTGTCACTACCGGGATGCACCCGCAGGACATGGCTTCGCAAACAGCTATACCACTTCCTTCATAGTGTGAGCCGGAAATAATAAAATCGGCACTGTTGTACCAGTCCTGCATTTGCTGATGATCCACCTTGCCGATCAATATGACAGCCCCGGTCCCTTTTTCATTGGCATGGATAAGGTCTTTTACCTGCTGCAAAAGT
>DATDIX010000154.1:0-38892 GCA_036520835.1 Chitinophagaceae bacterium | reverse complement strand
ACCAATAATGGTAAAAATCATTTACATGGCGGTAAAAAAGGGTATGATAAAGTGGTTTGGGATGGCGCCATTGTCAACGATTCTACACCAACCTTATTGCTGAGTTATATTAGTAAGGATGGAGAAGAAGGTTATCCCGGTGAATTGAAAATAAATGTTCGCTATACGCTGACCAATGATGATGAACTGGAGATAGAATACAATGCGGAAACTGATAAACCAACCATTGTTAACCTCACCCAGCATAATTATTACAACCTTACTGGTGACGTATCCAATAGCATCCGTGATCATAAACTGATGATCAATGCAGATGCCTATACGCCTGTTGACAGCACACTGATACCTACGGGCAAAATAGAACCCGTTAAAGGAACTGCTTTTGATTTTACGACCACAGAAAAAATCGGGGCCAGGATCGACCAGGTAAAAGGAGGGTATGATCATAACTGGGTATTGAACAGGAAAGATAATTCGATGCAACTGGTGGCTGTATTGAGCGATTCAATGAGCGGGAGGAAGCTGGAAGTATATACCATGGAGCCCGGACTGCAGTTTTATTCAGGCAATTTCCTGAACGGGAAATTCAAAACATCGGATGGCAAGCCGGTCAATCTTCATACGGCATTATGTCTCGAAACACAGCATTTCCCTGATTCGCCCAACCAGCCATCTTTCCCGTCAACTGTTTTGAGGCCGGGGGAGAAGTATCATACAGTTACAAAATATAAAGTAAGCGTGGAATAAAAGTAACAACTGCGATCTTCAACGGTCACCAATTAACGAATAGTTATGCCATCACTTACCAATAAGTCATTCCGGTTTGCTTTTATTATGATCACTTCCCTGTTTTTTTTATGGGGTTTTGCGCATAACCTTGACCCGATATTGATCCCGCATTTAAAAAAATCATTTACTCTTTCTACGTTGCAGTCATCCCTGGTTGATTCTGCTGTTTTCATTGCTTATTTTGTAATGGCATTGCCTGCAGGATTTATTATGAAGAAGTATGGATATAAGGCAGGCATCATTCTTGGGCTGATATTATTTGCGGGGGGCTCTTTTTTATTTTTACCCGCTGCCGATACACAGCAGTATGTTTTCTTTCTTGGTGCATTATTTATTATAGCGTGCGGATTAACTATACTGGAAACTGCTGCCAACCCGTATGCGTCTTTATTAGGCGACGCTGAAACATCTACACAGCGGCTTAATTTTTCCCAATCATTTAATGGATTAGCGGCAACTCTGGCGCCGATCATCGGGGCAAGGATCATATTAACCAAGGACTACACGGAAGCAGACCTGAGTGTAATGACGGAAGCAGCAAAGAAAGCAGCATTAGCTGCAGAGGCATCTACTGTTAAAATGCCTTACCTGATCTTAGGTATGCTTATATTACTGGTCGCAATTATTTTCTGGTTTACCAAATTGCCGGAGATAAGGGATGGACAGGAGCAATCATCAGGAAGGGGCATTTTCCATGCTTTAAAGCACAGGCACCTTACATGGGGTGTCATCGCCCAGTTTTTTTATGTAGGAGCCCAGGTATGTGTGTTCAGTTTTTTTATTTTGTATGCCACCAAAGCAGCTGATATTGATAAAGTAACCGCTGCTGATTACCTCGGCTGGGGTTGCGGTATGGCATTTATGGTAGGTCGTTTTTTTGGTACTTTCCTGATGAAGTATATCAAGCCGGAGCGATTACTGGCCATCTATTCTTTTTTCAATGTACTTCTTTGCTTAGTCGCAATTTTTAGTCATGGTGTCATTGCGTTGATCGCTGTCATAGGGATTTCCTTCTTTATGTCCATCATGTTCCCGACGATCTTTGCTTTGGGTATTAAAGACCTGGAAGGTGATACAAAGTATGGGAGCAGCCTAATCATTATGTCAATTGTCGGGGGAGCTATTTTACCACCCATTTTTGCTTATATAAGTGATGTGACAGAGAATATACAATACGGATATATCGTTCCACTTATTTGTTTTGCTGTGATCGTATATTATGGTTTAAAAGGTTTTAAAGTGATCAAAATAGCGGATTAAATGGCAGAAAGTATGAAAAGATATTGTCTCACCCTTGACCTGGTTGACGACCCTGCATTAATAGCAGAATATGAGCATTGGCACCGGTCAGAAAACACCTGGCCGGAAATAAAGAAAAGTATAACAGATGCCGGTATAACAAAGATGGAAATCTACCGGACAGCCAACCGCCTGTTCATGATCATGGAGACGGATGATACATTTTCTTTTGAACGAAAATCTAAAATGGATACAGCCAATCCTATAGTTCAGGAATGGGAACAACTGATGTGGAAGTTCCAGTCCTCTCTTCCCTGGGCAAAGGAAGGGGAGAAGTGGATACTGATGGATAAGATATTTGAATTAAATAAAACGGCTGACAGTTGATCCTAATTCTCCACAAAAGAACGGGCCAGTCCTCCCATTGATTTTTTGAACAACAGGCGGAGCAGACGGAGATTCTTCAAAACCGCTGTCACAACCATCATGAAAACGACCAGGATAAGCAGGATGAATTCCACTTTTATTTCCCTTAGCCAGTATACTTCCAGCAGGATAAGACCATGAAGACTGCAAATAAGCCGTGTGGCAAATACGTGGCTGAACCCTGCATTTGTCAGCAGGTGATGTATATGCGTTCTGTCAGCTTCAAAAGGTGATTTGCCTCTCCATATCCGCCTGGCGAATACACGGATAGTATCAAATACAGGAATAAACACGATGCTGAGTATGAATAACGGCGCATGTGGTAATACAGGAGAAGTATTTACCTGCATCAGCCTGATACACAGAACAGCAATACTGAATCCAAGTACCAGCGACCCTGTATCTCCCAAAAATATCCGGGCAGGATTGAAATTGAAGTATAAGAAAGCTACAATACCACCGGCCAATGAAAAAGCGATCAGCGCCGAAGTGATATCACCATTGATGGTAAGAAAGATACCCAGTGTAGCAAGGCTCATAAAACCAAGACCGCCTGCCAGCCCATCAATACCATCGATCAGGTTAAATGCATTGGTGACCCCAACTATCGTAAGCAGGGTAAACGTGTATTGCGCAGCCAATGGCAGTTCATAGATACCAAACATTCCTTCAAAAGAAGTGATACGGATACCGGATATGGCCATCAGTGTGGCCAAACCTGCCTGCACAAGGAATTTATAACGGGCGGAAAGATCTTTGATATCATCCATGATACCAAGGGTGAACAAGGCAACAACGGAAAGGAAAAAGCATACCTGCTCAGTCTCATAATTGAAAGGGAGCCATAGTAATAAGGCCACCATCATACCCGCAATAACGGCAATACCTCCCATGGTAGGCACGGGAACGGTATGTTCTTTGCGCTCATTGGGTACGTCGTACAATTTGTATTTTTTGGCGAGCTTTATGATGACGGGGATAGAGATCATTGTTACTATGAATGCAGTAACAAAACATAATAAAGCAAATTTGTAATCGTGAAACCGCAGATCGATCTGCAGTAAGGAAAAGTGGCTTTTCATTAGTTCCGTGGTTTTTCGTAAGGTGGTTGAATCTCTGGAATAAAAGTAAACCGAAAACTAATATGATGCAAGGCAATTCCCTATCGTTAAATTACTTTTCGGAGGATGGGATGAATTCAAAACGGGGAATCGGAGATTTACGATTTAAAATAGCGTAATTTTCGCCATAGCTGTGTATGTTAATTCCTGTAATCATTTTCTGGATAAGCCTGTCTGTTTTGTTCTTCTGCTATATCGGCTATGGGATACTCGTGTTTTTGTTCAATAAACTGAAAGCTGTTTTTGCTTCCGGTAACAAAAAAGATACCCAAACAATAACGGAAATGATCCCGGTTACACTCATTATTGCAGCGTATAACGAAAAGGAGGTACTGGAAAGAAAAATAAGGAATAGCCTGGCCATAGATTATCCTGCTGACAAATTGAAGATTATTTTTGTGACAGATGGCTCTGCAGACGGGTCACAAGCGATCATTAAACAGTATCCTTCTTTGCTGTTGCTTCACCAGGATGAAAGGAAAGGAAAACTGGCTGCCGTCAAAAGAGCCATGCAGTTGGTGGATACGCCGGTAGTTGTTTTTAGCGATGCTAATACCGAATTGAATAAAGAATGTATCCGCAACATTGTAAGACATTACAGTAACCCGGTAACAGGTGGTGTGGCCGGGGAAAAGAAAATAATAAGCGACCCGAAGATCTCTGCGGTTGGAGAAGCAGAAGGGCTTTACTGGAAGTATGAATCGTTCCTGAAAAAACAGGATGCGGATTTTAATACCGTAGCAGGAGCTGCCGGGGAATTGTTTTCCATCCGCACTGAATTGTTTATGCAGTTGAATGATAATATCATCCTTGACGATTTTGTGATCTCCATGAAAGTTTGCCTGCAAGGATACAAGATAGAGTATGAGCCGGAAGCTTTTGCCACAGAGCTTCCTTCGTTATCATTAGCAGAAGAAGAAAAAAGGAAAGTAAGAATATCAGCAGGCGCCTACCAGTCTGTCGGGTATTTAAAAGGCGCCCTGAATGTTTTTAAGTATCCGCTCCTGGGGTTCCAGTATATATCCCGCAGGTTATTGCGTTGGGTTTTTTGCCCGCCCATGCTGATCGTATTGTTGCTGACAAATATCTTAATTGCTACCAGCCTGAACCCACCTGTTTTTTATACCTTTTTTTTATACGGGCAATTTGCTTTTTATATGGCCGCCATCTCCGGTTGGTTATTGATCCTGTCAGGAAAAAGAACCGGCATTCTCACTATTCCTTTTTATTTTGTTTTTATGAACTATTGCCTGGTAAAAGGATTTGCCAGGTTCCTCAAAGGAAAGCAAACTGTTCTCTGGGACAAATCGGTGCGGCAGGCTTTGGAATAACCATGCATAATGTGTTTAAGCTATTTTTGCTGAAAAGGAACCAGTATACCCGGATCATCTAACATATTGTCCAATCCCATAGAATACCTGAAAGGAGTTGGCCCGCAGAGAGGCGAGCTGCTCAAAAAAGAGCTCGGCATTTTTACATTTAAAGATATGTTAGAGCATTTCCCTTATCGTCATGTTGACAAAACAAAGGTTAACCTTATCGGCGATATCAATTTCCAGACCGAATTTATACAGGTAGCAGGACTTTTATTAAATATTGAACTCACCGGTGATAAAAGATCAAGAAGGCTGACCGCCCAGTTAAAAGATAAAAGCGGTTTTCTTGAACTGACCTGGTTCCAGGGAGTAACATGGGTGCAAAAAACGCTGCAGGCGGGGCAGCCTTATCTTGTATATGGCAAAGTCAGTTTTTTCCAGGGCAGGCCGCAGATCATTCACCCGGAAATAGAAATACTGACACAGGAAAAGCAGGACGGCAAAAGTTTTTTGGAGCCTGTTTATCCAACAACTGAAAAACTAAAAGCCCGTGGATTGGGTGGAAGACAGATCGGGAAGTTAACCCAGACACTTATTGGAATGTTGAGGGATAAGGATATTCCTGAGAACCTGCCTGCTGCTGTAATAAGTCAGCTAAAATTAGCTGACCGGTTTACTGCTTTACGGCAAATTCATTTTCCGCCAACAACTGTAGCTTATGATGAATCTGTAAAACGCTTGAAGTTTGAAGAATTGTTCATGGCCCAGCTAAGAATGAACCTGCTCCGTTCGAACCGTCATCGTTTTTCAAAAGGAGTAGTGTTTGATAAAGTAGGAGAGTATTTCAATTCTTTTTATAAGGATCATCTTCCTTTTGAACTGACCGGCGCACAAAAGCGGGTAATAAAAGAAATACGTGCCGATACAGCCCGCGGCAAACAAATGAATCGTTTATTGCAGGGCGATGTAGGCAGTGGTAAAACGATCGTTGCATTACTTACCATGTTGCTGGCTATTGACAATGGTTACCAGGCCTGCCTGATGGCGCCTACTGAAATACTCTCTAAACAACACTTTGCCACGATAAGCAGTTTATTGGAAAAAATGGATGTTCCTGTAGGCTTACTGACAGGTTCTACCAAAGCGGCAAAACGAAAAAAGATATTAAAAGAGCTGTTGGATGGCGATCTGAAAATCCTTATTGGCACGCATGCCGTAATTGAAGAAGTGGTACAATTTAGAAACCTCGGGATAGTGATCATTGATGAACAACACAGGTTTGGGGTAGCGCAAAGGGCCCGTTTATGGCAAAAAGCAGAGATAGCTCCGCATGTGCTGGTAATGACAGCGACGCCTATTCCCCGTACATTGGCCATGACAGCATATGGTGATCTTGATTATAGCGTAATTGATGAATTGCCCCCGGGAAGACAACCTGTTACAACCGTACATCGTTATGAATCGCAGCGGAGCAGGGTTATGGATTTTTTGCGGGCGGAAACAGATAAAGGAAGACAGGCGTATATCATCTTCCCATTGATAGAAGAGAGCGATAAACTGGATTATGAAAACCTGATGAGGGGTTACGAAACGGTGAAAGGGTATTTTCCCGAGCCAAAATACTGGATCAGCATGGTACATGGCCGGCAGCCCGCGGAACAGAAGGAACTAAATATGAAAAGATTTGTTGAAGGAGATACGCAGATAATGGTGTCAACCACCGTTATAGAGGTAGGCGTAAATGTGCCCAATGCCACGGTAATGGTGATAGAAAGCGCTGAAAAATTTGGTCTTTCCCAACTGCACCAATTGCGTGGCAGGGTAGGCAGGGGAGCTGATAAAAGCTATTGCATACTTTTATCTTCCTCCAAATTGGGTAATGATGCCCGGGAACGCATCAGGATATTAACCAGTACGACCGATGGGTTTGAAATAGCAGAGAAAGACCTGGAATTGCGCGGACCGGGAGATATTGAAGGAACAAGGCAGAGCGGTGTTTTAAACTTTAAGCTGGCCAATATAGTCCATGACAGGCCGTTATTGGAAACAGCCCGGATAATGGCATCAGCTGTTTTGGAAAAAGATCCGGGTATGGATTCGGCCGAAAATTTGCAGCTTAAAACCTTTCTGAATGAGCAGAAAGGCAACGTGATATGGAGTAAAATTTCTTAACACAAGTTTTCGATCATAGTACCGATAATTTTAATTAATTTGATGGAAATACAATTAACCCTGAAGCCGTATATCATTCTTGCCACGATTTTGATCCATACCTTTGTAGCCAGCGCTCAGAGTTATAATAATATTGAGTTTATTGAGAATAAAGGCCAGTGGGATGACCGGGTAAAGTACAAAGGGGAAGTAAGTGCCGGCGCTTTCTTCATCCGTTCAGGAGGATTTACCGTTTTACAACATAACCGGGAAGATTATGACAGGGTGCAATCCATGCTCCATGGTCATAAGGATAAGAGCGGTGACTTATTAAGCCGCGATGAAAAAATAGTTATCCGGTCACATGCTTACAATGTTGATTTTATCGGTGCTTCAAAAGACCTGCAGGTTGTTCCTGATAAGATATTACCCGGGTATAATAATTATTTTATTGGGGATGATCCATCCAAATGGGCAGGAGAATGCCGCGTTTACCAGGCTATTTCTTTCAAAAATGTATACCCCGGTGTGGATGTAAGGTATTATACGGATAATAATACATTGAAATATGATATAATTGCCAGGCCCGGCGCTGACATCAGTAAAATAGCGCTGAGGTATGAAGGAGCCGAAAAGTTGCAGGTAAAGAATAAGGAACTTATTGTAAGCACTTCCGTAGGAGAGCTAAAAGAGGCCTATCCTTATACCTACCAGGCAAACGGTAAAGAAAGAAAGGAAGTAAACTGCCGGTATATTGTAAAAGATAATATTGTAAGGTTTGATGTAAAAGGTTATGATCCCAGCGCAACATTAGTAATCGATCCCTTCCTGATATTTTGCTCTTTTTCTGGCAGCTCTGCCAATAACTGGGGCTTTACAGCTACCTACGGACCTGACAGCAGTTTTTATGGTGGAGGCATTGTTTTCGCTAATGGGTTCCCCGTTTTGCCGGGAGCTTTTCAAACTACCTATGCTGGTGGGGTAACCGAGCATCCCGGGCCGGTTGATATAGGTATCATCAAACTAACACCGAATGGATCAAACAGGGTTTACGCTACTTACATAGGCGGCTCCGGCAATGATCAGCCCCATAGCCTGGTGGTTGATCAACAAGGCAACCTTGTTTTGGCAGGAAGAACCAGTTCACCGCTTTCAGGCAATGGATCTTACCCGGTTACCGGCGGTGCGGCAGGATTGATCGGCCCTTGCGGAGGGCATGATATTGTTGTTACAAAATTGAATGGGAATGGGTCTGCTTTGATCGGTTCAAAGCGGGTAGGCGGTACCGGAAATGATGGTGTTAATATCACTACAGCCAGTAACAACTCAACCTCATTACATCATAATTATGGAGATGGCAGCCGCAGCGAAGTTATCCTCGACGGGGCCGCGAATATTTATGTTGCTTCCTGTACCCAGTCAAATAATTTTCCGGCCACCCCTTCTGCCTTTCAAACAGGGTTTGGAGGTGGATTACAGGATGCAGTGGTGTTAAAGTTTGCTTCCAATGTTTCTTCGATGACCTTCGCCAGTTATCTGGGAGGTAGTGCAAGTGATGCTGCGTATGTACTTTCTCTTGCTCCAACAGGTGATATTTATGTAGCAGGTGGAACAGAAAGTACCAACTTCTTCGGGAGCCAGGCAGGAACAGTGGGCACAGCGAACCATGGAGGTATTGACGGGTTTGTAGCACAGATCAGTAATAATGGTACCAATATTATCCGCTCAACTTATATCGGTACTTCCGGTTATGACCAGGTTTATGGTATTCAATTTGACCGAAATGGTTTCCCTTACATAATGGGACAAACAACCGGAGCCTGGCCGGCGATCAATGCTGTTTATGTTGACGCCAATGCAAAGCAATTTATTGGCAAACTGCAACCCGATCTTTCAGCTTATATATATACCACAACATTTGGTACTTCCTCTGCCATACCGAATATTTCACCGATCGCTTTCTTAGTTGATCGTTGCGAGAATGTTTATGTTTCCGGCTGGGGAGGTGATATTGTCGGCAATAATGCATTCCCCAACGCCGGCACTACCGGCATGAGGGTAACACCGGATGCTTATAAACCTACTACTGATGGAAAGGATTTTTATTTCTTTGTTTTAGCAAGGAATGCATCCAGTCCTAATCCGCTTTATGCAAGCTTCTTCGGACAGGACGGTGGATTAACAGATCACGTTGATGGTGGTACCAGCCGCTTCGATGCCAATGGAATTATTTACCAGGGTGTATGTGCCAACTGTGCCGGAGGAGCTGTATTTCCCACTACACTTGGGGCCTGGTCTACCACAAAACCAGCCAGCGCATTCTGTAATCTTGGAATGGTAAAAATGGCATTCAACCTCGCGGGTGTACGTTCAAATGTGCAGTCTGCCATTGGAGGCGTGCCACTGGATACTGCCGGATGCGTACCGCTTACCGTTGTGTTTACTGACCAGATACGCACTGCAACAGAATATATCTGGAACTTTGGCGATGGCACCCCTGATGTTGGTCCTTTACCGGCCGCGACTGGCTATACCCAATCCCATGTGTACAATGCGACAGGTACTTTCCGGGTCATGCTGGTAGCGATCGATCCCAACAGTTGTAATGTCCGTGATACATCTTATGTCAATATTCGTGTGGGCGATCTGATCGCTAACCTTGCAGCGACTGCAGTAAAAATAACGCCGCCCTGCGATGCGAACAGGTTCCAGTTCAATAATCTTTCGACAACAAACCCAATAAGACCATTTACCAATACTTCTTTTGTCTGGAAATTCGGCGATGGCAGCGCCCCGGTAGTTGCAGGGCTGACGAGTGTGACACATGATTACCCGGCGCCCGGTTCTTATATTGCCTGGCTGATATTAACAGATACGGCTTACTGTAATTATCCCGATTCTATTTCTATCCCGGTAGATGTTGCAGCTAATGTGGATGCAAGTTTTACAACTCCCCCGGTTGGCTGCGCCCCTTATACTGCGGAGTTTGACAACACCACAATAGGCGGGCAGACCTATCAATGGGACTTTGGCGATCCGGCATCGGGAGCCAGCAATACATCCACCGCATTTGAACCAACGCATTTATATAACACACCGGGTACTTATATCATAACGATGGTAGCAACTAACCCCAATACCTGTAATATTACCGATACAGCCCGGTTTACCATAGTGGTATATTCACAGCCCCTGTCCGATTTTACCTATACGCCGGTAACACCTGTTGAAAACACACCGAATACATTTATCAACCAGTCTTCTCCCGATGCGGTATCTTTCAAATGGGTTTTTGGAGACGGTGATTCATTGCTGACCACGTCAAGGGCTCCCTTTGATCACCAGTATAATTCAACCGGTACTTTTAATGCCTGCCTCTATGCCTATAATAACGTGGGTTGTTTTGCTGTTCGTTGCCGGCCAGTAAGCACTATTATTGTCCCTGCATTGGACGTTCCGAATGCCTTTACGCCGAATACCGGGGACGGGAACAGCGTGATATATGTAAGAGGGTTTGGTATCGCAAAAATGCGTTTCATTATCTGGAACCGCTGGGGACAAAAAGTTTTTGAGACAAATGACTGGCACCAGGGATGGAATGGCAGGGTGAAAGGAGTAGTGCAGCCGATGGATGTATATGCCTACACACTGGATGTGGAATTTTTTGACGGAACAAAAGCAACCAAAAAAGGAGATATAACTTTGATCAGGTAACTAAAAGGATAAATGAGCTGCCTGCGACAGGCAGAGAAAGTAAAAGCGATATGAATCTTTTTAAAAACATAGTATCAGTGGCAGTTTGCAGTATCGGCCTTTCTCTTTGTGCCCGGTCACAGGATCTTCATTTTTCCCAATTCATGAATTCGCCTCTCCTGACCAATCCTGCCAATACCGGGTTTACTCCCGATGGTGATTACCGGATCGGTATCAACTACAGGAACCAATGGTCTTCGCTGATGACCATACCTTATAAGACCATGAGTGCTTTTGGCGATATGCAATTGGCGCAAAAAGAAAGTAGCTGGATAGGTGTAGGAGGTCTTATTCTCAGGGATGTTGCCGGCACAGGCAGCCTCACATCAACAAGACTGTATGGCTCGGTAGCGTATCACCAGATGCTCAACCTGGGAAGCCTGCTCAGCATGGGATTTAATGTTGGCTGGGCCAATAAACGGATCAATACGGCTAATCTTACTTTTCCCAATCAATGGAATGGAAAGTTCTTTGATGTTCACCAGGTTGGTCTTGCACCACAGCTGGCTACTGATAATATCAATTATCTCGACCTGCAGGCAGGGATGAATTATGCATTCTTTCCGAATGAAAATACCTACCTGAATGTGGGTTTCTCTTCTCATCATATCAACCGTCCGAGGGAATCTTTTTTTGATCCCCAGCAGGGCGTTGATAACCGCATACCCGTACGGCATACCGCTTTTGTCAATGGTAGCTTCAAACTCAATGACCAGTGGATCATCAACCCCAATACTTATTTTTCGCTGCAGGCGGGATCGTATGAATGGGTGGCAGGTCTGAATGCGCATTATAATTTATCCGGAGATGGTGAGAAAGTGCTGATCGGCGGTATTTATTTCAGGGCTGGCGATGCGGTCATTCCCATGATCGGCATCGGCCTGAAAGATTATACTTTCACGTTTACGTATGACGCTACTGTTTCTACACTGAGTAACTATAATAATTCCAGCGGCGCCCTCGAGTTCTCCCTGGTCAGGCAGGGCATTTTTAACAAGTTCAACGGCAACAAACGGGATTTTATGTGTCCCAGTTTTAAGAGCGCCTATTGATTATCGGTTATGCAAACTTTCAACTTTCAATTGCTGATTTATTCCGATTTTTACAGCACTAAAGCATGTATGATCCATGGATACAGCCATTCATTCTGCCCTTACTGCACAACATATTGCATCGTTCAAAAAGATCGTGGGTGAATCTTTTGTTGTTGTGGATGAAGAATCGCTTCAGCATTATTCGCATGACGAAACGGAAACCCTGAGCTTTCTTCCCGAAGTGGTGATCAAACCGCGTACGGCAGAAGAGATCAGCCAGGTGATGAAAATATGCAACCGTGACCGCATTCCCGTCACTCCCCGCGGGGCCGGAACGGGATTAAGCGGCGGCGCACTTCCTCATTTGGGCGGTGTACTGCTTTCCATGGAAAGAATGAACAGCATCCTGCAGATAGATGAAAGGAACCTGCAGGTAACCACGGAGCCGGGAGTGATCACTGAAGTATTGCAGAATGCCGTAAAAGAAAAAGGATTGTTCTATCCGCCTGATCCCAGCAGCCGCGGTTCCTGTTTTATCGGGGGAAATATTTCGGCCAACAGCGGCGGGCCCAAAGCGGTGAAATATGGTGTTGTCAAAGATTACGTGTTGAACTTACAGATCGTATTGCCCACCGGGGAAATAATATGGACAGGGGCCAATGTATTAAAGAACTCAACGGGGTATAACCTTACGCAGTTAATAGTCGGCAGCGAAGGCACACTGGGTATCGTTACAAAGATCGTTCTGAAATTAATTCCATTACCGAAGTATGACCTGCTGATGCTGGTGCCTTTTGCTTCTTTAGAAAAAGCAAGCGAAGCGGTAAGCGCTATATTCCGGGCCGGGTATGTGCCGAGCGGGTTAGAGCTGGTAGAAATAGATGCATTAAAGATCACCAGTAAGATGGTGGACAGTTTTGCCGTGCCTATCACAGATGATATTGCCGCACATCTCATCATTGAAGTGGATGGAAATAATATGGATGTGCTGATGAATGATATGGAACAGATAGCGGCATTGATGAGTGAGTATGAAGGCGGCGAAATATTCTTTGCTGATGATGCGCAGCAAAAAGCGGAATTGTGGAAGGTGCGTCGCCGGACAGCAGAGGCAGTGAAGATAGCCGGTTATACCATTGAAGAAGATACGGTGGTGCCGAGGGCGGAATTACCGGCATTGGTAAAAGGTGTAAAGGAATTAGGTAAGCTGCATAATTTTCATGCCGTATGCTATGGTCATGCAGGCGATGGCAACCTGCATATCCGGATAAAGAAAGAAGGGGTACCTGATAGTCATGGCGACCCGGAGATGGCCAAAAGCCTGCGGGCATTATTTGAACTGGTAAAAAAACTGGGCGGTACTATCAGCGGCGAACATGGCGTGGGACTGATACAAAAAAAATATATGGATGTCGTGTTTAATGAAACGCAGCTTCAACTGATGCGCGGGATCAAAAAAACATTCGATCCGAATAACATTTTAAATGCCGGGAAGGTTTTTGATCTATGAGCCCAACTCCGCAAGTACCCGGCACTCCAAAGGAAATTCTGCGGGCAACCCGGATATTTTACGGGGCTATCATTGCCGGGGCAATCCTGTTTGGAGTAATAGTTTTTGCCCTTAACAATATACAGGGCCCTTTAATGCCGGAACTGAAAGAGTACGGAAATATCTTTTTGTATGCAGCAGCAGGGATGGCCATCCTATGTTTACTGGTTGCCTTCAACAGCTATAACAAAGGAGTGGCGGCTGCGAAAGATCCTTTAATTCCCTTGCCGGCTAAACTAAACCTGTACCGGAATACGTTAGTGAGATATGCAGCGTTGTGCGAAGCACCGGCCTTATTCAGTATCATTGTTTTGTTTATGACGGCGAATTACGCTTCGCTGATCATTACTGCCGGCATGATAGCCGCTATGCTGGCAAAATCGCCGACCCGGCAGCGGGTAATTGATGAACTGGCCCTTGACTGGAAACAACAGAAGGAACTTGAATGATCTCTTAACCGAAAATGGGATACTATGAAGAAATATGTTTTATTGCCTGTTGTTCTCTTATTAATGACAACTTTTCTGCATGCACAGGATGAAGAAGAAAAGGAAAGAGGATTTAAAAAAGAGAACCTTTTCACAGGAGGCACTATTTCACTGGCATTTTACAGTAACACTTTCCTGATTGGGGCCAGCCCGGTATTTGGCTATAACCTTACTAAATGGATAGATGCCGGCATCGTGGTCAATTATAACTATGCGGCTTACCGTGACGTCTATACATTTGACGACCGATTAAAGCAACAAGTATATGGAGGGGGTGGATTTGTAAAAATATATCCTCTTCCTTTTTTATTTGCGCAGGCGCAGTTCGAGCATAATTTCATCAGGCAGAAATATACCCTTCCCAACGGAGGAGGTACATCACAAACTTTAAAAGAGGATGCGAACAGCTTCCTGGTTGGTGGCGGATACTGCACCGGCCGGCAGCCCGGGTCCGGGATGCCTTTCTTTTACCTGTCGATATTGTTTGATGTGGCGGATAATTTCTATTCACCTTACACAGACGCTTACGGCCGTGCCATTCCCATTATCCAGGCAGGGATGCAGATACCTTTATTCCAGGGCAGGTAAAATTATTTCAGCAGCGCAATAATATTGGATGGCTCATGGATGACCGTGAGCCTTTTTTGTGCTTCTTCGTATAAGAATTTTTCCTGCGACATCTGCTCAATATGGGTAATGAGATGATCGTAAAAGCCACCCGAGTTTAAAATGAATATTTGTTTGTCATGAATGGAAAGCTGGTTCCAGGTTACCATTTCAAATAATTCATCGAGGGTACCGAAGCCGCCGGGAAGAATGATGGCCGCATCACATAGTTCATACATCTTTTTTTTGCGGCTATGCATATCATCCACCACTATCAGTTCGCTAAGGGAGTTATGTTGCCGTTCCCAATCAACCAGCACCTGCGGAATAACACCGGTGGCTTTGCCGCCATGCTGCATGACAGCATCCGCAATAGTTCCCATGATGCCGACACTACCGCCGCCATAAATAAGGGTGATATTATTTTCCACGAATATTTTTCCTAATTGTATCGCATGTTCTGTGAACAAGGGATTGACGCCACTCTTGGAACCGCAAAAAACCGCTAATGATCTTATGATTGTTGCTTGCATAAATTTGCGGCAAAGGGAATGTAAATTTGTTTATCTTCAAAAATTAATAACTAACAAAAAGTTACCGGGAGTAGTGATGGCCATTGCAGCAGGCAGGTCCGGTGCAGGCTCTGAATTAATAAAAACGATAATGCATGTCACCCACCCTTTTATTCACCTTTGTTATCGGGTATTTTGTTTTGCTTCTCGGCGTGGCCTGGTACACATCACGGGGGTCCAATAACGAATCATTCTTTATCGGCAACCGCAATTCCAACTGGATGCTGGTGGCATTCGGCATGATCGGCACATCATTGTCAGGCGTTACGTTTGTAAGTGTTCCGGGAGGGGTAGGCGCCGGTAATTTCTATTATTTCCAGGTAGTGCTGGGATACCTGGTCGGGTATATGGTAATCGCCTTTGTACTGATCCCCCTGTATTACCGGATGAACCTCACTAGTATTTACACTTACCTGGAGCAGCGATTTGGGATCAATGCACATAAGGCCGGGGCTTTTTTCTTTATTCTTTCCCGTACAATAGGCGCCACTGCCAGGCTGTACCTTGTTATTATCGTGCTTCAACTGTTTATACTGGACAAACTGGGGATCCCTTTCGTGGTAACAACGGTGGTCATATTATTAATGATATTACTATACACTTTTGAAGGAGGTGTTAAAACGATCATTTATACCGATACTTTACAAACAACCGGTATGCTGGTAGGGTTGGTAGTTTGCATCATTGTAATTATAAAAGCGCTTGGAACAGATTTTTCAGGCGCAATATCCATGATGAATGAAAAAGGGTACACCCGGATATTTAATTGGGATGTGAATTCGGGGTCATACGCCTTAAAGCATATTGTCGGCGGAATGTTCATTGCTATTGCCATGACCGGGCTTGACCAGGAAATGATGCAAAAGAATATAAGCGTCAAAACACTGAAGGATTCACAAAAGAATATTATGACGTTCACCGCGGTGCTGATGGTCGTTAATTTTCTTTTTCTTGTTTTAGGCGGTGTTCTTTATTTATATGCCGGGTCAAAAGGGATCAATGCTCAGCCGGATGATCTTTTTCCCACCATTGCATTAAGCGATGAATTCAGCGGGGTGATCGGCGTTATTTTTATCATTGCGATTATATCTGCTCTTTTTCCGAGTGTTGACGGGGCTATTACCTCGCTTACCTCCTGTTTCTGTATCGATATACTCGGGCTTAATAAAAGCAGCGCTACGGAAAAAGAAAAGAAAAGGACCCGGTTAAAAGTGCATTTCACTTTTGCCTTTGTGTTTTTTGTCCTGGTATTAATTTTTAAAGCGATCAACGATAAGCTGATCATTGATTTTATTCTCAAATTTGCCGGCATCACCTATGGCCCGCTGCTCGGACTTTTTGCATTTGGTATTTTAACAAAGAGAAAGCTGAACGAAAAACTGATCTGGACCGTTTGTATCATTGCGCCATTGATTGCCCTGGGCATTGATGTATTAAGCAGCCCTGAATGGTATGAAAAGAAATTGCACCTGTCCCTGGGCTTACAAAATATTTCTTCAAAATTATTTCATGGGTATAAGATCGGGTATGAGCTGATCCTGATCAATGGGCTGCTTACTTTCGGGGGATTATGGCTCATTTCCCGGAAATCGCCGGCAACAAATACATAACTACCCGGTTTAGAATTTTATCTTTGCAAAAAGCAAGCGATTGGAACTCATCAATCCACAAGTACAGCTATACGCAGAACAATTTTCTTCGGCTGAAGATGGTCTTTTAAAAGAGATCAATGACTGGACGGTAAAAAACCACCCGGAACAGCAAATGCTGAGCGGCCATTTACAGGGCAAACTGCTGGAAACGATCAGCTGGATGATCCGCCCCAGGCGGGTGCTCGAAATAGGCACATTTACGGGTTATAGCGCCCTATGCCTGGTCAAAGGGTTGACAGGAGATGGGGAGCTTCATACCATCGAATTGCGGGAGCAGGATGCAGCAAGGGCAAAGGCCTATTTTGACCGTTCTTCTTTTGCCGGCCGGATAATTTTGCATACTGGGAATGCGTTAGACATCATCCCGGGCCTGCAGGAAACCTGGGATCTCGTGTTTATTGATGCTGACAAACCTGCTTATATTGAATATTTTAAGCTCGTTTTGCCCCGGGTACGGCAAAACGGTTTTATTTTAGCAGATAATATCTTTTTTCACGGGGAGGCGCTGGAAGAGAATCCAAAAGGAAAAAGCGCAAAAGGGATCCGGGCTTTCAATGAGTTCATAAAGGAGAGAAAGGATATAGAAAAAGTAATTTTAACCCTCCGTGACGGACTCTGTCTTGTCAGGAAACTATAATGATCTGTTCATGCAAAACGTAAAAAACATATTAGTTGCTGTTTTTTTATCGGCAAGTCTTTTTTCGGCTGCCCAGCAACAGGAAGTAATTCTGAATTATATCAATACCTACAAGGATATCGCTATCGCTGAAATGGAAAGAACAGGTGTACCCGCTTCTATCAAACTGGCGCAGGGAATTCATGAGACGATGGCCGGTACCAGCGACCTGGTGACAAGATCCAATAATCATTTTGGAATAAAGTGCAAAGCGAACTGGACAGGTGAGTCGGTGTCGCATGATGATGACCTGAGAGGCGAATGCTTTCGTAAATACGATTCTCCTGCTGAGTCTTACCGGGATCATTCTGATTTTTTAAAGAAAAGCCAGCGATATGCTTCTTTATTCAAACTTGATCCGCTGGATTATTCAGCCTGGGCTTATGGTCTTAAAAAGGCTGGCTATGCTACCAATCCAAAATACCCGCAGGTGATCATCAAACTGGTAGAGGATTATGACCTGCAGAATTATACACTGATCGCATTGGGCAGGAAGCCGGCGACAGAAGAAATACTGGCGAAAACGACGGAAGTGAAAAATGAAAAGGAGGTGATCCCTGCCGTAGCGGTTACGGAACCGCAGGAGAACGCTGTCAGCACGAAGCCGGCAAAAGCTATCATCACAACTCCGTTGTATCCTGCCGGTGAATTCAAGCTTAATGATACAAGAGTTGTTTATGCAAAGGGAGGGATGTCTTTTCTTAGTATTGCCCAACAATACAATGTTCCCCTGGCAAGGATATTTGAGTTTAATGATATGAAGGAAAGTGAGACACTGTTAAAAGATCAGCTTATTTACCTGCAGCGTAAACGCAAAACAGGCAATAATGAATTTCATATTGTAAAACCGGGAGAGACCCTGCATGGCATAGCACAGGAAGAGGGAATCCGGATGGAATCGTTGTTAGAGTATAATCAATTACAAAATAATATGAAGCCGGCAGTGGGACAGCAGTTATATTTAAGAGCAAAAGCGCCTGCAAGACCCTTGCTGGCAACAGGAGAAACAATGCTGAATGATGACGAGATTGCTTTTGCAAAGACTAATAATGCAATTGTGCAGGAAGAAGCAGTTCTTGCACCTGGCAGAACTATGGGACAGGTAATTCATACTGTTCAATCAAAAGAAACAGTCTATTCTATTTCAAAAAAATATAACGTGAGCATGGAAGATATTGCCGGCTGGAATCAGCTAAGCAGTTATGAACTGAAAACAGGTCAGCAATTGAAAATCTATAAATAAAAGACATGGCAGTGATCAGGGTACATGACAAATCTTTTGAGACCTATCTTTCAGAAGAGACCATTCTGCAACGTGTAAAAGAACTGGCTGCGGTTATCAGTAAAGACTATAAAGGCAAACGGCCTCTTTTCATTGCCATATTGAATGGTTCGTTCATGTTTGCTTCCGACCTGTTCAAGCAGCTTACCATAGAAGCTGAACTTTGTTTTATCAAACTGGCTTCTTATAAAGGGATGAAATCTTCCGGTAATGTGGTTACTTCTATCGGGCTTGAAGATGACCTGTTTGGTAAAGATGTGATCATTGTTGAGGATATAGTAGATACCGGTAAAACACTGCACAATTTTCTTCCCAAATTACTTCACCAGCAACCGGCATCGCTTAAGATCGCCGCATTGTTGCACAAGTCAGAAGCTACTGAATACCCGCTTGAAATGCATTATACAGGCTTTGATATCCCCAATAAATTTGTAGTGGGTTATGGGTTAGATTATGACGGCCTTGGACGCAACCTTAAGGAGATCTATCAACTCATATAATATTACTGCAAATTGTCAGCGTTTTTTGTACCTTTTACAGTTAAAAAGCCCCATTGAAGGCCGCTTGTCATATATTATTGTGCCTGCTCATTAGTTCATCCGTATTTTCCCAGTATTATCTCCGGGGCGAAGTAAAGGATGAATCCGGCAACGCTTTGCAGAATGTTACCATTATCAATATAAGAACAGGCTATGTCTACAAGAGCGGTACACAGGGGTCATTTGGCATTCTCACCAGCACATTGGTTGATACATTTAGTTTTTCGCTGGATGGATTCAGGCCTGAACGGATGGTGGCCAATGCCAACCAGTATCTTAATGTAAAACTGAAACTCCTGCCAGCTTCCGTTACCAATGTAAGAAAGGATAAGCTCTCATCATGGGTAAAAAATATGAAGAGAGATGAACAGAAGAGCTGGATTGCTGGGGACGAGAGCTATGCCAGTATTGTAGAGAACAGGTTTGTGAATGCAAAGCGTTTTCCCAATGCAAATATGTCGCTTAACGTAGACCGTGCTTCTTACAGTAATATCCGGAGATTCATCACACTCAATTCAATGGTTCCTCCTGATGCCGTCAGGATAGAGGAGATGATCAATTATTTCAACCTGGATTATACGGAGCCGCCGGAAAAGGAACTTTTCAGTATTAAAACCACATTGACTAACTGTCCCTGGAATCCCGAAAACCAGCTTTATTATATTCAGCTTTCTGCAAAAAAACTGAACCTGGACACATTGCCACCCAATAATCTTGTTTTCCTGATCGATGTATCCGGTTCAATGGATATGACCAATCGCCTGCCATTACTTAAATCAGCTTTTCGGTTACTGGTCAATAACCTGCGGGCAAAAGACTCTGTAGCCATTGTTGTCTATGGTGGTTATTCCGGCGTGATGCTGAATACAACAAGCGGGGCAGAAAAAGATACCATCCTGAAAACGATCGACCAGTTAACTGCCAGCGGTGCTACTCCCGGGGAGTCAGGTATAAGACTGGCGTATAATGTTGCGAGGAATCATTTTGTGAAAGGGGGTAATAACAGGGTGATATTAGCCACCGACGGAGATTTTAATGTGGGAGTAAAATCTGAAGAAGAACTGGATGAGTTGATCTCGCGGCAGCGGGAATCGGGTATCTATCTCACCTGCCTCGGTGTTGGAATGGGTAACTATAAGGATTCAAAGATCCAGGCACTGGCTAAAAGAGGGAATGGGAATTTCGCTTACCTGGATAATTTCAGGGAAGCAGAAAAAGTACTAATGAAAGAATTCACGCAGACATTATATTCCGTCGCGGATGATGTATATATGGATGTAGAATTTAATCCGGGTTATGTAAAGGAATACCGGTTGGTAGGTTATGATAATAAAGTCGGGGCTTTGTATGATTCCTTATCCGTGATCGAGGGTGGAGAGATCGGTTCAGGCCAGTCCCTTATCAGTATTTTTGAAATAGTGCCCGAACGAACAGTTAAAGTAAATGCAGGAACAGCTGCCGATTCCGTATTTGCAGAGATAAAACTGCAATATAAAAAACCAAATAACCCGGATATTTATAAGTTTGCTTATTTTGGATCGGCAGAGGTAATTCCTTTTGATAAGTTGGAGAAATGTTACAGGTTCTCTGCCTCTGTGGCTATGTTCGGCTCTATGCTCCGGTCTTCACAATTCCTGAAGAGTATGACCTGGAATGATATTGTAAATTCTGCTATTGCCTCTGCCGACGAAAATGATATTCTGCAAAAAGAGTTTGTCAGTATCGTTCAGCAGGCCAAGTCCCTTTACACAAAAACAAAAAAGAAAAAAGGAAATAAGGAAGATAACTAAGAGAACATCTCTCTTATTTTATCAAAGAAGCTTTTTTCATTTTTATCAGGATGCGGTTTGAAGTTATTTGAGTGACTGAGTTTTTCCAACTGGGCTTTTTCTTCGGGTGTAACGTTCTGCGGCGTCCATACATTGACGTGTATCAGTTGGTCCCCTTTTTCGTAAGAATTAACAGCAGGAAACCCTTTTCCTTTCAACCTGAATATTTTCCCGCTTTGTGTACCTGCGGGGATCTTGATCTTGGCACGGCCATCAATGGTCGGCACTTCTACCTGTGTGCCGAAGACGGCATCAGTAAAAGAAATATGTAATTCATACGCGGTATTTAATCCTTCGCGGTGTAGTTCTTTGTGTTGTTCTTCTTCGATCAGGATAATAAGATCTCCGGGAGCGCCGCCTCTTTCGCCTGCATTTCCCTTGCCGTTTATATTCAGTTGCATACCTTCCTGTACCCCAGCAGGAATATCAATAGAGACCGTTTCTTCACCGTACACCCTTCCTTCGCCTTTGCAAGTGGTACACTTTGCCGTTACGGTAGTGCCTTCACCATTACAGGCAGGGCAGGTGGTAACAGTTTGCATTTGCCCGAGGAAAGTGTTTTGAACCCTTCTTACCTGGCCACTGCCGCCGCAGGTAGTACAAGTCTGAATACTGCCTTTGTCCTTTGCACCACTGCCGCTGCAGGTATTACAGCTTACATGTTTTTTTACTTTGATATTCTTGGTAACACCCTTTGCAATTTCTTCGTAGGTCAGTTTTAATTTAATGCGAAGGTTGCTGCCTCTTATTCCACGGCTTCGCTGACCACCGCGACCCCGTTGCCCGCCACCAAAAAAATTGCCGAAAACATCATCCCCGAAAATATCCCCGAACTGGCTGAAGATATCTTCCATGTTCATACCACCGGCACCGCTATGCCCGCCGCGTCCATTACCACTGACGCCTGCATGACCATAGCGGTCATATTGTGCTTTCTTATCAGTATCGCTGAGTATTTCGTAGGCTTCAGCTGCTTCTTTGAATTTTTCTTCGGCCGCTTTATCCCCGGGATTTCGGTCCGGGTGAAATTGCATTGCCACTTTGCGATAAGCTTTTTTTATCTCATCCGCCGAAGCGCCTTTTTGTACTCCCAGTATCTCGTAAAAATCTCTTTTTGACATAATAAGCTATTAGCTTTTTGTTATGAGCAACATTCCATGAACGGGCCCACAACTTTATTATTTTCCCACTACTACTTTTGCGTGCCGGATGATCTTGTCATTAAGATAATAACCTTTCATCACTTCATCTGCTACTTTACCCTTTAATTCAGGCTTAGCTGCAGGGATCTCCGTGATAGCTTCATGCAAATCGGTATCAAATTCCTGGTTGATCGTTTCCATGGCCTTCAGGCCTTTTGCCTGTAAAGTATTGCGAAGCTTGTTGAACACCAGCAGCACACCTTCTTTGACGGCTTTGATATCTTCGCTTGCTTCCATCTGCTTTTGTGCACGGTCGCAATCATCGAGTACATCGAGCATATCTTTAATGACCTCTTTGCCGGCTGTCTGTATCAGTTCTATTCTTTCTTTGGCATTTCTTCTTTTGAAGTTTTCAAACTCGGCCACCTTCCTGAGGTATTTATCTTTGGCTTCATCCAGCTCTGTTTTCAGCTTTTCGAGCTCAGAATCATTGTCAACCGGGTTGTTAAGATGGGTTGTGCCACTCATGTTTTCATCGGAGTTGATGTCTATACCCGTCTCATTTTCAGGGCTCTGCTGTGTTGCGTCTTTTTCTGCCATTTTTCAAAATTGTTTGCAAAGGTAAGGTTGTCAAGAATACTGCCAATAGATATTACAGGGACAAAATGGCCGTCAAAAGGATGCATAAATGCCGCTGCGGCATAACTTTTGGAAAACTTACTTTTGCGCCATGATAAAAGTAGGGTTAAGAAAAAGGATCTCGCAGCGTATTGGCGATGGTCATCCATGGATATTTAATAATGAAGTAGATAAAGTGGATGGAGAGGTGAGCGGCGGCGAGATCGTTGAGGTATATACCCATGATAAGAAATTTGTCGGCAAAGGCTATATCAATCCCAAGTCACAGATTCTTGTGAGACTGTTGACAAGAGAAAAGAATACAGAGATCAATGAGCGGTTTTTTCATGATCGAATTGCCGGATGCTGGGAATACCGGAAAAAGATCGGCTATACAGAGAACTGCCGGCTTGTATTTGGCGAGGCCGATCTGCTCCCTCAACTGATCATTGATAAATTCAATGACTATTTTGTTATTCAAACCATAGCACTGGGAATTGATATATGGAAGCCTGCTATCGTAAAGGCATTAAATGAAATATTTCAGCCCAAAGGCATTTATGAGCGCAACGATGTGCCGGTAAGAGAACTGGAAGGATTGCCACAGCAAAAGGGGTTTTTATCTTCTCCCTTTGATACAAAGATCATCATCAATGAGAATGGCTTAAAATTTCATGTGGATATAGAGAATGGTCAAAAGACGGGCTATTTCCTCGATCAGCAGGATAACCGGAGGGCTATTCAGCATATTGTGAAGGATGCCGATGTGCTGGGTGTCTTTACATATACGGGCACTTTTGAAATACATGCTGCACATTATGGGGCCAGGTCGGTATTGGGCCTGGATATTTCTGAAAATGCCGTTCAGCAGGCAACGAAAAATGCGGAATTGAATGGATTACAAGACATATGTCATTTTCAAACAGCCAATGCCTTTGATGTATTGAAGCTATGGGTGAAAGAAGGTAAACAATACGATGTAGTGATGCTGGACCCGCCTGCGTTTACCAAGAGCAGGGCGACCATTCAAAAGGCGATCACCGGTTATAAAGAGATAAACCTTCGTGGAATGAAGCTGGTGAAACCAGGCGGCTTTTTAGTTACTTCTTCCTGTACAAACCTCGTCAATGCAGAATTATTTTTGCAGATAATTGATATGGCGGCCAAAGACGCAAGAAGAAAAATAAGACAGGTTGTTTTTCAAACCCAATCTGCTGATCATCCTATCGTTCCTGGATTGGAAAATACACAATACCTGAAATTCCTGGTGATACAGGTGATCTGAAAAATAATAAATAAGGGGAAGATAGATCAGCGGGAAACCTGGAACTTACCGGACTCCATTACTTTGCCACTAAGATCAGTCAGGTGATAGATATATACGCCACGTGTATAATCAGTCAGCGTGATAGTTGTCTTCTCAGGAACATTCTGAGTTTCGTACATCTTTTTACCTAAAAAATTATAAACTACGATGGTCAGGCCTTTTTGATAGTTTTTTTGAAGGTCAAAAGTGATGTAGGTAGTAGCCGGGTTGGGATATAGTTTCACCACCTTTCCCATTACATCCGGGCCGGGATTGCGGGAATCCTGTCCATTTGCACTAAAGGCGGTAAAGAGGGTGATCAGTAATATGGGTAAAATTTGTCTCAACGAATCAAATTTACTTTTATTTTTCAATAATAGACCGTTTTTTCTTAATCTTCAAATCCTTTGCCACAAAAGAAGGACGCATGCTGTGGATCAGGTATTTATACGTGGTAAAAGACCCTCATTAACAAAAAATTCTGTTTAAGTTACTGATTCAGAACCGGGGGCAAAGTGTTGAGTTAAGAGTGGACCGGTTCCTGTTTAGAAACCCGATATAGGAGAGTGATAATTCGAGTCCGCCCCGGCCATAACTGGATGGTTTGAGTTTAGAGATGTTTACATCGTAACTGAGCGCAAATGAGTAGGGGAAGTAGTCTAATTTGATGACCGGGATAAGGGCATCATTCCATCTTAAAAAGGTGCCTGCGTGAAGTACATAGTCCGGCTTTTCAGGATCGCCCCCGATCTTAAGGCCATACATGGCTCCGCCAACTGTTTCACTAAAGCCGCCTTGCCGGGAATGGTCTGCTTGTAATGTTATAAAAGCATAATCGCCGGCGCCAAAACGTAAACCTCCTGAAAACACCCATTTGGGATGTAGTTCAATAGAAGGGTTTCGGTAAAAAGAAATATTGGGGCGATTAAAATGATGATAGGCGGCTCCGATAAAAAAATTGTTATCGGGGTTATCATTTAAATTGGAATTAAAGCTCATGCCAACACTTCCATCAAGATAGGTGTATTGTGCGTCGGCTAGATTTTCTCCAAGACCCGCTCCGTCATATTGACTATTCGTTGTCATTTTGGAAACGTCAAAGCTGCGTTGTACCACGCCGCCCATAAAGCCCAGTGACAAATAGCGATTATGGTCAGCACTTAATGATTTATGATAATTCAATGCGGGTAAAGCATGCACGGATGTCCATCCAATGGTTCCCGCCCGGTCATACAATAATTGCATACCTATCGTGACGAAATCATTTCCTTTTCCGACAGGCATTTTATATTCAGCATTTAATGAACCCGTCTTGTATGCATTGGTTACGCTGTTCCATTGATCCCGGTAAACAGCCTGCACCCTGATATCACCGTTATAGATGCCGGCTAATGAGGGGTTACGAATTAACGGGGCTTCAAAAAATTGAGAAAAATGAATATCCTGGCTAAACGTAGGCGAGTATAACAAACAAAACAGCACTCCTGTGAAAGAAGTGATTTTTATTTTTTTTATCTTTTGCTTCAACTGCATTTTTATTCTTTTATAATATCAGTGCAATGTTGCCATCCAGTTTGATCAGTTCTCCATTATCGCAAATAACTTCGACCTGGTAAACATATACATCCGGTTGTGGTTTTTTCCCTTTATAAGTTCCGTTCCATCCTGACGAAGGGCTATTAACAGGAAACTCTCTTTTTTCAAATACTATTTCACCCCAGCGGTTGAAGATGCGCAATACTTTTATAGAATAAAGTCCTTTCCCCCTGGGATAGAATGAATCATTATTGCCATCATTATTGGGAGAAAATGTATTTGGCATAAATAAGTTACCATCCTTACATACTACGATGACCAAAATAGTATCACTGTTGCTGCATCCGTTATTATTAGTGAAAATTACCTGGTAAGTAGTATTGAACCTTGGTCCGGCATCAGGTGTCGGGCAGGTAGCACAACTCAGACCTGTCGCAGGCGACCATTGCCATGTATTGGTGCCGGCAGAATAAGTGGCAGGTATCTGAACAGGAAATCCAACCTGGATGGTCATTTGAGCAGGCATGGAAACCGTGGGCAAAGGGTTGATAATAATATTTTGCGTGGTTGTGTCTTTGCATCCGCTGCTGTTTGTTGCAATAGCCGTAAGTGCGAAATTGCCGGCGGTATTATAAGTTTGTGGTGGTGGATTTTGAACTGCGGACGTGTTACCGTTAGGAAATGTCCATACCCAGGTAACTACAGAAGTATCCGGGCGCAAAAAAACACCGGAATGTAAAATTGATTCATGGACACAGATCTCATCAATACCAGCAATATCTATCAGCGGTCTTAGTATTACTTTGACAGCTGCAGGAATGGTTATTGAATTCTGGCATCCGCTCTGTGTTTGCACAGTCAGGGTTACATCAAAAATGCCGGGAGTTGTATAATTGTGAACAGGATTTTGTAATGTGGATGTTCCTCCGTCACCAAATGTCCAGTTATAGCTGATCACCGGGTCGCTTGAGGTGGTGGAGTCACTAAAACTGACATACCCTGAATCGCATAAAAGAGAAGAGTTGTATCCAAAATCCGGGTTAGCGCCAATGATCATCACGGTGTCAATGCCAGTGAGCGGTATCAAACATCCTGCAGGGTCAAGCATGATCACCTTTGGTAAAAAATTTCCAAAAGAGTTATAGGTATGGGAGACAGTTGGAGCAGTCGTGGTGATCGTATTACCATCACCGAAATCCCAGAAATACGAATCAATGACGGCTGATGTGGTAGTCGTAAATGTTACAGGCAATGGATTACAACCGGCAAGAGGTATATAATCTATTCGTGAGCCGGCAGTATCATTTACAGTAATATTCATGTAAGTAGTATCGTAACATAAGCCGGGGCTTATTATCACCAATCGTACCTGGTATGTCCCCGGCACAGAGTAATAATGAACCGGGTTAGTTTGTGTAGTCGTGCCCTGGCCCAGACCAAAATCCCAAATAGAATATAGATAATAAGATGAAGTATTGGTAAACTGTACTTCCAACGGGATACAGGAACCTATTGAATCATTGACTGTAAAACTGGCAACAGGTTGGTCAACACGAACATAGTTAGTCCTTATAATTGTATCTGCACAGCCAGATGGATCAGTAATGATCAATGTTACGGTATATTGGCCCGTTGCCGCATAGCTATGCGTGGGAGATAAAACGGTGGATGTATTTCCATCACCAAAACTCCAGGAGCTGGTGAAGCCGGGAGTTGCAACAGAAGTGTTCGTGAAATTTACTGTTGCACCGGGGCAGGTTACTGTATCAGCAGTAACAAAGCCGGGAACCGGGTCAGTTACGGTTACCAGGTTAGGAATGGTTAAACTATCCGAACAGCCAGAAGCATCGGTTATTTTCAATTGTACCTGGAACACTCCAACCGTATTATATGTATGCTGGAATGGAGGCCCTGAAAAAGTTTGTACAGTCCCATCACCAAAATTCCATCGCCAGCTTATGATCGGGTTGATTCCGTCGCTTACAGAAAGATCATTAAAAATGGTGGTCAAACCAACGCACCCGGATGGATTGGTGGCAAGGAAGTTTGCCCTTGGGCCATTTACTCTTATATAATTTGTCTTTCTTATCGTATCACGGCATCCATTAACATCAGTAGATACTAATGTAACCGTATAATTGCCGCTGGATGCATATTGGTGATTTACTGCCTGGACAAGAGTTCCCGCTGTAACACCATCTCCAAAATCCCAGAATAAGGAAGTTATCGTACCTGGCAAAGCAAAGGAGGGAGTAAAGGTTATAATATCCCAAATACAAGCCGTGGTAGTGCTTGCAGTAAAATCCGGACTCTGATCTACTGTTTGAATTGTTTGGGCGACCGAATGTGAGCAACTTCCATTGGTTACCGTTAACGTAACAACATAAGAACCTAATGCAGGAAAAGTATGTACAGGGTTTTGCAGAACAGAAGTGCTGCCGTCTCCAAAATCCCATAACCATGAAACCGGCCCTACTGATTGATCTGTAAATAAAAACTGCTGCCGGTTAGCGCAATTGGCGGCTGATGTAAACCGTGCAATGGGAGATAATACCTGTATATAATTTGGCCGCACTATCGTATCACCACATCCGTTATTGGTAGCAACTAGGGTAACGGAGAAATACCCGGTATCAATATAGGTATGAGAAGGGTTTTGCAATGCAGATGTGACCGCATCTCCAAAATTCCATAACCATTCATCTGCCGGAACTGAAAGATCAGTAAACTGAACCGGCTGGTAGGCACAAACCGGTGTCGGGGCTGCAGAGAGGTCAGCAACCGGTTTTGATCCCACCCGCACAGCATTATTTATTACTATCGAATCCGTGCAACCGGTACTGGTTGTAATAACGAGTTTAACAGGATAAGTTCCCTGTGCTATGTAGGTATGAACCGGGTTAGACGCGGCAGAAGTATTACCGTCACCAAAATCCCATTGATAAGAAGTAACGGCATCCAGCGCTGTTATGGAAGGGTTAAAAGCAAAAGTAAATGGAATACATCCACGGACAGGTAAACCGGGAATGCTGATGATGGCCCGGCGGATGGTAACAAAACCGGATCTTATTGTGACAGCCGTACAGCCAAAAGCATTTGTTACAAAAAGTGATACCGAATAGGAGCCGTAATTAGTATAAGTGTGTGTCGGGTTTTGAAGAGTAGATGTATTTCCATCGCCAAAATTCCATGCCCAGCTTACGGCGCCAACGGACAAGTCCTGGAAGTTGACTGTCAGGTTTGGTTCGCATCTTGTTGTAACAGGAGCCGAGAAGTTTGCAACAGGTAAAGGGTTTACCACAATAACATGAGTGGCAGAATCGGTGCAGTTTGCATAAGTATTATATAATCTCACTGTGTATGTTCCGGATACAGTATAAGCATGAGTGGGATTGATCAGCGTTGAAGTACCCCCATCGCCAAAATTCCACAAAGCACTGGCAGGTGCCGGGGTTGATGTATTGGTGAATGTGGCAACAGCATTGGTACAAATTGTGGCAGGGCCGGTAAAATCTGTCGTAATACCGCCAATAGTAATCGGAACCGGGGTTCTTGCTGTATCCTGGCAACCGGCGCTGCTGGTAGTCACCAGTGTAACACTATAGCTGCCAGTAGTTGTATACGTGTGCACGGGGTTTTGTAATGTTGAATTATTTCCATCTCCAAAATCCCATTGCCATGTTAATACAGCCGGCCCTGTCGATGTATTGGTGAAACTAATGTCAGCAGGGGCGCTGCACACAACGGGTTGTGTATGCGTGAAGCCGGCGGTTACCCCCGGTGTTACAGTAATGTAATTGGGACGGCTGATCGTTTTAATACAGCCTTTATCATTGGTTACCCTTAACGTAACAGTATAAGCCCCGGCTGCTGCATATACAACAAATGGATTTTGTAATGTAGAGGTAACGCCATTACCAAAATCCCATCGCCAGCTTACATTGGTATTTCCGGCGCCAGCCGTTGAAAGATCTGTGAAATTTATCCGGAGTGGAAAACAACCGCTTTGGTTATCTGCCGTAAAATTTACAGTAGGTATATCATATACGGTAATGTATTGTGAACGGGTCAGCGTATTGCTGCCATTTGCATTGGTAACCGTTAATGTGATAGTATATGAACCGGGAACAAAATAAGTAGCTATAGGGTTTTGTAGAGTAGAAGTATTCCCGTTTCCAAAATTCCAGCTCCATGCTGTTGGGTTACCGGTGGAAAGGTCCTGGAAGTTGACGATCAGCGGAGAACAGCCTGCAAGGGGAGAAGCGGTGAAATTGGCAACAGGAGCTTGCCCCAACGTGGTAAACGCGGTGGCCAGGGTGATTACGAATACAATAGTAGCCTTCGTAAGAGGGGTATATAAATTTTTCCTCAGTGTTTAGGATTTAATCAGGTACCGTTCAGAGTCCAGCCTTCCTGCAAAAATTATTCCCAAGAGGCAATAAATAATATTGTTTTCTCAGAACAGGCAGGTTGCCGGTAATAGATAGGACATTGATTTGGCGGTGGTGTTTAATGCGTGGCGGGTACGAACTGGCAATGAAAGTAGGACAGAAACAAGATAAAATCAAATTATTGCTTATCCAGCCGCATAACTTTTGTCTCACCTCCGCTGGTTTGCGTGGCGATAACCCAGGTCCAGGCGCTGTCATCAATATGCCAGCTTCCGTTTATGAGGCTAAGGGGTGCTGTAACGCCGGTAAAACTCGCCCAGGTTGTCATGGTAGCTGCATCGCCGTCCCAGGTCCCGGTTTTTTCTACAGTGCCGCTATTTATGGCGTCAACAGTTTTGTTGCTGTAGTATTGAAATTTATAGGTGCTGAAATTAGTCGTGATATTGGTGCCATTTTGAACAAAACTGGTAATGACCCACTGGCCATCCGTCATGACTTTTATGAGAGCATCTTCCTGCTTTTTTTCAATGGCCTTTTTACAGCCGGAAAAAAGAACAATCAAACACAGGGCGGGTAAAAGCTTCTTCATAGGTAAAATTAAAGCTGTAAAATATAAATATTCGCTTATTTATGCAAGAGTATTTTAACCCTTACGAGACAGGGTTTTAGGATGACATTACACCTGATCTTTTGGGGGTATAGCTGTTCGCTGTTAATTTCACGTATTCAAACAGAATGAGATACAAGATTAAACAGGCACTTATCCTGGCAGCAGCCGGTATGTTCTTTTACAAGGCTTACACACAGCAGCCTGAAAAAATGGTAAACAGTTGGGCCGAAAAAAGCCCGATCGAAAAGATATACTTCCATTTTGACCGGAATGATTATATGGCGGGACAAACGATCTGGTTCAAAGGTTATTTGTATAGTGACTTTGTACCTGCCGATAAAGTGACTACTTTATTTGTTGAACTATTAAATACGTCTTCATCGGTCATCAGCCGGCAAGTACTGCCTGTTTTTGGCGGTTTTAGCCGTGGCCAGATCGAATTACCCGATACATTGACCGGCGGCTTTTACATACTGAGGGCTTATACGGCTACGATGTTGAATCATGATCCCGGTTTCCTGCATGAAAAGAACTTTTTCATTTTCGGCAGAAACAAAAAAGAAAATCCTGTAGTTGTTACGGAAACAAGGGCGACAAGAATTGAATTCTTTCCTGAAGGAGGGAATTTTATTACCGGCTTATCTAATAGTATTGCCTATAAAGCTACTGACGAAAACGGGTTGCCTGTTTCCGTTAGCGGTGTTATTAAAAAAGAGAATGGGGAAAAGGTGACAGGGTTTTCATCTTATCACGACGGAATGGGCTATTTCGACATGATAGCAGAAGAAAAGAATACTTACTACGCAGTTTTAGATAATGACCCTTCCGGTCAAAAATATTATTTGCCCATCTCGACAACTAAAGGAGTTGTATTACGGATCATCAGCATTGGACAAACCAAACAGTTTGAAATATTGCAACGCCACGATGATCCTGTATTCAGGGCGGCATATATGGTAGGTCATATGCAGCATCACCTTGTGTTTAAAACAGAATTGAAGGAAGGAAAAGATGAAATGACGGGAACGATCCAAACCTCAAATCTTTCTTCCGGTATTTTGCATATAACAGTTTTTAATAAAGAAGGTATGCCGCTGGCTGAGCGGTTAACCTTTGTTGACAATAAAGAATATATCCAACCCGGCGATATTTTATTTGATACGCTTGATTTTTCTGACCGGGGTAAGAATCATTTTACTCTTTCACTAAAAGATACGGTAAGAGGCAGTTTTTCTGTTTCTGTTTATGACCCGGCTTTTGATACCCGGTCAAAAAGAGAACAGAATATCTTTTCAGGGCTATTACTCACTTCCGATCTGAAAGGGTATATACATGATGCGGCTTATTATTTTTCAGCAACCGGCGACTCTGCTCAAAATGCTATTGACCTGGTGATGATGACCAATGGCTGGCGTAGGTTCAAATGGAGTGATATTATCAAAGGGACGATACCTGAGAACAAATATGCAGACCCAGGATATATCACACTTGCCGGGAAGATCAACATGGAAGGGACCAATAAGCCATTTGCTGATAAAGAATTGCTCACATTTATAGTCACTGCAGACTCCGGTAAGAATATGAAAATGCTTCATACCAATGCTGATGGGTATTTCAAGCTTGACTCTATGATATTTTTTGGTAATGCCCGTATACTTTTCAGTGATATAAAAGGTAAAAAAAACAAATTCATTGATGTAAATCCGGATGGAGATTCCCTGCACAGGCATTATCCTCTTCCCCGGGTAAGCAGCCCGGATCAGTTTATTGCTTCCGGATCAAACACAAAAATTCCTGAAAGCTATAATGCTATACTGAAGGCAGAGGGTGTTATGCTGGAAGGTGTGACTATAAAGTCACATAAAAAAACAAAGTTGCAGGAGCTGGAAGATGAATATGCAAGCGGGGCATTTTCGGGAGATGCTAACAGGACCATGGACCTTACAGGAGAAGATCTGACACCTTATCGAAATATTCTTGATTACCTGCAATTCCGTGTTCCGGGACTCCAGATACAGTTATCGACTGATGGCGGAGGATACCGGGTAACTTACCGGACGCAGGCTTCTGCAAGTGCGTTAAGTGATGCTATGATTATTTATCTTAACGAAGTGCCCTCAGATCCTGATGTGTTATCAACTATTCCTGCCCGGGACGTCGCATTGATCAAGGTATTCAGTTCATTAACGGCGGCCTCCGGCGGCGGGTATGGTGGAGTGCTTGCAGTGTATACAAAAAAAGGAGTTGATATCTCGGCAGATCCTTTAGCCGGCGAAACGATCAATTATAAAGGCTATTCCGTTATCAAAGAGTTTTATTCACCTGATTACAGGGTTAATAAGAATACGAAAACAGATCAACGAATAACACTATACTGGAATCCATCTGTTATTGTGGCAGATGTGGATCCAAAAATTCCCTTCTGGTTTTACAATAACGATCGTACAAGGCAATTTAAAATAGTGATTGAAGGAATGACAACAACCGGTAAAATGCTGATGATAGAAAAAACGATCAGCGGGAAGAAAGCTTTTTAAAAATGACCCCGGCTTATTCAGCCGGGGCGGAGGTTTTTCGTCCTCTAACCATCCCTTAGTATTTTTATTTTTTAGGAAAAGAAGCCGATGCTTTTATTTTATTGATCCGTTCAGCAACAAAATTGCTTATATCTGCAAGCAGTAAATGATACTGGTAACAATCTATCCAGCCCACCGGGGTGAACACTACCCGGTTTCGCAGGTCTTCAGTAGATGTCCGGATATATTTGATCTGGTTGTTCCGCATGACATTGAACTTTTTCAGTGCATCATCTGCATTTTTCCAGGTTTCTTTTGAGTTTTCTTTGATCCCGGTTTTGTATAAAGAGTAGTCATTGGTGGCCAGCAACTGGTCATCCGTAAGGGTGATACTTAGCCTGTCCTCAGAATTGGAAGGCATTTCGAGCCTGGTTTTTATTGCATCACAGCCTGTTTTTTCCAGCGCAATCATTTTCGTGATCAGTTCTCCAATTGTATGCTCACCGGGTGAAGGCCTGTAATTCATCTGCCGGTCGGATAAGCCACTTATACTATTCAAAACCTCTGTTCTGCTGCTTTTGATCAGGGCAATAGCCTGTTTTCTTTCTTTTTGAGAAAGTGAACTGTTGTTGAGCGTTCCTGCTAAACCGGTTGTAACCAGTAATGCAAGCAGCAAACGACCTGTGGTTCTTTTAAGCATGGTGAAAGGGAATTAATAATTTACGGATTGGTGGTGGCCATGGGTGGAAAGAGATGATAAGTTACGAAAGATACTGTTTTTAGAAAACAAAACTTATAAACAGTTGTGTTTAGTGCTCCTTCAACGGCCTTTTCTTTACCATACCCCCGCGGGTGTCTTTAATACTTTGCATGACAATAAAGGCGTTAGGGTCAATTTTTTCAACTTCGGTCGTCAGCCGGCTTATCTCAAGACGAGTGACAACGGTAAAAATAATATCTGTGGCCAGGGCAGTTTCTCCCCTTTTTCCATATCCCTTTTTCCCGGAATAGATGGTCAGGCCCCTTCCCATTTTTTCTTTTATCAGCTCCGCTATTTCTGCAGTCCGGGGTGATATGATGGTAACACCCGTGAACTCCTCGATGCCCTCTAAAATAAAGTCAACTGTTCGGGCGGCAGCCAGGTAGGTAAGAATGGCGTATAATGCGACCTGCACACTCAGCAAATAAGCGGCTGCAGAAAAAATGACGATGTTGAAAATCATGATAAAATCACCGACACTAAGGCTGCGCTTTCGATTTAAGAAAATCGCAAGTATCTCTGTGCCGTCAATAACAGCGCCACCCCGGATAGTAAGGCCTATACCGGCGCCCAAAAAGAAACCGCCAAATACCGCTATCAGTAATTTATCATCCGTAACCTTCGGGTAAGGAATGACTGCAACAGCCAGTGCCAGCAATGAAATGGCAATAATACTTTTTATACTAAACCCTTTGCCGATCTGTTTCCATCCCAGCAAAATAAAAGGGAGGTTGAAAAAAATGATCATCAGGGAGAATGAAAATCCCGTTTTTGCATTTATCAGCAGAGAGATACCGGTAACGCCGCCATCAATAAAATTATTGGGCATTAAAAACCCCCTGAGTCCAAAACCGGCAGAAAGTACTCCCAAGATAACAAAGAAGCCGCTGCGGATGCTGCTCCGTAAAGTCTTATGCTTGCGCCATGAATTCTTCGCCACCTGATAACGGCTCAGCGGCGGTGCTTCAGCAATATTACTGGCAGGAATGTCCGGGTATGACGACTGCGGGTCCATTTTGTCAAAGATACAGAAGGACTGAGTTGACTTAAGGGAAATAGCTTAATCATTATCTTTAGCCAATGAAAATTGCCGACATCGTTTCGTTTCTTGAATCCCTTGCCCATCCTTCGCTGCAGGAACAGTACGATAATGCAGGATTGATCACCGGCGATGCCGGCTGGGATTGCAAAGGAATTATTTGTTCATTAGATGCGACAGAAGATGTAATAAAAGAAGCTATCGAAAAAAAATGTAACCTGGTGGTAGCGCATCATCCGATCATTTTTGGAGGATTAAAAAAAATAAACGGAAAGAATTATGTGGAAAGGGCTGTGATTACGGCTATCAAAAATGATATTGCTATTTATGCCATTCACACTAACCTTGATAATGTGATTGAAGGGGTAAGCGGGAAAATGGCAAAAATGCTTGGGCTGCAAAATGTCTCTATACTTTCTTGTAAACCCAATTCACTCAAAAAACTTTTCACATTTGTTCCGGCAGGGAAAGCTGAACTATTGCGCAATGCAATTTTTGCAGCAGGTGGCGGACAGATCGGAAATTACAGTGAATGCAGTTTTAATACAGAAGGAAAAGGAACTTTTAAAGCTCAGCAGGGAGCCAATCCTTATACCGGGGATATCGGGAAACGTCATGTAGAAGAAGAGGTGAAGGTAGAAGTGATATTACCGGTTTACCTGGAACATAAAATTGTATCGGCAATGAAAGCAGCCCATCCTTATGAAGAGGTGGCTTATGATGTGATAGAACTTTCCAATATGAACCCCGGGATAGGTTCAGGTGTTATAGGTGAGTTGGCCGAAGCGATAGGGGAAAAGGAATTTTTGACCATACTCAAAGAAGTATTTCGGTTACAAGTAGTCCGGCACACTTCGTTTTCTGGCAGGCAGGTAAAAAAAGTGGCTATGTGCGGAGGCGCTGGCAGTTTTTTGATTTCCAGAGCTTTAGCTGCTGGTGCAGATGCTTATATAACGGCCGATATGAAGTATCACGAGTTTTTTGATGCCAATGGCAGAATGCTGATCGCTGATATCGGGCATTATGAAAGTGAACAATTCACTATCAGCCTGCTACAGGAAGTTTTAGAGCAAAAATTCCCTACCTTTGCCGTCCTTAAAACAGAAGTGGAAACTAACCCGGTAAGGTATTTTTAAGTGTGAGACCAAAAGTGAATAAAGCCGGAAAGAAACAGCAAACGTAAAAACTTCAAACATCAAACTATACAATGGCAAGCGTTAAAGAATTCTCCGTTGAAGAAAAATTAAGTTCCCTGGTTACCCTTCAGAAAATTGAAAGCAAGCTGGATGAGATCCACATTCTGAAAGGTGAATTACCGATGGAAGTGGCTGACCTGGAAGATGAGATCACCGGTCTGAGATCACGCCAGACACGTATCGAAGAAGAGATCAATGGCGTAACGGAATTCATCGCACAAAGAAATGCTGCGATCAAGGAAGCAGAAGCGCAGATCAAGAAATACGACAAGCAAAGCAGCAACGTAAAGAATAACCGTGAGTTCGAGGCCATCAACAAAGAAATGGAAATGCAGCAGTTGGAAGTGAAGCTGGCGGAGAAACACATCAAAGATGCTACAGAAGAGATAGCTGAAAAAGGAGTGGTGCTGGAGAAAGCAAAAAAGAATATTGCGACCAAAGAATCTGTACTTTCTACCAAGAAATCTGAACTGGAAAAGATCATCGCCGCTAACGAAAAAGAAGAGAAGCACTTCAATAAACTGGCTGCAGATGCAAAGTCACATGTTGACAGCCGTTTACTGGCGAGCTATGAAAAGATCCGCAAAAGCTACCGCAACGGCCTGGCTGTTGTAGCAGTAGAAAGAGATGCCTGCGGCGGTTGCTTCAATGCTATCCCTCCTCAAAAACAAAGCGAGATCAAGCAACATAAAAAAGTAATGATCTGCGAGAATTGCGGCCGTATCCTGGTTGATGAGGAATTAGCCAATAACGTTGAAATAAAGTAATCGCTTCTAAATAAGATTTTTTTCTTTTTTTATTTTCCCTCCCGCTTTAGACCGGGAGGGTTTTTTTTATCTTCGTTTCATGCTGAAGACATTGCATATCGGGAACTATGCTATCATCGATAGCCTGCAGATCGACTTTTCTCAAAAAATGAATGTGATCACTGGAGAGACCGGGGCCGGTAAATCAATTATTGTGGGTGCTCTGGGGCTGATATTGGGAGATAGGGCGGATTCAGCCGTATTGGTGAACAAAGAAAAGAAATGTATTGTCGAAGGCACTTTCAATGCAGAGGGCAGGAAGGCAGTAAAAGATTTCCTGAAAGAGAATAACCTGGATACCGATGATGAACTGGTTTTACGGAGGGAAATTGGCACTAATGGCAAGTCAAGGGCATTTATCAACGATACCCCCGTCAATCTCGGGCAACTGCAGCAATTAAGCTCTATCCTGGTTGACCTGCACCAGCAGTTTGACACCTTAGAAGTAGGGGAAACGGATTTTCAAAGAGAAGTACTGGATGCCCTGGCTGATCACGCATCGGTACAGGATAAATACCAAAAAACTTTCCGGCAATGGCAACAGGCAAAAAAGGAATGGGAGGCTTTGAAAGAACAGAAACTCCAATTTGATAAGGAAGCTGATTACAACCAATTCCAGTTTAAAGAACTGGAAGAAGCCGGGTTTAAGGAAAATGAGATTGAGAATATTGATGCGGAAATAAAGATGCTGAGCCATGCTGAAGGCATTAAAGGGGCATTGACCAAAGTTTATTTTGAATTGGAAGAAAGCGAAACCCCGCTGGTGCAGCAATTAAAGACCCTGCAGAATCAATTGAACGCTTATTCAACTTATCATACAGATATGCCTGCTTTGATGCAAAGATTACAGTCATCACAAATAGAACTGCAGGATATCGCTGATGAAGTGAACCGTATCAGCAATCATATAAATTATGATCCCGAAAAGATCGAACAATTGAATGACCGGTTATCAACAGGATATAAGTTGCTTAAAAAACACGGTGTGCAAACCACCCGTGATCTACTCGCCTTACAGGAACAGTTACAGGAGAAGCTGCAGGCTGTTTTGAATATAGAT
The DNA here is from genome assembly GCA_036520835.1 of Chitinophagaceae bacterium. Lineage (GTDB taxonomy): Bacteria > Bacteroidota > Bacteroidia > Chitinophagales > Chitinophagaceae > VBAT01. The sequence continues at coordinate 890 of DATDIX010000154.1, read as the reverse complement.
GTGCAGATTAGTGAAAAGGAAAAGCAATCAGCACAGTTCCTGCAGGAGGCAAAAGGGCTTGCTGGTAAAATAGCAGAAGGCCGCCGAAAACAGGTGAAGCCATTAGAAGGTAATGTGAATAAGCTGCTGGCACAGGTGGGTATGCCTAATGCGAAACTCAAGGTAGAAATAAAGCCCGTTGCTGAATTGAACCTGTATGGAAGCGATACTACCGAATTTTTATTTGATGCCAACAAAAGCAACCAGTTTCAGCCTGTGCGCAAAGTAGCCAGTGGCGGGGAACTCAGCCGCCTGATGCTTTGTATAAAGTCGCTGGTAGCCCAATCCATTGACCTTCCAACAATGATCTTTGATGAAATTGATACCGGTATTTCCGGGGAAGCGGCAAGACAGGTGGGTATTATTATGAAAGAGCTGGCTGTCAAAAGACAAATGATCTGCATTACCCACCAGCCGCAGATAGCCGGTAAGGCTGATGCCCATTTCTTTGTATATAAAGAAATAGTTAAGGACGCCGTTAAAACAAATATCAGGCAGCTTAATACAGAAGAAAGAATAACGGCAATTGCCAAAATGCTGAGCGGGGAAAAACCTACGGCAGCAGCCATGGAAAATGCGAAAGAGATGGTGGGGAATTAATTTTGAAAAGTACAATTGAGAAATTTTGAAATGGAAAGCCATTCTTATAGTAGGGATAGTCATTCTTTCACTGATCCCTGTTTACTTAATCAACAAGTACATTCAAAAGATCATCCGGCCACGGGAGTCAATCAGGAAATTATTCTTATATATGCTTGCGGGCTTTGCATTAGTATTTGCTTATACTTTCCTGGTCGTTTTTGTGATTAAAAGGCTCTTCCCCGGTGCTTAATAATAACTTCTTATTTTTA
>DATDIX010000153.1:0-8775 GCA_036520835.1 Chitinophagaceae bacterium | reverse complement strand
CCCATGCCTGTACAAAACTTTTACGAAAAGTGAGACTGACCAATTTCTGCCCTTCAAACTTAAACAACCACTTCCGCTGGTAATACACCTGGTCTGCATTTTCAAAAGGGACCTTTACCTGCGCCAGTTCCTTTCTCGCCTGTTTCCCCATTTTTTCCCTGAGCATTTCCAGCCCTATCGTTTCGCTTCTCCATTGATCGATCACCGGGCTTATCGCCAGGTAAGCATACAGCAGCCCGGGATATTTGTCGGCTATATAAAACCCAGGACCCGCACCCCAGGAATAGCCTGCGAGATAAAGCTTTTGCCTGTTGAAACGCTTCAGCAAGCTGTCAATAAGATCATGTGTATCGTTGTAAAACAGTTCGAGGGTCAGCGGCTTTGCTGATTTGTTAAGCTTCAGCGTTTCTCCTGTTTCCCGCTGGTCCCATTGAACAACGACAAAATGCTGCTGAAGCCTGCCGGTCATTTGATCCGTTTTATTCATCAGTGAACTGCCCGGGCCGCCATGCAATAAAAGAAAGATCGGTTTTGAATCGTCTTTCCCTTTTACCCGGATATATTGTTTGATACCCCCGATAGTAATAACCTCGTTACGGTCAACAGGTGTTTGACCCATTACCTGGTTACTTATCAAAATGAAGAGTAAAAAATATTTCATACAGGTTTTGCGCCGGCAGGTACTTCATGTACCGGTGATGGCTAACTAAAGATAGCAGAGAATTTTCACTTCTTTTTCCCTGTTGTCCGTAGTGATCCTTCCGGTAAAGAATAATAAAACTACAGGTTGTTGTGCTGAGATTATATCTCAGCATCGGCATCTTTGAAGCCGTCAAATCTTCCTGTACGCCGTTGGTAATACTACCGGATAATTCATTGCATTTTGCACCGGGTTCTAAGGTCACAAATTGTGACCTTAGAACCCGGGACACATTTTGCGATCTCAGCACCAGGAGAGTGAGAATTATTTGGAATAAGAAATTTATATTGCAGCTACACTTATCACGTATTGTGATAAGATTTTAAGGACGCAAATTGCGACCTTAGATATGAAACCTTAAGTTATGAAACTGGTAGTTATTCAACAGAGCATTTTTGAAGTTCGGGGACAGAAAGTAATGCTTGACTTTGACCTGGCAAAACTTTATGGCGTGGAAACGAAAGTGTTGAACCAGGCTGTGAAAAGAAATATAGACAGATTTCCCAAAGACTTTATGTTCCGGCTTACCAAACAGGAATGGGAATCTCTAAGGTCACAATTTGTTACCTTAGAAAAAGGGAGAGGTAAATACCCCAAGTATCTGCCTTATGCATTCACGGAACACGGTGTAACCATGCTGGCTAATGTGATAAAAAGCAGCAGGGCTATAAAAATGAGTATTGCTGTTGTAAGAGCCTTTATCTCTTTAAAACAGTTAGCCCTGCAGAATAAAGACTTCGCCACAAAACTCGAAGAACTTAGAAAGGAACTCCATGAACGCATTGGCGAACACGATACTCAGTTAGCCGCTATCTATGATGCGATAGAAACCCTGCTGGATGATAAAACCGAAAAGAAAAACTGGGAAGAAAGAGAAAGGATCGGGTTTAAGAAATAGGTTTGCCTATTCCGTAGTGCTCCATCCGGTAAAGAATAATAAAGCCATAGGGTTGTTGTGCCGAGTCACGATAGCTATCGGGAGTATCTCAGCTTGTCTGCCATGCCTGCGGCAGGTAAACCGACAGGCAGGCACTTGCAGCGGCGCAGGGATAATAATAATCTCCCGCTTTCCACTCATTAAAACAGCTCAGCCAATAGAATGGCTCCTTTTTAGTACATTCATCATCGCATATTTGCAAAACCATTTTATTGGATCGTTTTCAATTTGTCCCGCGAACGGTGACAGGTAAAAAACTAAATATCTTAATCTTAACTTTCTAAACATTAACAGATGAATCCAACGACAGTACAAATGAACCCCAACAAAGCGTTATGGGAAAAAGGTGATTTTACACAGATAGCCCAAACCATGCGGGAAAGCGGCGAGGCGCTGGTAGCAAAGCTGGGGGTCACCAAAGGCCTTCGTGTTCTTGACCTGGGATGTGGTGATGGCACCACGGCCATACCAGAAGCAGAACTCGGCGCTAAAGTTTTAGGTGTTGATATCGCCACCAATCTTGTTGAAGCAGGGAACATCCGTGCAAAAGCTGCAGGGCTTACTAACCTTATATTCCAGGAAGGTGATGCGACCAACCTGGTTGACCTGGAAGACCAGTCCTTTGATCTCGTGGTAACCATCTTCGGAGCTATGTTTGCCCCAAAACCTTTTGATGTAGCCAGGGAAATGGTGCGTGTTACACGTAAGGGCGGAAGGATCGTTATGGGCAACTGGATACCGGGAGACCCTACCCTGGTAGCACAAATATTAAAGATCAGTTCTGCTTATACGCCCCCACCACCTGAAGGTTTTATCAGTCCCATGCTGTGGGGTGTAGAGGAGCAGGTGATAGAACGTTTTGGTAAAGCTGATGTACCAAAAGAAAACATATCATTCACTAAGGATACTTTTACGTTTAATGCCCCGTATTCACCGTCTGAATTTGTAAAGGCCTTTAAAAATTATTATGGCCCCACTATGAATGCTTTTGAAGCTGCTGAAAAGAATGGAAAGTCTGCGGCGTTGCAGCAGGAACTGGAAGACCTGTTTAACAGGCAAAACACCAGCCCTACCAACGATATCACTTCGATACCGGCTACTTTTCTGCGGGTGACGGTAACAGTTTGATCAATATGGATGCTGGTATTTCCCCCGGTTATTCGTATTGTTCTTTCCGCAAAGAATAATAAAACTATAGAATGTTGTGCTGAGTCCCGATAGCTATCGGGACTCAGTTTGTTTACAGGCAGGTACACCCGCCACGATATACACACTCACCCATTCAAACCCCTGTTTTACCAAGTACTGTCATTATGAGTTTTGTTTCAGAGTAGGTTTATACACTAAAACTACAGCCATGAAAAAAAATCATTTATTACTCGCTGTCTTTGTGATGGGTGGTTTCACTGCCTTTGCTCAACCTGGTGCAGCGGTCAGCACTACAAAAGAAACCAAACTGCCGCCATCAAAAGTTGACTTTGATGCATTTGATTCATTGACCCGGGAAGTGAAAGAATACAGGAAAAACAGGTTGGTCAGTCTCGTGCAATTTTTGTCTTTTGCAAAAGAAAAAAATACGATCATACTGGATACGCGGTCTGCGGAAATGTATAACCGCAAACATATAAAAGGAGCCGTGCACCTGAATTTTTCTGATTTTACAGAGACCAACCTGCGCCGGTTGATCCCCTCGCCGGGTACAAGGATATTGATCTATTGCAATAATAATTTTGCCGATGACCAGGTTACTTTTGCTACGAAATCCTATTCTCCCAGGTTGTCTGAACAAAAAAAACCAATTACACTGGCATTGAATATCCCGACTTTTATAAACCTGTATGGCTATGGATATAAAAATGTGTATGAATTGTCAGACCTGGTTTCTGTCTTTAGCGGGTCCATTCAATTTGAAGGAACGGATGTTCTTAATCAAACTTCCCGGAAAGGAGCATCCCGGGTTCGTTCATCAGCGGCCAGGTAAGTCAAACATCATCGTAATCCGCACTTCGTGGCCGGTGTTACTCCCAGTTGTCCGTAATGTTTCTTCCGGTAAAGAATAATAAAACTACAGAATGTTGTGCTGAATCCCGATAGCTATCGGGACTCAGTTTGCCTATCATTATCTTAATTAAAACTGCTGATCCTGCTACGGTAAAGGAACCTTGTTATCAGCTTTCTTAAAAGTTTCATCTATGGACTCGATCATATCACTTTTTATCTGGGTCCAGGTACCATAATGTTCCACCCAGAATAATATCCTGATATCAATAGTATTGTTGTTGAAATCCTTTATTAATATCAATGGCGGAGGGTTGACCATGATCCTTTTATCGGCAGCCAAAAGATCCAGCAGCATTTTTTTTGTTTTTTCCAGGTTGGTACCGTAGGGTACTCCTTTCACTATCTCCACACGACGACTGCTGTTTCCCATCGTCCAGTTTATCATTTGTTCGCTCAGCAGGTTACCGTTAGGAATAATGACATCGGCTCCGTCCCAGGTAGTGATGATACTGCTTCTGAACCCGATCGACTTCATGGTTCCCGATTGTCCGCCGAACTCCACCACATCCCCCACATTGATGGGTTTTTCAAAAGCGAGAATCAACCCGCTCACCAGGTTATTGACCAGCGACTGCAAACCAAAACCGATACCGACACTTAATGCTCCCAACACTATCGCCAGCCTGTCCATAGGAATGCCGGCCGCTGCAAATGCCAGTAACACACCCACCGTTATTATTGAAATTCGTACCAGCAAAAGCCAACTGCCAATGCCTCCCTTTTTTTGGTTACTGCCTTTAACATCCTTTTCACCCGAAGCAAAAAATGTAACAATGCCGGAAATAATGCCTGACAGTAAAAGAATGACGAAAAACACAAAAATACTCTGGATAGTAAAAGTGTATTCACCAACCGTTCTTTCTTTCCACAGGAAATCGGTGAACTGCCCGGTGATCTTCCTGAAGAAATAAAAGCTCCGTCCAAATAAGATAAACCACCCGACCACCAGGAAATAATAAAATATGGCGGGCCCCTTTTTGCCTACCTTTTCAAAATTGATATACAACGTTTTTTTATCCGGTGTTTTGTATACCCGGGCGGCGACGGTCAGCATTTCATTAACCATCCGTATTACCCAGAAAAAAAGTACAGCATTGACCAGGCCGAAAATACCGCTGGTTAAAAAAGATTTCGAAAAATTATACCTGCCGTAAAGGTTGGCGATGGCGGCTACCAGCTCCATCAAAATGAAGAAACCGAGAAATACCCGGATCCCTCTTTCTTTTAATTCTTTCCGGCGGCCGCCTATTAAAAAAACAGTACCAAAGATCACTCCCCCTAATGACAGTAAAAGCATTCCATTTCTTTCAATGCGGGAAGACTGGAGTATTAAGTTGTCAATAATTGCCAGCAAAAACATCACCAGCAGTATGAGCCATGCAGGCTTCCAGTATTTCGAAATGAAATTCCAGGAAATGAATGTAAGCGCCAGGACTGAAATGCCCCATAGCAGCATACTGAAAACAAATGGCGGGAACGGGAAGATAAACTGGAAAATACTTAAGATAATAAGTACCGATGATAAAAGGGGATAACGTAAAACAAGCCATGCCTGCTGACCGGCAGGTGATGGTTGATCTGTACGTAATTTTTTCTTCAGGTTTCTTAAAAACAGCGTTAACCCTGCCATCAATAACAACAGGAGAATGATCCGGCCTGCATTGTTTTTTGAATAATAAGAAAGAGCCAGCCTCGATTTTTCTTTTGACAGGTAAAGAATTTCACGAATAGGTCTTCGGAAAGCTACCGGCTCCCATAGGTTGACCGTTTCCCGGTCTGACAAAGAAGCGGAAAGATCCTCCCTGTAATTTTCCATCTCCTCAATACCTTCCTGCAGCTTAATGATAACAAAATTTACCCTGGTCTGTAACAGCTGTACCTTCTGGATCGCTTTTTTAATAAGGGTATCAGCGGGCCGCATTTCTTTTGTCACCAGTGTTATTTTGCTGATCAGGTTCATGAGGCTGACAGAATCTGAAGGCAATTCAATAAGAATGCTGTCGCTGGCCAGCGAGTCAATCTGGTTCTGGAAACCCACCAGGTTTTTAAGATAGGAATCCAGTGATTTTTTTGCAATTTCTGTCCTGCTAAGTAATTCCTTTAAAAGGGTGGAAGAAGTGGCAAGGTTTCTTTCTGTTTGCGTAGTGCCTTTATTTATAAAAATACCATCGGCGGCCACATCATATAAACGAAGTACATAATCCAGCTGGGAGCCTATTCCTGCGGTATCTATTCCTTTTTTTAAGTAATCATTTGCTTTTTCGGAGATCTTCAGGATATTATCCAATACCGCATTTTGCCTGGCAGTGATCTTATCGGCATTGAGCTGCGCCATGTTTCTCCTGATCTCATCCGCTACCCGCTGTCTTAGCGGGATCAAAACCTCTTTGGCTACCGTATCGGTTATGATCGTATCCTGCGAAGGAGTTTCCGTTTTTTCCTGTGCCGATCCAATAATGCAAAATGAAGATGCAAGGATAAATAGCGAGATGTGCAATAATTGTCCTGCCATCATAAGCTTTATTTATTCATGATTGAGCCGGTTACAAAAAGCGATAGACAAAGGAAATTACGAAGAAATTGATTATCCCTGCATGACTGCAAATTTTCGGTTCAGTTCCCGGCACGCTGTGGCCGGCGTTTTCACTGCCGTTTATAATGTTTGTAAGCAATATTCTTTACCTTTCTGAAAACTAAGTGTGCATACCCGGTTCTATATACCGCATCCGCTGTTACAGGATCTTATCCAATGCATCATGGTGATCGATGTGCAGGTGGATGCTTCCGCCGGACCGGTAGTGGTGCCCTACCCGCCTACCCCGCAAAACTCACTCTTCTTTTATATTGACGACCCGATACAGGTGCTGTTTGATGATAACAGGGGATTTGTACTGCAACCACACAGTGTGATCGTGGGCCCGCAACTAACGCCTGTAAAAATAGATATCAACCAGCATCACAAAGCTGTAAGGATTGGTTTTCATCCGGGTGGCCTGCACCGCCTTCTTGGTCTCTCATTGCATGAAATGGTAGATGGTAACTACAATGCTGCTGATGTTTTTGGCAATGTTATGGAAAGAGTGCACCAGCAATTGCAGGAAGCCGAAGGGTTTGATGCTATCAAAAATGTAGCCGAGCAATTCCTTTTGGAACAACTGCAACGGACCAGGCCTGTTCTCCCATTCGACCTGGCGATGCTGCAACTGTTAAAACACCAGGGCAATAAACCTATCGAAGAGATCGCTTCACTTTCCTGTCTCAGCCTGCGCCAGTTTGAACGGGTATGCAGGCAGCGTATCGGCCTGCCGCCAAAATTATTTGCCCGCATCACCCGGTTTTCAAAAGCCTACCGTCTCCGCGAAAATTTTCCCTTTATGCGCTGGACAGCTATTGCCTATGAATGCGGCTATTTTGACCAGATGCATTTCATCCGCGACTTTAAAGAATTTGCCGGCGTGGCGCCGGGCATCATAACAAAGGAACTGGAGCAGTTACCGGTTCGCCTGCAGGGTTCCATGCGTTTATAATGTCGTTTTTGTACTATTTCTCCAGCTAAGTGATCCTGAATTTTGTTGCTAAATACAAGATCATGAAACGACATCTTTTTTTCCTGGCTTTATCTTTTTTTTCTTTTTCCCTTCATGCGCAGATGTATGAGCAACTCCACCCATTAAAAGGTACTGCCCCGGGAGTGATTGTTTATTTCAGTACGGGACATGAACAAAGAGCCCGGCAAACAGCCACCCGGGTTGAAAATGTTATGAGTTATTACGAAGAACTGGTGGGATTCAGGCCCGCAGTGACCTTATTGCTGCTAAGCAAAGCGGACTGGAGCAACTATACAAAATTCCCGGTGTATGGCATGCCGCATTATAAAAGTGACAGTACACTGGTGGTGGCAGCTGAAGACAATGAGTTCTGGAGAAGTTTTCTTTCCGTGAAGGATCTGCCGGAGGATATTCGCCAACAGGCGGAGAAGGTATATGGACTGCCGGACAGCTCTGTAAGCATGCAGCCATTTTTTGACCTGCTGGCCATTCATGAACTGGGTCATGCTTATCAATTCCAGGGAAAATTGCAGGCGCAGCGAAAATGGATGGGCGAATTGTTTTGTAATATTCTATTGCATACTTATATAGCCGAAAAAGAACCAGGCCAGTTGCCGGCCCTGACACTGTTTCCACAGATAGTGGTAGGGGGTGGCACAAAAAATTACCCGTTTACCAGCTTGCAGGAACTAGAAGAAAGATATGCAGAGATCGGGCAAAAATACCCGCAGAACTACGGGTGGTATCAATGCCGCTGGCATGCAGCAGCCGCGGCGATCTATGATGCGGATGGCAAAACTGTTTTTCAGCGTTTATGGAATGTTTTACGGGCTGAGCAAAACAAACTGGGTGATGCTGAGTTTGCTGAACTTTTGCAAACCAGGGTGAGTAAATCAGTGGCCGATGTATTGCTGCGCTGGGAAACAGGAATGGTAAAATGATACACGGGTGCACGTAGTGTTCCTTTCAGTAAGGAATAATAAAACTATTGAGTTGTTTTGTGCTGGTAACGGTGTTCATGGAAAATAGCGATAGATTTCTTTTCTATGAAGTATGCGAACGAGCTCTGCCGTTTTTGTTTCAAAGTAAAAGCCCATACGGTATTGGCCCATCCGGATGCGGTAAGCGGTTTTATAACCGGTAAGTTTTTTTGCAGTTATCTAATTGGGAAGGCTGATCCGCTTTCGCTATTTTATTAATAATAATGGCCAGTTGCTGCTGAAAAGGAGCAGGTAAATTATCCGCATCTTTTGTAAAAGATTTGCGGATCTTAATTTTCATTTTGCAGATTTTAATTTGCGCCGGAAGGTGGCTTTTTCAGCAGGAGTAAGCAGTTTTGTCTTTCTGCCTTTTTGCATTGCCTTAATAATGGCCGCGTCTTCCTTATCTTCTGTATAAAACCCGATAGAAAGCCCTCTGAGTATTGTTTCCAACACTTTTTCTTCTTTTTTATTTTTTGGATTTACTATATAGGTCATGTCATAAAGATAGCAAATTTCTTAACTTCCTGCCATGTCTCACAGCCATGC
>DATDIX010000152.1:0-13209 GCA_036520835.1 Chitinophagaceae bacterium | reverse complement strand
AGCTTTCCAAAAGGCCTGATCCCAGGGACAACCTTCCGGACAAATAAAATGCCGGCAGCAGCCAGCAATACCAGCAGTAAAAGAAGAAAGTATTTCTGATAGCGGTTCATACTAAGAAGGGCCTATAGGAGAAGGCAATCCTGTTTATGTTTTCTTAGTGAACGAGATTAGTTTTTGCGACAGGAACCAAGTCAGGCAATATTCCTTCTGTTCTCCATATTAAACAACTTTGCCTCGATCTGGTTGGCCAGGTCCACCACCGCTTTATTGTCCTTGTTCAGGGCATCACGGGTCTTTGTCGGGAACAGGGAGATACCGTTGTAGATGCTGTAATGAAGCGTTAGCTGGTGACCTTTGAATTTGAATTCCCAGTCAATAGCATCGAAGTCGTCTTCTTTATGGTTAAAACTGATGCGGAAATCGCCGGTGAGTATATCGGCTATCTGGTAGAATCTTTTGAGACCGCCATCGTCTGCGATAATGGCTTCTGTGCATCCCAATGTAGTTCGTAGGGTAAGGCCCATAGTAAATAGTATTTAAGGTTTGATGGTTGTTTACTATTAGACCCGGGTACGGAAACAATCGCTGCACTAGTTCGTAAAATTAACTCTTGAATTTCTTTGCTTTCCTCGCAGCTTTTTCTCCTTCCGGATCGCCGCTCACTAATTTCTCAGCCCCAACATTCTTACCATTGGTAGGACAGCCGGAGCCCTTCTTAAACAGGTTGCAGGATGACATGCTGATCACAAAACTCAACACTGCAACAACTAAAATTGGCTTTTTCATTGGTTACTTTTTCTGTTATTCTACAACGAAATTACGCATTAATAATTGCCTGTGCCAGCGTAAAAATACCAGCCGGGAGTCATTGGTTTGAAGCCAGGAGAACACAGGTAAAATGCTGTATCTCACGACTCCCTGCTCCTTACTCATAACTCCCGACTCTTAACTCCCAACTGATTGGTCCCTGAACCAGTCCGCATACCTGACGTAATTATTAGCGATACGGTTGATCTCCCCGCTCACTTTTTCCTGAGGGATATCCTTCACTTTTTTGGCAGGTACTCCGGCATAGATGCTTCCCGGTTCGCAAACTGTATTCTCCAGTACCACTGCCCCGGCTGCGATGATCGTATTGCTATGCACCACGGCATTGTCCATTATAATAGCTCCCATCCCGATCAGCACATTATCATGCAGCGTACAACCATGCACGATGGCATGGTGCCCGATCGAAACATTGCTGCCGATCGTAGTGCCGCAGCGCTGGTAGGTGCAATGGATGCAGGCCCCGTCCTGGATATTCACTTTATTACCCATGCGGATAAAATTCACATCGCCCCGCACCACAGCATTGAACCAGATACTGCAATCGTCACCCATTACCACATCGCCAACAATGGTAGCGTTGGGAGCAATAAAAACATTGCTGCCGAATTGAGGGTGTTTATTTTCTACGGGAAGTATTACGGGCATGGGAAGGTTTGAAGTTTGAGGTTTGATGTTTATGGTTACCGGCTTTAGTTTTTCATGGCATCTTCGTTGCGTCGCACACTTGTGCTTCAGTAATTCTGCTCAGCAATACTCTTCTTTCTTTTTCTCTCCTGGGTTTGCCGAAGGAGGCCACTTAGTCCTGCAATTTATAGAAATTCTTTGCGGCTTTGCGCAGCCTTTGCGTTCTTTGCGTGAAGCCTTTAATCATGAACCAGCGGGAACTCTTCCTGAAACATATCGCACAAACTTCACCATCTCCGCTTGCCCTCGAGATCGTGAAAGCGGAAGGAGCGTTGCTCTATGATGCAGGCGGAAAGGAATATATTGATCTTATCGGCGGTATCAGTGTTGCTAATGTTGGCCACCGCCACCCGAAAGTGATTGAAGCGATCAAAAAGCAACTCGACGCTTATCTCCACATTATGGTCTACGGTGAATTTGTGGAAACGCCGCAGGTGCAGTATGCCAAATTCCTTACTGATCATTTACCCGCATCTCTTAATTCTGTTTACTTCACCAACTCAGGCGCCGAAGCCGTGGAAGGAGCGATGAAACTTGCCAAAAGGGTAACGAACAGGACACAGATTATTGCGTTTGATCGTTCTTACCACGGTTCTACACAGGGTGCCCTGAGTGTGATGGGTGATGAATACTGGCGCAATGCTTTCCGTCCTTTATTGCCGGGTGTGCTGCATCTCCGGTACAATTCGTTTGAATCGTTAAAAGAAATAAACGAACAAACAGCCTGCGTGATCGCTGAAACAGTACAGGCAGAAGCCGGGATAATGGTTCCGTCAGGGGAATGGATGCAGGCATTGCGAAAAAGATGCAGCGAAACAGGCACCTTATTAATACTGGATGAGATACAAACCGGTTTTGGTAGAACCGGTAAGCTATGGGGCTTTGAACATTTTGAAATTATACCCGACATTTTATTACTCGGCAAAGCATTGGGCGGCGGCATGCCACTCGGCGCATTCATTGCAGATAAGAAACTGATGAATGCACTGACCGGCGACCCTGTCCTTGGTCATATCACTACTTTCGGCGGTCACCCCGTTTGCTGTACAGCAGGGCTGGCAGCTCTGCAAGCATTGCTGGATGAAAAGATGATTAGTTCCGTTAAGCAGAAAGAAGAACTTTTCAGGTCATTATTGGTGCATCCACCGGGAGGCGGACGCAGTCCGAAAATTAAAGCGATCCGTTCCTTTGGTTTATGGCTGGCCCTGGAGTTTGATTCTTTTGAAACCAATAAAAAAGTGATTGATAAATGTATCGACCAGGGTGTACTGACGGATTGGTTCCTGTTTGCTTCTAATTGTTTGCGTATTTCGCCGCCGCTGGTTATTTCGGAGGAACAGATCAGGAAAGCCTGCAATGTTTTGATAAAGGCTTGTGAGTAACAGCCGGATATTACAACGCAGCTTTTATTTTTTGCACAGTTCATTTTGGCTGTCGCTGTTAGTTAGAAACTTTGGCCGATAATTTTGTGCTGTCCAAACCAGCTTAATGCATTTTGTCTAATGGTTTTGTCATTTGCAAGCTCAGAGAAATATTTTTCAAGAGCAGTCCTTATGTCTGCGATAAAGTTTTCAAGGTTTAAGTATATGTCTCCATTTACATTTTGCAAATGAAGATGTGCAGCCTTTCTTGTCAGTCTATAATGAATGCCTACCGAATAATTATGCACAAGTTTATTGCGTAAGTCATCGTATAAATCGTCCGAATTGTAATTAGGTAAATAGTCCTTAACAAATTGTCTGTAACGTTTGCCCACTTTGTGTGTATTGTAGCGAAACCCACTAATTTGGTCAATTAAACAACTACATAAAATAAACTCTGCAATTGTAAAGTCTAATTGGTTGTTGTTAATTTCTTGTATGTCACGCAGATTGAATCTGGTGAAGCTGTGAGCAATTTGGTCAATAATTTGATTGTCGGTCATATACTAGATGCTTGGAATTGGGATATATATAATTAGGATAAGTGTGATCCTTTTACATGACGCAAAACTGCGTATTAGCGGCTGTTTTTCTTGTCATTTGTGGACGACTAGTTTACTTTTTAAGTACATATACCTTTGTTCCGGACTGTTCTTATAAATTATTGTCGAGTCGCCCAGATAATTAATAATTTCCTTTTCAGCAATATCGTTACCAACCGAGTCAAAAGAATAGATATACAGTTTTCTTAAGTAGTCATTCTGGTTCAAAATCTTTACAAGCACAGTGTCTTGCTTTTTTTCGATTGTCCAGCGATAAATATTTGTTACGGAGTTGAACCTATCGGTCAAATGGTCTATAATTTCTTTTTTAAAGATTGATTTAGCTTCAGAGTTTGGTAACGAGTCAATATTGGATGAAACCTTTTTGATAATAACATAGCTTGAGTCACAGTTCCAGTTATCGTTCCACTTCACCAAAGAGGAAATACTCTGGCAATCAACAAGTGTAACAATAAAATTAATTGTAGTGTCAGAACGAACGATTATAAACTCATATTCAGGTGAACTTTGTAAATGTTGATTAAAATCTCTTTCCCTATAAGTTAGAGCTGATAAATAAAATGCATCTTCAAGTCGTTCAAGACGTCCATGAAAACCAAAACTGAATTCAGATTTGGGCGGGTCGTTTGGAACATAACAGCCTTTAAAAAAAATCAGAAGTAAGATTGCTATTAGATATTTCAAAGTGAGGATATTATTTCATTATTCTGTAATTCGCAGGCTGTGTCCCTACAAAATAGCCGCTAACTCGTGAATTTGCGAAATAACTGGTGCAGTTTTCTTTTGATAATCAACAAAAAAATCCACAAGTCCTCATTAGTCCGAAAGTACAATTTTTGCCTGCAATTTAAAGCAGGCTGAATACAAGAGCTGCAAGCATTCCCCCGATTATTGGTCCCAGCACCGGAATCAACGCATAATCCCAATCACTATCTCTTTTTCCTTTTATGGGCAAAATAAAGTGTGCAATACGGGGGGCCAGGTCTCTTGCCGGGTTAATAGCATAACCGGTAGGGCCGCCTAATGATAAGCCGATACCTAAAACTAATAAGGCAACCGGCAATTCATCCAATGCTCCCAGTGCAGAAGCAGATTTGGAAGCGGATAACGCACCAAATAATAATACAAAAGTGCCGATCGCTTCAGTAAGCAGGTTGTATAATGGATTGCGGATAGCAGGCGCTGTACAGAATACCGCCAGCTTCAGGTCCTTATCTGCTGTTTCATCAAAATGTTGTTTATAGGCTATCCATACAATGATGGCGCCGGTAAATGCACCGGCAAACTGCCCGGCGAGATAGTCAAAAAGCAATGAAATTTTAAGTTTGCCAATAGCGCTGAGTGCAATGCTAACCGCAGGGTTCAGGTGACCGCCGCCTCCAAATGTTTTGGAAGCATATACTCCAATGAACACCGCCATGGCCCACCCGAATGTAATAACGATCCAGCCACTGTTATTCCCTTTTGTTTTAGAAAGAATGACATTGGCGACAACACCGCCTCCCAAAGTAAGCAATAAGGCCGTTCCGATAAATTCCCCGATGAATGGTGACATAGCGATCAGTTTGAATTGGGCAGATAGTTTTTAGCGATCGCATTAAAGATATTGATTTGTTCTTTTATCCATAGCTCATCTTTCTTCATTTCTTCCGCCATCAGGCGGGCCACCAACGGCGCTGATGCAATAGCCGCTTTGGCATCCAGTAAAAGGCTTCTTGTTCTTCTCGAAAGAAGATCTTCTACGGTCATGCACATTTCCTGCTCAACCGAGGTTTTGATGACTGCTTTTAATTGCTCGGTCTTTAAATGAAAAATACCCGGCGCCGGATTTACCTTGTCATGTCCGCAAAGCTTTAGTTCTTTTGTGACACAGGGTTTCTTCGCTAAATTATTTTTTTCAATAGCGATATCCACCACGTCTTCCGCCATCTTGCGGTAGGTAGTCCACTTGCCGCCTGTAATGGTGATCAGTCCTGAACCGGCCACACTGATCAAATGATCCCTTGATAAAGCGGCGGTTTTTTTGCTGCTTCCTTTTACCAACGGACGTAAACCGGCAAACATACTTTTTACATCGCTTAGTTGCGGGTCTTTGCTGAGGTAACGGCCAATATGCGATAAGATAAAATCGATCTCTTCTTTTAACGGAACCGGTTCGAGCAATGAGGCAGGATCCTTTGTTTTGATGGGTGTATCCGTTGTGCCCAATACGATCTTATCATGCCAGGGTACGGCAAATAAAACACGGCCATCATCCGTGCGGGGTATCATAATGCCGGTATTGCCGGGCAAAAATTCTTTATCCACCACCAGGTGGATCCCCTGGCTGGGCGAGATCATTTGTTTGTGCCTGGGTTCATCCATATTCATGACGGTATCTGTAAATACACCGGTGGCGTTAATAACCACTTTAGTTTTTATTTCATATTCCTTACCGCTGATTATATCTTTCACTTTTACCCCGCAAACTTTTTTATTTGCTTTCAATAATCCTGTTACCGGGAAATAATTTAATAAAGTACCATTATGGGTTGCTGCTGTTTGGGCAAGGTTAATGGCCAGCCTTGCGTCATCAAACTGCCCGTCGTGATATACAATGCCGCCACGCAACCCTTCCGGGTCAAGCGTAGGGGCCAGTTCCAGCGCTTCTTCTTTGGATAAGAATTGAGAGGGCCCTAATCCGAGTTTACCGGCCATCCAGTCATAGATCTTTAATCCAATTCCATAGAAAGGGCCTTCCCACCATTTATAATTGGGAACGACGAACTTTTGATTATGTACGAGGTGAGGTGCATTTTTAATTAGCAGGCCTCTTTCTTTTAATGCTTCCATCACCAGTTTGATATTACCC
Source organism: Chitinophagaceae bacterium (assembly GCA_036520835.1). GTDB lineage: Bacteria > Bacteroidota > Bacteroidia > Chitinophagales > Chitinophagaceae > VBAT01. The sequence goes on along the minus strand of DATDIX010000152.1, from coordinate 6,859 downwards.
TGCTGTAAATAGCGGACACCGCCATGCACTAATTTGGTAGAGCGGGAAGAAGTGCCTTTGGCAAAATCATGTTGTTCGAATAAAATTGTTTTCAATCCTCTTGTGGTCGCATCAACGGCTGTACCCAGGCCGGTAGCGCCACCACCAATGATACAAATGTCCCACTCAGGGGTGGATTCAAGCTGTTGTATCATTTGCTGGCGGTTCATGTTTTTCAACTTTTCAACACAGAGTTACAGAGTATTTTGAGTTACACGGAGTTTAAATTACCATTAATTCTTCTGCGGATCCCATTCTTTAGCAGTACTACATTGAAATTGATTAACAAACCAAGTTTCTTACCGGATAGTTTTAGATAAGTAACCAGTTGCGCTTCATGAACGGGTAGTATGACTTCGACAGATTTTAATTCGAGGATAATTTCGTCTTCCACCAAAAGGTCAAGGACAAATTCTTTTTCTAACTGTATGCCTCTGAACATGACCGGGAGAATAACCTGGCTTTTGACAAACAACCCTTCATCTGCCAATATTTTTTTTAAACAAACTTCATAAACCGATTCCATCAAACCAGGACCAAGCTCTTTGTGCACTTCAATAGCTGACTTAATAATTTTTTCAGTTATAGTATTATACCAGCTTTCATTTTTTGTTATCATACCAGAATTTTATCTCTGTGTACCTCTTTAACTCATTTACTCTGTGTTGAAATAATCAGCCATTTGCCCAGCTTATTGCCGCCTTCACCGCCCTTTGCCACCCGGTCACTAATTCATTTCTTTTTTGATCAGCCATTGACGGAGTAAAGGATTTATCTATCTGCCACTGTTCCCGGATGTCATCAATATTCTTCCAATAACCAACAGCCAGCCCGGCGAGATAAGCAGCACCCAATGCCGTTGTTTCCGTGATCTTTGGCCTCACCACTTTACAATTCAGTATATCACTTTGAAACTGCATCAACTGATCGTTGACGGTAGCGCCACCATCTACTCTCAGTTCTTTAATGCTGATACCCGAATCAGCTTCCATTGCTTTTAATACATCATAGGTTTGATAAGCAATGCTGTCCAATGCGGCCCTTGCAATATGCGCATTGCTGCTTCCTCTTGTTAACCCGAAAATAGTTCCTCTTGCATAGGGGTTCCAGTGAGGGGCGCCAAGCCCGGCGAATGCCGGGACAATATATACACCGTCTGTATCTTTCACCTGTTGCGATAATTTTTCCACGTCAGCCGATTTAAGGATGATCTTTAATTCATCTCTCAGCCATTGCACCACGGCGCCGGCAATAAATACACTTCCTTCCAGCGCATATTCAACTTTATCATCTATTTTCCAGGCAATTGTTGTCAGCAGGTTATTTTGAGAAGCGATCGCTTTTTCACCCGTATTCATCAGCATAAAACATCCTGTTCCATATGTGTTCTTTACCATACCCGGTTGTGTGCATAGCTGGCCGAATAAAGCGGCTTGCTGATCGCCGGCTATCCCGGCAATGGGTATCCTTGAATCAGGAACAAAGCTTCCCGTGGTTCCATATATTTTGCTGGATGGTTTTACTTCCGGCAAAAGACTTTTCGGAATATCAAACAGCTTTAATAATTCCTCATCCCACTCACAGCTATGAATATTCAGCAACATAGTACGTGACGCATTGGAAACATCGGTCACATGCAATTCACCTCCGGATAGTTTCCAGGTCAGCCAGGTATCAATAGTTCCAAATGCTAATTCGCCGTTTCCTGCTTTTTTTCTTGCACCTGTCACATTATCCAATATCCATTTCAGTTTGGTAGCAGAAAAATAAGCATCAATGATCAGCCCTGTTTTTTGCTGTATGTCTTTGGCATGACCCGCTGCTTTCAGTTCATCACAATAAGCAGCCGTTCTCCGGTCCTGCCAAACGATGGCATGGTAAATGGGTTTACCGGTATTCCGTTCCCAGACCACTGTTGTTTCCCGCTGGTTGGTAATACCGATACCGGCTACCTGCCGCATCGTGATGTTTGCCTTAGCTACTGCTTCGGCCATCGTGCCATATTGTGTGCTCCATATTTCTTCGGCATCATGTTCCACCCATCCCGGTTGCGGAAAGACCTGTTTGAATTCTTTTTGTGCCACGCTGATGATATTACCCTGCTTATCAAACAACATACTGCGGCTGCTGGTAGTGCCCTGGTCAAGAGCAAGAATGAAATGTGACATGCAATTGTATTTAGATGAAAGTAAGTTAGCAAAAAGTTTTTAGCTGAACAGAAATAGAGGAAGTGTAGCGCACCATCACAATGGCGGATTATTTCTTTTCTAAAAGCTTAACCGGAAACTTCCAAACACACCAAAACGGTCTGTTGTGGATTTAGGTAATCTTTCCGGAAGCAGACGCCAGATAAAATCGATCCGGAGAACGTGAAGGATATTATCAATACCGGTACCCAATTCGAGATAGGTTTTTCCATCTAGGGTTTGAAAATTATGGCCGTCAACACAGTTCAGTTCCTTATTACTTTCTGTCAGGGTGCCCCAAAGTGCTTTTACTGTCCAGAACTGCCTGCATTTTAATTTGGGGATCAGGCGAAAGATGCCATTGCCGATATTATGTTCAAAGTTGATGCCTGCATACAGGTCCTGTATGAATTCATAACGGTTCATCATGTTGAATGCATACTTATTGTAATAGTATAATTCATTGCCCGGAGCGATATCGAGTAAAACATAGGGGAGTGTTCCGAATGTTTTGCCGCTATAGACCAGGAAGGACATATTGCCAATGGGCGGTACTCTTACAAAGTCAGAAATACTGCCGGATATTTTTGTATAGCGGTAGCTGCTTTGAAAGAAACCCCGGAAACCCTGTGCAATCGTTATTTCGCCGATCGGGTAAGAACTTCCAAGACTTGTCCGGAAGAAATGATTTTCCAGGAATTTTTCGAGATAGGCAAACCGGAACCGGACAGCAACTTCTGCTGATACCATCGGCTCGCCCCCATTGGTAACCGGGAATGAATCTTTGGGTGGCAGATTTTGCAGGGGTGTATGCATGGTATGCGTAGCAGCCCAGCGAACCGAGAAACCAGAACGGCCTTCATTAAAAGCCTCAAACCTCTTTTCATTTACTTTCAGGTATTTTATCGGGATGCCCTGTTTACGTACTGCCAGGGCAAAGATGTTATCCTGCGATACTTCGCCATAATAATACTGGCCAAAATCCAGGTCATTGACGTAGGAGGCATATAAATATTGCCGCGGATGCTTCTTGGGCAAAAAGAATACTTCGCCTTTACCTTTTAGTTTTTTATCACCAAAACCATAAGCGAGATAGGTATGCCACCACCATTTTTTATCAAAATGTTTATTGGTGCTAAGATCGAAACGAACCCTGAATCCTTCCCATGAGTTGGCCGTGATCCAGTTATACCAGGGACCGAGCTGGAAATTGCCCACATTCATATAGCCTGTAGCGATGAAGTGCATTTGATTGGTAAATTTTTTAAAGACCGGTGCGTTGACCAAAGTGTCGATCATCTGGATAACGCCTTTTTCTGATTTGCTCAGTTCTTCATGACGTGCCCCTTCCCAATATTCCCTGCTTTTCTGATCCACATCGGGCAGAATAATGATCTCTTCCAGTTTTTTATTCTTGTTCAATTCTGTTACAACCGAGGTATCATTCACCAGCACACGCCTGTAGGTAGAGGTTTTCCTGGCGATCACTCCCGGTTTTTCTTTCCCGATAGGCGAGACATCTGCCACGAACTTGTCTTTTGAGATAAACCAGGTAGAATCGCTGAGAGGAGTATATTCTTGTATAAGGCTCAATGTTTCCAGAAAATTTATATTGGCAACTCTACCCAGTCGCAGGTTTAGTCTCTGGATGGCAAATGTACCTGCATGTATCCAGCCATCACCTTCAAAAGTATTGGTGCCCTGGCGCCTGGGTGTAAATACCAAATGATAAAAGTGGCTACCGCCCATGGTCTGGGTGTCAATCACGTTGTAGTTATAATACAGATCGCCATTATCACTCGCCGGGCTCACAAACTGTTTGTCAAAAACAAGAACGAAATTATTATAGAGGTTCACCACCTGGTCCATACCACCCAGGAATTTGACCATGCTTTCATTTTTAATTCCGTTGGTATTGACAGCTTTGATCACTTCCCGGCGTTTCAGGGGTTTTTTCTGGTAATAATAGTCAGAGATCGCCTCAGTAAGATAAGTAGGGAGGTAGGTATTCCCTTCTGAAGAATCTACATTCATAGTAATAATATCCCCGACCGGCCGGAATGGTTTCAACCTGGCCACCCATCCGAAATTAAAATTCTTGATATCCAGTTCGAGTTTATTGTATAACTCATAGGAGAAATTATCAAACCGGTAAGGATTGTTCCGGGGTTTATTTTGAACGATCTTCCGCCAAAGCAAAAGACCTTTGTTGACTTTGGTCTTTACCTGCACCCCCTCGTTAAATGTTCCTCTTTCCATGCTGATAAGGATCTCTAAAGTGTCTTTACTTTTATCGATCGCAAAGAAGTAAGGCTGGTAGCCTACACAGCTGAGTTCAAGTGTATCTGAAGGCCACTGTTTCATAGAAAAGAAAAAGGCGCCGGAAGAATCGGTAAGCCGGCCGGTAGTAGTATTCCTGAATTTTACTGATGCAAAGGGGATCCCTTCTTCGCTATGTGCGTCTTTCACACGGCCGCTGATCACCTTATACTGGGAATCGGCCCGCAATACGCAGATGAAAAAAAGAAAAAAGAGCAGAATTCGACTGGTGATCCCGGATAAGCTCATGGTTGACAAATTTACTCACTACGGGTCATTTATAAATAAGCAATCTGCCAGTTTACCGGATGGGGGAATAAACTAAATTTGGAAGTAAGCAGTAGTTGTATTTACTTTGTATTACAAAGTGCTTTTTATGAGCGAACAAAACCAACCACAAGACAGCCTCCAGGAGGTTAAAGACATCAGGCGGCTCATGGAGCGGTCCAGCCGTTTTATTTCCCTCAGCGGCCTTAGCGGGGTAGCTGCAGGAACCTTTGCCCTTATCGGGGCATGGATAGCCCGTTATGCGATCTTTAAAAATTATTACGATGAGTACAATAACCGGGGTTATTTTCTTAAAACTGATTTTGATGAACTGAAGATCCGGTTATTGGGGCTGTCAGCTGCCGTCTTTGCAGCAGCCTTTCTTTCGGCTTTTTATTTTACCTGGAGAAAATCGAACAAAGAGGGTCGTTCTTTATGGGACCATACTTCCCGCCGTTTGTTCTGGAATATGATCATCCCGCTTATGGCAGGCGGATTATTTATTTTGGGTATGCTGCAATATGATACCTGGAGTTTTGTAGCGCCAGCCAGCCTTATCTTTTATGGCCTGGCGCTGGTAAATGCAAGCAAATACACTTTGTCAGACATCCGTTATCTTGGCTATTGCGAAATAATCATCGGCCTTGTCAATATGCTGTTCATCGGGTATGGTTTGTATTTCTGGGCGCTTGGATTCGGGGTCATGCATATTATCTATGGTGTAGTGATGTGGTGGAAATATGAGAGAGGTTAAAAGTTAATAGTTAAAAATTTTAAGTTGAAAAATCCTATAACAGGTTTAAATAAAGTGTTTGACAACCGGATACGGCTCGGGGTGATGAGCGTATTAGTGGTTAACGAGGAGATCAGCTTCAATGACCTGAAACAAATGCTTGAAGTAACTGATGGCAACCTCGCTACTCACCTGGTGAGCCTGGAGGAGAATGGCTACATTAAAGTACATAAGGGATTTATCGGGCGCAAAACCAACACGACCTATTCAGTGACCAGGAACGGGGAAAAAGCGTTTACAGAGCACATCACTGCATTGGAAAATATGATCAAAGGGGTAAAATAATTTTTTTTGCCCTTATACTTTGAAATACAAAGTACTTTTTATGATACAAAAACAAACTACAATCATCAGGCGCTGGATCATCTTCTTTATGATCGCTCTTTTTTTAAGCGGCCTGACCGCTATACCTGCAGAAACTGGCCTGGCTTTTCTTTCCCGCTGTTTTTCACCCGCTACTTCCACAGGGGCGTGGATAGAGAAAGTATACATAGGAGTAAGCAATACGAATAGAGACTATCCATTTATTGCTTATGGATATGACTGGCTTGCCTTTGCTCATTTTGTACTGGCGATCCTTTTTATCGGGCCTTTGAGGGATCCTGTCAGGAATAAATGGATCATTGAATTTGGAATGATAGCCTGTGTGCTCATTATCCCGTTTGCCCTTATTGCCGGTCACTTCCGCGGCATACCCTTATGGTGGCGCTTCATTGATTGCTCATTTGGGATCGTGGGGCTTATCCCTTTAGGTATCTGCCTGAAAAGGATCAATCAACTTGAATTATTAATCAATAAAAATGCTGAATTATGAAACTGTTTGCAAAACAACACTGGCTTACGCTGGCAGCCTTGCTGCTGTCATTGCCCACAGCTTACCTCATCGTGATATCCATTTTAAAATATGGGTTAGGGGTTGATGCACCATTTGATTCCTCTGCACCATGGTTAGAAAGAATGGGGATCAAAGAGCCGCCGGGATTGAACATCAACGGACTTATTTTATTTGGACCGGTAGTAGCCTGTCTTCTCACAGTTTTGCAGGTGCTGAAGATAGACTGGCTGTTCACCCATGAACATTTCCATTTTCATTTTGCTGTCAGGAAACGCTGGTTTCCCATCCTGGTTGGCGCTTTTAGCCTGAGCCTGCTGGCTACCCTGGCGTTTTATTTATTTGGAGAAAACTGTAACTGTCACTAATAACCCGTTTATGTTCGTACATATCCTTTTTACCTGGCTATTAGCTAACCTGCTT